>JBEVNE010000356.1:0-34388 GCA_040508275.1 Duganella sp.
CCCTTTTAAAAAAACATTTTCACTACCCGTCGCTGTGCCTTTGTGGGGGGCAGCGCCCAAGGCCGCGGCGCCGGCGCCGGCGCCGGCGCCTGTGGAGCCTGTGCCAGTGCCGGTGGAAGCCGTGCCTGTGCCAGTGCCAGCATCGGAGCAAGACCCGGCACAGACGATGGAACAGCCGCCTGCCCGGGCGTTGCCGCAGGATAGCGATCCCGAGATACCGAAGTCGGCGCCTGAGGAGCCGGAGCCGGAGCCTGTGCCTGTGCCAGCCGAGCCAATGCCCACCGAACCGGCCAGGCCCGACGACAATCGAGTGAAGGACGAGGTTGCGCCGGAGCCAAAGTCAGAGTCAAAGCCAGCAATCACGACCACGCCAACGCCGCCCTGAGCAAACTCGGCACCAACCCGGTCCAGCGCTTGAACGAGCGGCGGAAGTTGGTGGCGTCGTGGAAGCCCAGGTAGTGGGCCACCGCTTCGTTGTCATAGCCGCGCATCTGGAACAGATGGATCGCCACATGCGCCCTCACCTGGTCCAGCTCGGCCTGGAAATGGCTGCCGTGGCGCGCCAAATGTCGTTTCAGCGTGGCCGGGCTGACGCCGAATGCCGCCGCGCTGCCTTCCAGCGTCGGCCCGAGCCGAATATGTTCGAGCAGGTAATCGTACAGCGCCGCCAGCAGTCCCGGCGTCAACGCCGGTTCATCGCTTGCCGCTGCCTGCACGGCCAGGGTTGCCGCCATGGCGTTACCGCGCGGCCATGGCCGGTCCAGCCAGGCGGCGTCGATCAGCATCGCATCGAGGTGGCAATTGAAGCGTACATCACTGCCCAGGTGCGCTTGGTGCTGCTCGACATGCGCCGGGGCGCTGCGGTTGATGCAATAGCGCCACGGCAGGCGCTCGCCGGCCAGCCAGCGGCACATCGAGGTGAGCGCCGTCATGTGCATTTCCACCAGCGCCGGCAACTGGCTGGGCGCGCCGAAACTATCGGTCCAGTACAGCACCGCCTGTGCGCCCTCCTCGCGCAGGCGCGGCGTGAGCAGCGGACACAGGCGCGCATGGCCCAGGCATAAAATCTGCAAGGCCTGGCGCAGATTCTGTGCCTGCAACAAGCCATGACTGAGCGCGCCATAATGGCCGGGCAACATCTGCTGGCCCAGCATGAAGCTGGTGTCGGCACTGTCGCAGGCGCGCAGCACGTTGGCCAGCAATTGCAGGTAATCGGCGGCACTGAGCACCTGCCCGGCTGCCGGCACATCCCAGCCATCGAGGCCGCTGCCGCGCAGGATGAGAGGATCGCCATCGAGCTCCTGGCTGCGCGCATAGTCGATCAGCAGCGCCGGCTGGTAGCGCGCCGGAATGCAGCGCTCGCCGATTTGCCGGTAGGCGCTCACGCCAGCGCCACGCTGACGGCGCTGTGCTCGGCCTGCAGCGCCAGCGAACGGCTCAACTCGGACAGCAGCACCTCGGGCGCGATGCCGGCCGCAGCGCTACCGCTGGCATGGCGCAGGCTGATGCGCACGCGCCCTTGCGCAGCGTGATGGCGCATCTGCCCCACCATCGCGGCCAGGTGACGCGCCAGTGCTTCGGCCTCGGCCGCGCTGGCGCCGGGCATCAGCAGGGCAAAGCGGTCACCGGCATAGCGGCACAGCAGATCGTCATTGCGCAGGTTGAGCAGCAGCATATGACCGACCGCCTGCAATACGCGGTCGCCCTCGCGCTGGCCGAACTCGCGGTTGATCAGGTGGAAGCCATCGATATCGAACAGCACCAGCGCACACGGCTGCTGCGGGCTATGCGCCTGCTCGTGGCGGATCTGGCGGCGCAGGTAGTCGGCATTGGCCAGTTGCGTGATGCGGTCGAACGCGCGGTGATCGCGAAACAGCCGTTCGCGCTTCTGCAGATGCTCGGTCAGGCGAAACTGCTCGTGGCGCCAGTAGTACATGCCCAGCGTCACCATCAACATGCCCAGCGGCACCAGCATCTCGAGCCAGTGGTCCCAGCGCGCGGTTTTGCTGATGGCGAAAAATTCGTCGAGGCAGTCGGCAAACGAGCCGACCATGATCATCGCCAGCCCGCCGGCCAGCAAGCGGGTGACCAGTCCGCCGGGCCGGCTGCTCAGCGTAAACAACACCCAGCTGCCGGCCATGACGGCGGTGCCGCCCTCGCTGACGATATCGGTCCACTTCCACGCGTGGAACGGTTTGCTGACACCGAGCGTGGCGTACAGAAACACGCAGGCAATCAGCGCCAGCGCGGACAGGATCAGAGTGGAGCGGTGCAGTGACAGCATGGGCGTATAAGAGACGTGGCTACTGCGCTCGCAGCATAGCCACGCTTGATGACCGCTTGATGACATTCCGACAAAAACCGCCGACTGCGGCAGATACGCCACAGCTGGCAGCACCAATTCGCAGGCGGGTGCAAACAGCTCACGCCAGACGCCCGATGAACGCTGGCTGCGCAGCCACGCCCCGGCGCGGCAGGTCAATCAAGCTCATTTGAACGCTGCTACAGGCGTTACCCGTGCCAAAACGGCCGTCGCCAGCTCCCACTGTCATGCAACTGACATATGGCCTGCCTACAATCCGCAGCGTTCATTGTTCTTACTCTTGCGCTCCCATGACAACCACTGCCCACACTCTTACTACTCCCTCCGGCCACGCTTGCCGCGCAAGCAGGCGCACTGCCCTGTCGCTCGGCGTGCTGGCCCTGCTGGCCGCCTACGGCCAGGCCGGCGCCCAGAACGCCGCCCCCATCGACAGCAGCAACAGCGCCGTAGCACTGGCAGCCAGCGCCAACAGCGTGATCATCGCCGGCCAGCGTTCGAGCCTGCGCAACGCCATTGCCGCCCAGGAAAAAGCGGACAATATCGTCAGCGTGATCAGCAGCGACGATATCGGCGGCCTGCCCGACAAGAATGCCGCCGAAGCGCTGGCGCGTCTGCCGGGCGTTGCCGTGCAGCGCGACCAGGGCGAAGGCCGCTACGTCAGCGTACGCGGTCTCGGTCCCGACCTCAACGCCGTCACCATCAACGGCGCGCTGGTGCCCTCGCCCGAAGCGGGCCGCCGCGCCGTGGCGCTCGACGTGCTGCCGGCCGGCCTGATCCGCTCGCTGGAAGTGAGCAAAACCCTGACGCCTGACCAGGACGCCAACTCGCTGGGCGGCACCGTGGAAGTGAAAACCCTGTCCGCCTTCGACTTGCCGGGCAAGCTGCTGTCAGGCAGCATCGGCGCCAGCCGCGACCAGAACCTGGGCAAGACCAGCCCCAACGCCAGCGTGCTGTTTGCCGACCGCTTCATGGATGGCAAACTCGGTGTGGCCGGTGGCCTCAGTTATGAAAAGCGCGAATTTGCTTCCGACAACGTGGAAACCGGCGGCGCCTGGAGCAATGGCCGGCTGACCGGCCTTGATCTGCGCGACTACCAGCCCACGCGCGAACGCCGCGCCGCCGCGCTCAACCTCGATTACCACGCCGATGCGCAAAGCAAGTTTTACCTGCGCAGCTTTATCAGCGACTTCAGCGACGATGAAGTACGCGACCGCCTGACCATCAGCAATGTGAGCGGCGGCGGCCTGGCCGAAGGCGCCACCGCCACCGCGCGCGGCGAACGCCGCCTGCGCCAGCGCAAGTACACGCAAACTATCACCTCGGTGGTGGCCGGCGCCGAACACAAATGGGACCGCTGGAAGCTGGAAGCGTCGGGCGGCGTGAGCCGCGCCAAGGACGATGCGCCCGAGTCGATCAACGATGCGCGCTTCCGTGGCCGCAGCAATTTTACCGGCGTCGGCTTTGTCAACAGCGAAATCCCGCGCCTGACCGGCCCGGACGGCCTGTACGACGCCGCCAACTACCGCCTCAATTCGCTCACGCTGAAACAGGGCCAGGCCGAAGACAAGGAACACCATCTGCGCCTGGATCTGGGGCGCAAGTACGACCTGGGCGAAGGCACGGGCAAGCTGAAATTTGGCGCCAAACTGAGCCGCCGCGAGAAAGACAACAACACCGAGCTGTGGTCATTCAGCAGCAGCCAGTTGAACGGCGCCAGCACCGAACTGCGCGACTACGTCAGCGGCAGCGAACTCGATTACCAGCTGGGCCGCATCGGCAAGGCGATTGACCCGGCCGCCATCCGCCGCCTGGCAGCGGGCCTGAACCGCAGCAACGCCCGCTCGCTGGCCGATTCCAGCATCGACGACTACGGCATCAAGGAAGACATCGACGCCGCCTACCTGCAGCACAGCTATGACATCGACGCCTGGCACTTGCTGGCGGGCGTGCGCGCAGAGCACACGCGTTTTGAAGCGTCCGGCGCCCGCGTGGATGAAGAAGCAGCAACCATCGCCCCGGTGCAGCGCCAGCGCTCATACACCAACTGGCTGCCGACGCTGCAGGCGCGTTACGACCTGGACGACAAAACCAGCGTGCGCGGCGCCTGGACCCACTCGGTGGTGCGCGCCAACTTTGACCAGCTAAAACCGAGTATCAGCCAGGCCAGCGATACCGAAGCGACCATCGGCAACCCCGACCTGGCGCCGTTGAAATCGACCAACCTCGATCTCGGCGTGGAACGCGTGCTCGGTGACGACGGCGCCGTATCGGCCTACGTGTTCCACAAGGATATCAAGAACTTTACCTACACCACCAACCTGGCCGGCAGCGGCGCCTGGGCCAATTACAGTTCGGCGATTACCTACGCCAACGGCGACAAGGCCAGCGTCAAGGGTATCGAGCTGTCGTACATGCAGCCGCTGCGCATGTTGCCGGCGCCATTCAACCGCCTGATTCTCGGCGCCAACGGCAGCCTGACCCACTCCGATGCCAACGTTGCCCGCTACGACAGCGCCGCCGGCCGCATGCTGGCCCGCAGCATCAAGCTGCCCGGCCAGTCGAACCGCGTGATGAATCTGATGCTGGGCTACGAACAAGGGCCGCTGTCCACCCGCGTGGCCGTCAACTACAAGTCGCCCTACCTGCTGGAAATGGGCGACGACATCCTCGACGGCACACAGGACCGCGTGGTGGACAGCCAGAAGCAGGTCGATTTTTCACTGTCTTACCAGTTGAGCAAGCAAGTGCAACTGAACTTTGAAGCAGCCAACCTGAACAATGAAAAATACTACACTTACCTCGGCAGCAAGCGTTACAACGCCCAATACGAACAATACGGCCGCACCTACAAGCTGGGCCTGAAGGTCAGTGTTTTCTGACCAAGCCCCCGCCCAGGAAACCGTCATCCCCGCGAAAGCGGGGATCCATACCGAGCATGCATAGCCTGTACACCATGAAGAAACACCTGATCACCACCACTATTCTAGCCACCTTGGCCACCCTCCCCCCCGCAGCCAGCGCCGAAGAAAGCGCCACCCTGCCCGACGGCAACCGCCTGGTCCTCGACAAGAACACCGTGCGCCTGCTCGCTGCCGATGGCCGCGAACGCGCCAGCCTGAAAGTACGCGCCAAACATCTCGATACCCGGCAACTGGGCAACAACACGCTGGCCGTCATCGTCGACGCCAACCAGGAACACGTCCTGCCCATCCTGGTCGATACCCGCGCTGGCACTTTGAGTGCGCAAGCGCCCTTCCCTGCCCCGCCGTTCGGCATCGAATCAGCCTGCCTGTACCGCGACGCCCAGCAACTCGATCATGTGTTCATGATCGCCAAAGATGGCCAGGCCGAGCAATGGGTGATGCAGGGCGATCTGCGCCTGCAAGTACGCAAGCTGGCGCTGCCGCCGAACAGCGAACACTGCCATGGCGACGATGCCCGCCACCAGTTGCTGGTCAAGGAAGAAGACGCCGGCCTGTGGGCCTACAACGCCGACGCCGAAGGCGCACCGCACCGCGCAGCGGTAGATCCGGACAAGCCGAAAACCGCGCCGGACCAAGCCGACATCAAGCCCATCGTGCTGCCCCTCGGCCAGACCGAACCGGTAGCGCGCCAGGGCGACGCCGCCGACGACCCGGCCATCTGGCGCCATCCATCGAAGCCGGGCGGCGCGCGCATACTCGGCACCAACAAGAAGCAGGGTTTGCTGGTGTACGACCTGCAAGGCAAGCAATTGCAGCTGCTGGAAGTGGGCCGCCTGAACAATGTCGATGTGCGCCAGAATGTGCGCCTGGGCGGACGCCAGCGCGACGTGGCCATCGCTACCCAGCGCGACGACAACAGCGTGATGGTATTCACCATCGACGCCCAAGGTACGGTGACCACGGCCGGCGCCTTCCCGACCGGCCTGAAGAACATCTACGGCATGTGCTTGTACCGCCCGGCCGATGGCGGCGTCGAGGCGTTTATCAACGACAAGGACGGCACCTTCCTGCAATACCGCATCGAAGCCGGCGCCGACGGCAAAAACGTCAGCGGCAAGCTGCTGCGCCGCTTCAAGGTCGATACCCAGCCAGAAGGCTGCGTGGTCGATGACCGCAACCAGCGCCTGTTCCTCGGCGAAGAAAGGCGCGGCGTATGGACCGTGGCAGCCGCCGGCAACGCCCCGGCCAAGCTGGAGATGATCATGCCGGTCGGCCCGCAACTGGTGGCCGACGTTGAAGGCATGGGGCTGTACCACGGCGCCAAAGCCGATTACCTGGTGATCTCGAGCCAGGGCGACAACAGCTACCTGGTGCTCGATGCCCGCGCACCCTACAAGGTACGCGGCAGCTTCCGCGTCGGCTACAACCTGGCCGCCGGCATCGACGGCACCTCGGAAACCGATGGGCTTGAAGTGAGCTCAGCCAACTTTGGCGGCCCGTACGCCAACGGCATGATCGTGATCCAGGACGGCTACAAGCGCCTGCCGGACGGGCCGCAGAACTTCAAGTACGTGGCCTGGGATGATGTGGCGCGGGCGCTCAAGCTTGATTGAAGCAATACCGGCTGCTGATCGAGCTGTAGGGGCAGAACATGCCTTAGCCCATCACCGTCGCAAAAGCCGGCCCAGGGCCCCGATCAAAAACTTGACTCTTAGTTGCTTAAGGAACACAATAGATGAATAAAATAAAATATATTCCAAAACTATGGGTCTTCGCAATTCAGAAAAGCTGGCTGCCACGGGCAAGCCGGTTGGCAGGCGTGTCGCCAGCATGGTCCTGCTGATCATCATCGTAACACTCACCATCGCGGTTCTGGTCGCGGAGCGCGACCAGGCGCTACCACAGTACGGCGGCAAGGTGATGTAGGCGCACCAGCTGGACACGCTGGTGGATCAGAACAACTCCGCCTGCACGCCTGGCGCAGTTTGCACCGCTGCGTCTTGCGGGCCGGCCTTGCCTGGAGCCGCTTTAGGCGCCGGACCGGCTTGCAACTGGTCTGCCGGGTACAGACCAATCAACGCACGGGCAAACTCGGGGTTGCGGGAGCTGAGCCAGTCGTCGTAATGTTCGGGGCGCAGGATAGCGACGCCGCGTTTTTCTTCGTCGGCGTGAAAGCGCCGCAGCAGCGGGTGGTGGTTGGCGTTAAGCGTGAAGTGGGTGAAGGAATACGCCAGCGAACCGTCGTCTTCTTCCCAGCTGCGCCACATGCCGGGCATGCCGAACGGTTCGCCGCTGGCCAGGCGCAGGGCCCAGCGTTCGTGCTTGCCGCTTTCCCAGTTCGGCTCGAACACCGCCAGCGCCGGCACGATGCACAGCTGCTGCTCGCGCCAGAAGCGCTGGTAACTGACCTTGCTGCCCACTTCTTCGGCGCGGGCATTCATGGTGTCCATGGCGATGCGTTTGGGCCGCACGTGCTGGCCGCCGGCCAATGCGCGCTGTTCTTCGATGGTGAGTTTTTTAAACGGCCGGTGACGCTGCGGCACAAAGCCATAGCTGCCCAGCAGCGCGCGGCGCTGGCCGTGCTGGTCGTGGACGATGAACGGCGCCTGGTAGTCGCGGTAGATTTCTTCGCGCCAGTCTTCCGTCATTTCCAGCGGCGTGCGAAACCAGTCGAACGACAATTGCGGGCTGATGGTAAGATAGTTGACGCACATCGCTGTTCTCTTTCAATAAAAAATCCCGCCTTACATCTGCTTGAACAAATGCAGATAGGCGCGGCTGACTACCAGCTCTTCCGGCCGCCCCTTGAGCTTGACCAGCGTGCGGCCGCGAAAATCGCGCGTGGTGCCGGCGATATGCTTGGCGGCCACCACGGTGCCGCGATGCACCTGCCAGAAGCGGCCGGGATCGAGTCCATCAACCAGTTCCTTGAGCGGCGTACGGATCAGCGACTCGCCGGTGGCCGTAAACACCGATACATACTTGACGTTGGCCTCAAAATAAATCACTTCGTCAATCGCGATCATACGCGTTTCCTGGCCCTGCGCACCATGGGCGGCGCGTATCCATTCCAGGCGCGGCGCCGCTGGCTGCTGGGCCTGCGTCATCACGGCAGCCAGCCGCGCCAGCAGGTCGGCTGCGGGTGCAGTCACAGCGGGATTGGCGTCGGCAAGCTGGCGACGCAGCTTGCTCGCGGTGCGGCCCAGTCGTTCGCGCGTGGGCGGCTTGAGCAGGTAATCGACGGCCTCGCGCTCAAACGCTTCCACCGCGTACTGGTCGTAAGCGGTGACAAACACCACGTGCGGCGCGCTGGCGCTGTGCTGCAGGCGGCTGGCCACTTCCAGCCCGGTCATGCCGGGCATGCGGATATCGAGGAAGGCAATCGACGGCGCCAGTTCGTCGATCAGGCGCAGCGCTTCGATGCCGTTGCCGGCCACCGCGACAATCGTCAACTCTGGCCACAACTGCGCCAGCTCAGTTTTTAAAAATTCAACGAGCACCGGCTCGTCATCGGCAATGATTGCAGTATGCATCAAGTCTCCGTGGCGCGCGTCTCGGGCCCGCCGGGGTTGCTGGTGGATAGAGGAATGCGCAAGGTCACGCTGACGCCGCCGGCGGCATTGTCGATAATGTCCATGCTGCCGGCATCACCATACAACACGGCCATCCGTTCGCGCAGGTTGGACAGCCCGACACCGCCACCGACCTTGCTGGACGTGCTGCGCTGGAAACCGACGCCGGTGTCGCTGACGGCGATGCACAGACGCCCTGCCTCGATGTGCGCCGCCACGGCGATTTCACCACCATCGATTTTAGGCTCGAGGCCATGGCTGATGGCGTTTTCCACCAACGGCTGCAGCAGCATCGGCGGCATCGGCACCTGCGCCGCTTCGGTGCTGAGATCGATGCGGTAACGCAGCCGCTCGCCCATGCGCAGCTTCATCAGTTCGAGGTAGGCAGTGATGGTGTTGATCTCGCCTTGCAGCGGCGCGTCGCTATGGCGGCTGGCCGCCAGCGTGGCACGCAGATACTCGATCAGGTGTTCGAGCAGCAGGCGGGCGCGCTCGGGCGACGGGCCGATCAGGCCGACGGCGTTGGCCAGCGTGTTATACAAAAAATGCGGCTCGATCTGCGCCTGCAACATGCGCAGCTGCGCCGCCAGTGCGCGCCGTTCCGCCTCCTGCAAGCGCTGCTGCTCCTGCGCCAGGCGCTCCCTGTCCTGCAGCTCGCGTTCGCGCATGCGGTAGGCAAACAGCAGCACGCAGGCCACCACCACCGAAATCACGACAATACTGAGGCTGAGGCCGGGGGTGAGGATGTTATACAGCGTGGCGCGCGGATTGATCAGTGCAATACCGATCATGAAACCGGCGAACACCCCCACCACCGGCACCACCAGGTTGTACACCGTGCGCCACCAGCCCGGCCCCGCCTGCAACCGGGCGCACAACAGCGACCCGGCCAGCGCGTAGAGGCCATGAATGGTAAACGCGATGCTCATCGAAATGACAAAGGTGTTCCACAACTGCGCGCCCATCCGATGGCGCGGGGTTTCGGAAGCATACAGCGCGAAGAAGAACAGGCAAAATCCCAGGCCCCAGATCATCGTGTACACCAGATCGCGCAGCAGCGACGGCTGCCAGCGGCGGAAGAACGGTATCAGTTCCAGGGGATGGCCGCGGCGCACTCTGGAGGTAGCGCTGGAGGCGTCGGTATCGCTAGTGTTGTTCATGGCAGCAGTCTATTCAGATCGTCAAGTAGTTGCAAGGACTGGTGGCAAGCTTAGGAAGCGAGAAAATTACCATGCAGGCAAAGCGGCGCCGCGTATGGCAGACGCGCCGTGGCCACCGGCCCCTGGCTGATGCGCTCACCATCGAACACGGCCAGCACGGTCTGGCGCTGCTGCACGTCGTACGACGCGCCCAGCAGCCACTGGCCCTTGCCCGAAGCCTTGGCGACCGGTATGTGTTCTTCCACCACCCAGTCCTTGCCATAGTCGTAGCGGTCCACCCGGCCACTCTCCACATCGATGCGGGCCACGCCGGTCATGCCGAATTCGCCGCCGGTGGCGCCGGTCGTGACAAACAGCTGGCGGTAGCGCTGGCCGACGTCGGCGTCTGCCACGCGCGGGAACTCGGTACCGGCCAATACAGCTTCGCTGCGCGCCATGCCGCGCGCCAGGTCGAGCGTGATCAGCAGGCTGCTGGTACCTTGCTGGCGCCAGGTTTCGCCGCGCATGAAGCCGCCCAGTACGCGGATGCGGCTGTCGTCGGCGGTGATGCAGGCGTCAAAGCGGATGGTGTCGCCGTCATCCCAGCCATTCCCGCAGTGGAACACCATCCCGGCCGGCATTTCCACCACCCGGCGCAGGCTGAAGTCGCTGCGGTCCACCACCACCGCACGCATGGGACGGTTGCCGTTCCAGACCTGGGCGCCCAGGTAGGTCGATTCGGCGGTTTTGTGAAAATCGAACGGCGGCAGCAAGAACACCATGTAGCGCGCCGTCACCACGAAATCGTGGACGATGGGCAGTTGCGGCACGCTGATCATGCCGAATTTGCCGAGGCTGCCATCAGGATCGACACGCCACAGCAGCAGCTTGTCGGCACCCGGCACCACGCCAAAATTCCACAGCACGCCATCGGGCGTCATCTTGGGATGGGCGGAAAACGGCATGGCAGCCAGGTCGTCGCGCCAGGTCTTGATACCGCGCGTCGCCAGGCCGGACGGATCGATCTCGGTGGCCGAGCCGCCCTCCCACAGCGCATACAGCTTGCCCGCGTGCGGCACCAGATTGGTATTGGCGGTATTGAGGGTATCGTTGTTGCGCACCGGGCGGCGTGCAATCGGCGTGTCAAAAGCGGGATACAGAAACTGGCCGGCGGCCGACTCCTCGAGGTATTTTTGGGTGCGCACAAAACTGGCCTCGTGGCGTACGCGGCCAGCATCGATATGCCAGGCCTGGATCATGCCGTCGCCATCAAACCAGTGGTGATAGCGCTCGCCACCGAGCTCAAAACGCGCCGGCCCGTTGCGATAGAAGGCGCCGGACAGCTCCAGCGGCCATTTACCCTCAACCCTGGCCACTCCCTGCAACTGCGCGCTGGCGCTGCCGGCGAGCGCCGCCAGTCGCGGCTTGCCCGGCAGGTTGGCCCGGTAAGCCACGCTGGTATCGTCGGCACGCGCCCAGCCGGGCAAGGCCAGCGCAGCGCCGCCGGCTGCCATACTGCGCAAGAAATCTCGCCTGTCCATGTCCGCCTCCGCTTAACGCAAAGTGACGGTGGTGAGCGCGCCGCCGGCAGGCAGCTGCACGGTAGCGGCCTTGAAGCTCGGCGGACCATAATTGCCGCTGGCGTCGTTACTGAAGCCATACGGCTCGAGCGGCATGCCGATAGGGTTGGTATCGAGCTTGCCGTTGCCATTGGCGTCGAGGAAAACGCTGAGCGCATAGTCGCCCGGTGGCAGATCGGCCACCACCACGCGCACTGCACCGCCATTGTTGGCAGCGGCAGTGGCGCGCATGGGCTTTTTGAGGAAATCTTCGGCACGGTTGTAGACGGCGACCAGTACCTGGCCTTTGGTGCCCTGGGCGTTGGGGTTAGTCAGGCCGGTTACTTCCACGGTAAGGTCTGCGGCCTGGGCGGCGCCCACGCTGCTGCTGCCGATTACTGCTGCCATCACTGCCATTTTCAGAAACTGCTTCACGGTTGTTCTCCCTGGTGGTCTGTGTTTGTCTGGTCGCTGTGTGCGATGGACGTATAGTGGGCCGTGGGCGGGGCTGGCGGTAGACGATGCGACGAATCGACCTGGGTTGGGTGCGAATGGTGCGGATTGGGTGTCAGTTGCTGCTGGATGCCGGGGCGAGAGCAGACCGTATGGCGGGGGTATTGGCATGTGCAGCGTTCGTTAGCGCAAACGGTCACCTGGACGGCGCGCTGAGGTCAGCCGGGTCAGCCCCGCAGGCACTGGAAAACGCGGCGGTTCGGCCACGCGAGGGCGGGGAACGTGTGGCCAATCTCAAGAACTTGCCAGCGAACCGCTTCTGATAATCCAGCCAAATAGAGTCGAAAATAACCTCAGGGGCATAGGCATCCAAAATGCCTTGCCCCCAACGCGTTAAAGTCGAAAAATAAGTAGCTCGCGAATCGCTCTAGCTTGTCCCTCTGTAAATAAAGTCGAAAATTAACGTAACACGGGTTCAGGATTTCAGTTTGGTTATTGCTCCGTTGCCAAGAGGGCCGTCCGCAAGAACGCCCCGTACTAAAGTTGTACACGCCAAGGGCCATCTCACCGACGGAGGGCTTTCAATTAGTTTGAACGGAGGGAGGAGTGAACCACATATGCCTTAACGATATTGCGAACGTCGCACCGTCTGCGATCAGGGCTGTGCGATCATGCTCAGTCAAAGCAATTTCCGACACGTATGGGGGACTTGAGCATCCGAATTCTTTTAGGCACCCCACGTAGCAGCGATATGGCAGGCCAGTGTTTATCTCATTTCCAGTGATGATGTATTACCCGATGTCAGCCACGATGGATGGCAGCCGCCACTGCTATAGTGCCCGGATACCTCTAGTTTGTGAAAGAGTGTGCACGTTGCCGAGCACACGCACCTGCGTGCCATGGGCCGCCCCGCCCGGCCGACTCGTACTGGAGATTTAATCCGACGCTGGCAACAGCTCGAATGCCAGCAACTGCGTAACCTCGTCATCACTGAAGTTATCGTCCGATACAAGCACCAAACTGCGGTGGCCGTTGGGAAGCAGCGGCCCCCAGCTCATGCCTTCCAGGTTGTCGACCTTTTCCAGACCTGCCGAATCAAAGTTTAGTATCAGCCGCTTGCGCAACGGGTGGTAGTCCGCGCCCGCCAGCGACGGATAGCCGACGATGTCGGTGGCGCCGTCCAGCTCCACTATGTACAGGCGGATATGGAAAACGAAATGGCCGGCCGCATCCTGTACACCAGAGCGTTCCAGTGCCAGCAAATGGAGGGTATCTAGCACCAGAATCTCGGACACGCCGTTGTCTCCGAAACGTCTGGCCGCCGGCACACCCTGCACGCGATCCACCGGATAGGCGTATTGCGCCAGCACCTTGCCGCTGCGGTCTAACTGCGTGAAGCGGCTCACCGCTCCATGCTCCGGCGTCGCCGCCGGACCGTCCTGATACAGCGGCGCCTCCATGCCCAGCCACAGCGACCGCCCGTCCTGCGCGAACGACAGTCCTTCAAAACTGAGGTTGTCGCGCGGGCCTCGTTGATGCGCGGGATCGTCCCTGAACAACTCCGGCATCGGCAACGTGGCGCGGTAGCTGCCATCCGCAGCCGCCTGCCGCACGAACGGCGACAGGCCCAACTTGCCGCTGCCTTCGCTGGCATACCAGATGCTGCCATCCGTCGGATCGACGCGTACCGCCTCGATATCCGCCACCTCGCCACCCTGGGCCAGATAAGTGCTGTCGTCGGTCTGGCGGAACAGATGCACCGCCTCCAGCTTGACCGCCCGGAACTGCGCCGCATCATAGTCCAAGCGCGCCCTGTAGAACCGCGCCGGACTGAATTCCGAGCGGTCGTCGCTGGCCATCACCCAGGTGTTGGAGCGTGAATCGTAATCGATGCCGGACAGGCCGCCCACCACCGTACCGTCGAACACCAGCCGGTGCGGAATGCGCTGCTCGCCGATCAAGCGTAACCGCGCCTGCTCCGCGCCGGCGGCCGGCATCGCCAGCGACAACAACAACGTCGTCGCGATGCCGAAGAAAAGGCCTGGCCTCAAAACTTCACCCGCATAGTTGCGTAGAAGGTGCGCGGGCTGCCCAGGAAATATCGCCCGGTGATCAGCGGATTGGAACTGGTCAGCTCCGCGCCGACACCGCCCAGATAACGACGATCGAACAGGTTATCGACATTGACGGCAAACTCGGTGCGGCTGCCGTAGCCAAACAGGCTGCCGCTCGGTTTATAGCTGAAGTTCAGGCCCACCAACGTGTAAGCCGGCATGTACTGGCGTGGATAGACCGCCGGGCCGCCGGTGATGACGGTGTTCGGCACGTCGCCATAGGTGCCGGCCGCCTCGCCGACATAATGCGCGTTGGCCGTCAAACGCCAGGCTTCCGAAGGCTTCCAGGTGGCTTCCGCAAAGGCGCTGCGGCGCGGTGCACCCAGCACCGGATCGTTGGCCTTGATGCCTTCGGCAGGCGTATCGCCGACATAGTGTGCATCATTGTACGAAGCGTTGGCATACAGCTCGTAGATGTCGCCACTGGCGCGCAAGGTCAGCTCTACGCCCTGCGAGCTGATGCCACCCTGGTTGGCAAAGGTGGTGGTGGCGTCGCGCGAGAAAATGTCGCCGTTCGGATTGCCGTTCTGGATCGAGATACGGTCGCGGTAATCGATCTTGTAGGCGGTCAGCGCCGCGCCGTAGCCGTTGTCGCTGGTCCAACGCACGCCGATGTCCTTATTGATAGAGGTCTCCGGCCTGATGCCGTTTTTCGAATCGACCGCCGCCGTGCCTTCGAACACCGTGTCGGGAATCGCGCTGAAGTTCTTCGAACCGCTAGCAAACACCTCCCAGTCGTCATTCACGCGATACAGCGCCGCCAGCTTGGGCAGCAGCCGCGAGCTGACTTCCAGCGTGCGCACGCCGTTGAACTCCACCGCCGACGAATAGTCCTCTTTGAAGCGCTGATAGGTGGCGCCAAGGTCCAACTGCAAACGGCTGTCCATCAGGCTGACTTTATCCTGTACGTAGGCCATCGCGGTGTTGGCCGAATAGTGACGGTCCTGCGTGATCGAATACAGCGCACTGTCCTCGAATGCGCCGCTGACGGTTGGATCGGTTACGGCGAACCAGTTGCGGTCCTTGTCGCGCGTGGTCCGTTCCACCCAGCCGCCGACGCGGATGCGCTGGTACTCGCCCAGCATGCTGGAGACTTCCGCCAACGCGCCCTTGCGATCGATGGCGTTGTCGCTGCGGCGTGTGCTGGCTTCGCGCGCGCCCCACTGCGCGACGGGATTCATTGTATACTTTGCCGCCGCCGGGCAGCCTGCGTTGGCCAGCGACGCGCTGCTGGACCCGGACGGATAGCTGATCGCGCTGACCGGAATCAGGGCGCCGTTGGCGGTGCGCTGATACTGGTTCTGGTAGCACTCCTGCACCACGGCGGTCGGCCTGCCCCCCGCCGCTACAGGACTGTAGACCAGGCCATTGCTGGGCAACTGCACGTAAGGCACGTAGAACCAGCCATTGCCGTCCTGCTTGTGCCAGTACGGCTTGACCGTCAGCTTGCCGCTGTCGCCGAAACGCTGGGTCCAGTCGATGTGCATCAACGTGTCTTCGCTGTTGATCCCGCGCGTGCCGCGATAGTTCTGGTCGATGGCGGGATTGCCGGTCCAATGGTCGGTCAGGCCGTCGGTGGTCGGGTCGCCGTAGAAAGTGGCCTTGTACAGCTTCGACGATGCGGCCAGCAAGGCCACCGCGTCGTAGTCGTTGTCGCTGAACTTGTTGTAGCTGACGGTGGCGCGAAGACTGGAACCGCCGCCCAGATCCTGCAGCACACGCGCATCGATGTGGCGGCGGGTATTGCGACCGGATTCGTCGCCCGGCCAGGTGCGCACATATTCATGCGAATAATCGAGATAGGCGCTGGTGCCAGACGCCGACTTGCCAGTATCGACCCGCACGAAGCCGCGTTGATAGCCAAAGCTGCCGGTCGACAGTTCCACCTCGCCGCCGCGTCCCGTGGACGGATCGCGCGTCTTGAAATCGATGTAGCCGCCCAGCGCCTGGTTCGACGGCGTGCCTAGGTCGCCGGCGGTTTGCGACGCGTCGACGCGTATCAAGTTGGCTGGATCGAGCAGACGGTTCGGCATGGTGCCGCCGTTCGACAGGGTCGAACCGTTCGGAATACCGTCGATGGAAATGCCGATCTGCTCCTTGTTAAAACCGCGCATCGAGAGGCGCATCGAAAAACTGCCGGTCAGCGCATCGCTGGAACTGACCTGCATGCCCGGCACACGCGCCAGCAGCTTGAGCGGATCGAGGCCCGCCGGCTGTTCGGCGATCACCGCCTGGTCAATCACGCTGTTGGCGCGCGCCTCGCCCTTGCCCAGCACCTGGCCGGTGACCTGCACCACGGTCGGCACAGTCTCCCCAGTTTCCTGCGCTTGCGCCTGCACACCGCATTGCAACACCGCCACCGATCCTGCCGCGATCACACCCAATTTTGAATACATAAGTTCCCCTGTGATGGATAGTCGATGCCTGCGCACCTGTTGATGTAGTCAACAATACTACAATGGTACGTACCAATATTCAAAGCAAAAAATTCTGATGTGCCATGAAATAGACATCAATAAATAATTTAATTCAAAGGTACGTACCTACTTAATCGAACTGTCATATTTCACCGGGGTGGAAATCATTTCGTTACAATACGGCCATCACGATCACCAGCAGGTAAACACAATGCGATCCACCAAGACCACCGTGCCGCTGTACCAGCAACTGGCCGAGACACTTAAGCAGCTGATGGCGTCCGGGAAAATCGGCGCCAAGGAGCCGATGCCGGCCGAGCGCGAGCTGGCGATCACCTACCAGGTCAGCCGCGACACGGTGCGCAAGGCGATCCGTCTGCTGGAAGAACAGGGCCTGCTGTACAGCGACCATGGACGCGGCACCTTTGCCGCGCCGGAATCGGTGCGCCAGATGTCGCGCTTCCTTGACAGCTTCACCGACGACACCATCAAGCGCGGCGGCGTGCCGGGACAGACCATCCTCAGCATGGAAACCGTGGCGGCCAACATGGCAATTGCCAGCCTGCTGCACATGCAGCCGGACGAACCGCTGCTGCGCATCAAACGCGTACGCCTGATGAACAACAAGCCTATCGGTTTGCAGGAATCGTTCTTGCGGCTGCCGGAAGGCGCGCAACTGACGCAGAAGGAGCTGGAACAAGTCGGCTCGCTGTACCGCATCCTGATCGACAAGTTCGGCATCAAGCCGTCGGAGAGTCTGGAGAGCGTGGGCGCGGTGGCGGCCCAGGCGGAAGATGTGGCGCTGCTGGGCGTGACGCTGGGCGCGCCGCTGCTGCTGTGTGAACGCGTGATGCTGTCCGACCGGCGCGAACCGGTCGAATACTGCGAAATGAAGTACGTACCACCCTATCGCTACAAGACCCGCATCAGCAAGGGTAGCGCCGGCTGACGCGGCGCGCTGGCCTCGGCCCATCAGCCGATATGGCCGCGCAGCGCGAGGTACAGCACGAACACCGCGTCCAGCCCGATCACCATGGCGCCCGGCCAACGGCGCCGCGCCAGCAGCATCAGCGTGTAGATGAAGCAGCCCAGCGCCAGCGCCACCATCAAGTCGGCGCTGCACGCGGTGACCAGCAACATCAGCAGCGGCGGCAGATAATTTTCCGGCACGCTGGTATCGAGGTCGCGCAGGCCATCGAGCATGCACAGGCCGACCATCACCAGTACCGGCGCGGTGGCGCAGGCGGGAATCGCCGTCAACAACTGCCCGCACAGCAGCGCCAGGCCGAACAGCGCGGCCACCACCACGCCGCTCAAGCCGGTGCGCGCGCCGGCTTCCACACCAGCCACCGATTCAACGTAAGCCGTGACGGTCGACGTTCCTGCGGCGGCGCCGATCACGCTGCCCAGCGCATCCGCCGCGAAGGCCGCCCGCGCACGCGGCAGGTCGCCGTTCGGTTGCAGCAGGCCGGCGCTGCGGATCACGCCGAACATTGTAGCGGTGCCGGCGAAAAATTCGATCAGCAGAAAATACAGCGTCACCGGCAACAGCAGCATGAAGTGCGAGGCAAAGCCACGGAAGTCCAGCGCGAACAATAGCTGGCCAGTGAACACCGGCAGGCCGATCCAGCTGGACGGCAGCGTCGTCAGCGAACGGCCATCGGCGCCGGTAACGAACACCCCCAGCACACTCACGGCCAGCATCGTTAGCAGAAAGGCGCAGGGCACGCGCCGTACCAGCAGCATGGCGGTCAGCAGGATTCCGCCCAGCGTCAGCCATGCGCCACCGTCATGCAGGCGCGAAAACCCCACCAGCGAACCGGCATCGGCCACCAGCAGGCCGCCGCTGCGCAAACCCAGCCAGGCGATGAACACGCCGATCGAGCACTGCATGCCCAGCTTCACCGGCTCCGGGAAGGCGGCGACGATGCGCGCGCGCCATTTGGTCAGCGACAGCACCAGGAACACCAAGGCGTTAAGCAGCACCATTGCCAGGCCGGTCTGCCACGGCACGCCCATCTGCCCCACCACCACCTGGGCAAACACGATGTTGGTGCCCATGCCCGGCGCCAGCGCGATCGGCAGGTTGGCCCACAAGGCCATCACCAGCGTGGCTACCATGGCCGAGACAATGGTGGCCAGGAACAGGCCATTGCGGTCCATGCCCGCCCCGGACAATATCAGCGGATTGACCACCAGGATGTAGCTCATGGCGGCAAAGGTGGTGCAGCCGGCGACCGCCTCGCGCGCTGGCGTGGTGCCGCGCGCGCTGAGCTGGAAATAGCGGTCGGCCCATTCAACAAAATTCATGCGGCTTCCTTGTATGTGAGGTTCAGGCGCGTTGCAACTGGGTCGCCACTTGCTCCCGCGTCGGCAGCGCCGAGCGCGCACCAGTGGCGGTGACGGCGATACTACCGGCCGCGCAGGCGAAACGCAGCGCGTCTTCCAAAGGAAGCCCTTCCAGCAGCGCGGCCAGGAAAGCGCCATTGAAGCTGTCGCCCGCGCCGGTACTGTCCACCACTTCGGCGGTAAACGCCGGCTGGGTGATGGCTTGGTCGCGCGTGATCAGCATGGCGCCGCGCGCACCACAGCTGATGACCAGCATGCGCGCACCAAACTCCAGCAGGCTTGCCATGCCCTCCTCCTGCGGCGCGGTGCCGAGAATCGCGCGGTAGGTGGTGTCGTTCATGAAGGCCAGGTCGCACAGCGACAACAGGCGGTGCAGATGCGCGCGGTCCGGCACCATCGCGGTCTCGATGTCGATCGCCAGCGGCACGCCGGCGGTGCGCGCCAGCGCGTGCAACTGCTCGAACTCCGGCAAGTTGTAGGGCATCGCATACAGCAGCCGGCTTTGCGCCAGCGCCGCCGCAAACGACTCCGCATGCAGCGTCGGTCCGGGCATGGGCGAATACACCAGTGCCTTCTCGCCATTGGCCTCGATAATGATCAGCGCCGTCGGCGATGTGGCACCAGGCACCACCCGCAAGTGGCTGGTGAAGACGCCAAACCGCTCGTACTCGCGGCGCAGAAACTCGCCCTCGCCGTCATCGGAGATGCGCCCGTAGGCCAGCGTCGGCCGGCCCAGCAGGCAGGCGGCGCACGCCACGTTGGCTACCGTGCCGCCGGCGTATGGTGGCAGGCGGCGTCCCAGTACCTTCTGGTCGGCTCGTGGCGCCCGGTCGACCGTGAACAGCAGGTCGATATTCGGGTCACCAAAGGCCAGCAGATCAAACGGGCGTCCTTGCGGAAAATGCAGAAAATCACTCATGCGGTCGGTCCTGTATAGCCGTCAGGTTCAGAAACGGCGGCTGGCCTGGATGCCAAAGATACGCGGATTGTTATCATTGACAAAACCAGTCAGGTTATTGAAATCAATCCCGCCCACCAGCTGGACGCGATTGGTGATATTGCGGCCGAAAAGCGCCACTTCGTTACGATCGTTATCCCACTTGTACCCGAGCCGCAAACCGCCTGTCAACAAGGGTTTTCCGACAAACTCCGCCGAACGGTACAAGGTGAAGTTGACCGCGCTGCGATAGACCCAGTCGGTGTAGACGTACCACTCGCCATTGCCAACCGCGTGGCTGTACTTGAGCGAGGTGTTGGCGCTCCAGCGCGGCGCCTGCGGCAGCGGATTACCGTCGATGCGCACCAGCGTGACGCCGGCGCCCGTGACGATGGTGGGATTGAGCAGCGTGCAGGCGGCGCAGGCGCCGACCGTCAGCCCGGCATCCTTGATCCGGGTGTAGTTGTAGCTGCCGCCGAAGCTCCACAACAGGTTCTCGGTTAGGTAGGCGTCCAGGTCAAGCTCCGCGCCTCGCCCGGCGCTACGGTCGGCGTTCAGCAGGATGGCGGAATTGGAGGTGCCACCCACCGCCGTCAGCTGCAGATCCTTGACCGTGTAGCTATAGACATCGAAGCTCAGGCGCGCGCGGCGATCCAGCAGGTCAGTCTTGAAGCCGACTTCATAGGAAGTGATGGTTTCCGGCCGCGCCACCGACATCGGATTGAACGACGCCGCTGGCTGGATGGTCGCGCCACGGAAGCCGGTGGCGACGCGGCCGTACACGTTGGCGGCCTGATTCAGCTTGTACACGCCGCTGATATCCCAGTTGACCTTGGAGACGCTAGTGCTGGTGGCCAGGCCGGCAGACGCATCGATATCGGAGCCGCCGCCCGGCTTGTTGTCCGGTTCCGTGTTCAGATCCTTGTTGTCACGCGTGTAGCGCAGGCCGGCGCGCAGGTTGAAACGCGGGCTGATATCGTAGTTGATGGAGCCGAATACCGCGTAGGCGTCGTTCTTCTGGTGCGAGCGGATGTCCGACGTGAGCGCGCCTCCGCCCAGCGTATCGTAGCTGTAGCTATCGATCTGGTATTTCTCATCGAAGTAGAACAGGCCGGCCTGCCATTTGAACGCCTGCGCCACGTCGGACTCCAGCCGCAGTTCCTGCGTGAGCTGGTGGTGCCCCTTGGTGCCATCCGCCGATTCGACCACAAACGGAATCAGTCCCGGTCCTGACGGCGGCGCATACACCGCGCCATAACCGCCATCGACATCGCCACGGCTATAGACCCGCACCGTCTCGTAGCCGGTCACCGAATGCAGCGTCACATCGCCCAGGCGCCACGTCAGCCGCAAATTGCCGCCGTAGTTGTTCAGGTGCTGGCCGTTCTGGCCATCGGTCGACACGCTGCCGATGTCGAAGCCCGGCGCCAGCGCATCGCTGCCCTTCTGGATGATATTGGCGCGGAACAACGAGGCGCTGCCGTTCATGCTGCGCTGGTGCAGATTGGCCAGCGCACTGAAGCCGCCGCCCGGTTGATACAGCACTTGCAAGCGCGCGGCAGTGTCGTTATAGCCGCCATACTGGTCCGACTGGCCCGTGTGCGCGTTGCCGATCCAGTCGTCGCGGTGCTGACTGAGAAGGGAGACACGCGCAGCCCAGTCGCCGCCAAGCGGCAGATTCATCGCGCCTTCCAGGCCGGCGGTGTTGTGCGTGGCGTCGGACAGCGTCAGGTAGCCGCCGGGTGTCTGCGACGGCCGCACCGAATCGAACTTGACCACGCCGGCCGGCGTATTCCGGCCGAACAGCGAACCTTGCGGACCGCGCAGCACTTCGATCCGTTCCAGGTCGAAGGCCGGGAAGCCTTTCAGCACTGCGCTTTCCTGCACCACGTCGTCATAAATCAGCGAGACCGGCTGCGAGGCGTTCTGGTGAAAGTCCACATTGCCGTAGCCACGTAAATAAAAACGCGGGAAGCCACGGCCGAAGGACGACTCCACCTGCAAGCTGGGCGCACGCCCCGCCAGCATCTGCATGTCCAGTCCGCCGGAGTTGAGCGCGCCCAGCGTGTCGTCGGCGATGATGGTCGCCGACACCGGCACATTCTTGACGCTCTCCGCACGCCGCTCGGCGCTGACCGTCACCGTTTGCAGTTGGCCCGCCACTGCCGCTGGCTGCTCTTCCTGTGCCATCGCTGCCGACACCGCAGTCAAGCCCAGTACAACCACCACGATTTCCCTGTTCACCATGCTCTTTCCTCCATCGTTAATTTGGAGGAAATTCTACAGTGGTATGTACCACTATAATTATAAATTTTCATATCCAAATATTTCTGTTGCATTTACGCGGAAAAGGTATTGAAATCGGCTGGCAACCGTGGAACAATGGTACGTACCTTTAAAACACAAAAACAACCATGACCATACCTTATACCGCCCCCTTCTTCATCACCTTCACCGGCATCGACCGGGCGGACCTGCTGCCCGGCATGCTGGCGCTGTCCGCGCGCTACCCGATTGAATGGGGCGTGCTGCTGGATGCCGCCCAGGAAGGCGCGCCACTGTTCCCGCTTGCCTCCGTACGCGACGCCCTGCGGGCCGCGCCACTGCGCCTCTCCGCCCACATCTGCGGCGGCGCCGCGCAGGCGATCGTCCAGGGCAGTGATCCGGAATTGAACCTGGCCGGCTTCTCGCGGGTCCAGATCAACCATGCGCGCGCCGGCAGCAGCGACAGCGAGATCCGCCACAGCGCCAGCTTCGCCGCACGCCATGGCTTGCGGGCGGCGCTGCAATGCCAGGGCGAGTTCCCGGCCGACCTGAGGGTCGATTGGCTATATGACGTTTCCTTCGGCACCGGCGTGCGGCCGACCACCTGGCCAGCAACGACCGCCAGCCTGCCGTTCTGCGGCTACTCCGGCGGCCTGGGACCGGACACCGTGCGCGATACGCTGCCGAAGTTTGCCGTCGCCACCGACGCCGCCTACTGGATCGACATGGAATCCGGCGTTCGCACCGAAGGCCGCTTCGACCTCGCCAAATGCGAGGCGGTGTGCCGCATTGTTTTTGATGAGCTGCCGCGCATTGCCGATTAAACTGGCCATCAACTTTTCCCAACCTTGAACCGGAGACGAATATGCGGCGACTTCTCATCGTGGCGGCTAGCGTGTTGGCGCTTTGCGGTGGACAGCACAGCATGGCGGCCTCGCCGCCGCCGAAGATCATCATCGACAGCGACTTCGGCACGCTGAACGACGACGGCCAGTTGCTGGTCATCGCCGCGCAATTGCAGGCGCTCGGTCGCGTCGAGATACTGGGCTTGACACTGGTCTCCGGTAACAAGTGGCTTCGGCAGGAAACCGCCGAAGCGCTGAAATCCGTTGAGCGGTTGGGCATTGTGCAGCAGGTCGGCGTGTACGCCGGCGCTAACTACCCGCTATCGCGCGATCTGGCCACCGTGCGCGCCGAGCAGCAGATGCATCCCGGCGGCGACGGCTACCTGGGAGCCTGGAGCGGCCCGGAACCACGCTCCGACGCCGACCTGGTGGCACCGCCGGACGGTTATGCCAGCCATACGAAGCTGCGCGAACAAAGCGCCTCCGAATTCATCGCCGACAGCATCCGCCGCCATCCCGGCGAAGTCACGATTCTCGCCATCGGGCCTCTAACCAACATCGCGCTGGCGGTGCGGCGGCATCCGGAAATTGTTCCGATGATCGGACAGATCATCTACATGGGCGGCGCCTTCGACGTGGCCGGCAACACCACGGCGGCAGCGGAATTCAACTGGTGGTTCGATCCACAGGCGGCGCGCGAAGTGCTTGGGCTGCCGGTACGGCATGTGATCTTCCCGCTCGACGTTACCGACACCGTCAAGATTGACAAGCAGGTCTACGACCGCGTGGTATATGGCGCCGCCCGCGACGGCATAATCGCGCGCCTGTTCAAGCAGCTCAACGGCTACGGCTACGACGGCAGGAACGGCTTCGAAACCAATCCAGCCTACAGCACCGACGTGTGGGATACACTGACGCTGGCCTACCTGCTCGACCAGGGATATGCCACGCGCACCGTGCAGCGCTGGGTGGAGATCGATACCAGGGTCGGCGCCACCAATGGCCGCTCGATCGGCCACGCCACCGCGCAACCAGGGCTGCAACCGGCGACCATCGTGCAGCGCTTCGACAACCGCCGCTTCTTTGACTTTTACGTCGACGGCCTGACCGGCGCCGTGCCGGTCGCGCCATCGCCTGCCTCAACCGTGGAGGGCAAATGAGCCGCGACACGCAGGCTTCGCTTGTGGCGCTGGTCAAGGGCATGCCCAAGGCCGAACTGCACATCCACATCGAAGGCTCGCTGGAACCGGAGCTGATCTTCGCACTAGCCCGTCGCAACGGCGTGACGCTGCCATATGATTCCGTCGAACAGCTGCGACGCGCCTACGCCTTCAAAGACCTGCAATCCTTCCTGGACATCTACTACGCCGGCACCAGCGTGCTGCTGACCGAGCAGGATTTCTACGACATGACGTGGACCTACCTGCAGCGCGCGCACTCCGACAATATCCGCCACACGGAATTGTTCTTCGATCCGCAATCGCATCTGTCGCGCGGCGTGCACTTTGCCGCCATCATCGGGGGCATCGACCGTGCGCTGCGCGATGCCACCGCCGCATGGGGCATGACCAGCGGTTTGATCATGTGCTTCCTGCGTCACCTGTCCGAAGAGGACGCGTTCGCGACGCTGGAACAGGCCATGCCGTATCTGCCGGCCATCGTTGGTATCGGCCTTGATTCATCGGAACGCGATCATCCGCCGGAAAAATTTGCACGCGTCTTCGCGCGCTGTCGCGAACTGGGCCTGCGGCTGGTCGCACATGCTGGTGAAGAGGGACCGCCAGCCTACATCCACGACGCGCTCGACCTGCTGCATGTAGCACGAATCGACCACGGCGTGCGCTGTCTTGAAGATCCGGCGCTGGTTGAACTGCTGCGCGTGCGCGAGGTGCCGCTGACGGTCTGCCCTCTGTCCAACGTTAAACTGAAGGTGTTCCCGCAGATGGCGCAGCATAATCTGCGCGCGCTGCTGGACGCCGGGCTGATGGTGACGATCAACTCCGACGACCCGGCCTATTTCGGCGGTTACCTGAACGAGAATTTTACGGAGATCTTCACGGCTCTGCCGCTCGGCCGCGAAGATGCCCTGCGCCTGGCCTGCAACAGCTTCGACGCGGCATTTCTGGATGACGCCACCAAGGCCGCATACCGCGAACAGTTGTACGCCTACTTCGACCGAGCCGTTCCTGTCTGTGCGATCAACTGAATACACGCGCCGTCAAGATCGAACACCTCAAGCTGCAGATCGCCAAATTGCGGCGCATGCAGTTCGGACGCAAGTCGGAAAAACTCGGCCACTAGATCGAGCAACTGGGGCTACAACTGGAAGACCTGAGGGCCGGCGTTGACTTTCCGGCTGTTATGATCAGGCGTGGTTACAGACTGCATACTGAGAGCGGCCATGGATCTGTCGGCCAAGATTTATGGCAAGCCCGAAGCCGAAATTTTTTGCTTATACAGCGGTCAATTCCCATGGGGCATGCTGCCAATGGCTGACCAGTTCGTCAATAAAGCAACGGATCTTTGGAGATATATGCCGTTTGCTAGGATAAACGACACGGATGGGTTCTGGCTCCTCGGAAAATTCGGCCAATACCGTTTGCAGCGATCCGTCGCGTAGTTCTTCTGCCACGATGTAGCTCGGTAGTTTCGCGATGCCAAGACCAGCCATGACTGCAACTTTGATCGCTTCCGCGTTATCCAGATGTAGTGCTCCCTCATTGACGAGGGAAACTTTCGTGCCAGCGTAGCGGAAGTTCCATGGTAAAACTCGTCCCTCTGCCACAAAATGCAGGCATCGGAATCCCTGCAGTTCCTTCGGCGATGCCGGTTGTCCATGGCGAAGCAGGTACTCCGGTGCGGCGCAGGTGATCATTTGCTGGTGCGCAACGGTGCGCGTCAACAGCCGAGAGTCATCCTTGGGTATGCCGATCCTGACGGCCAGATCGAATCGCTCATCAATTAAATCCACTACGCGATCGGACAGACTCGCGTTGATCGTCACCGTTTCCCACTTCTTCAGGAACGCGGCGATCACTGGCATCACATGCAAGCGGCCTAGGGCGACCGGCAGACTGATACGCAGCTGACCTTGGGGCGTGCCGCTACGTTGTGCCAGCGCGCTCTCGACCCCTTCTAACTCCTCCAAAATGGTGACACAAGTCTCGTATAGCATCCTGCCGTCATCGGTCAAACTCAGACTCCTGGTGGTCCGGTTCAGCAGTCGGACCTGCAAGCGCTGCTCCAGACGCACGACCGATTTTCCGATGGCCGAGCGTGTCAGACCTAATTGCTTAGCAGCCATTGTATAGCTGCCATGCTTCACCACGCTGGCGAAAGCGGCAATGTCATTCAGGTTAGTCACTTCCATGGGCAGGCCTTTCACGCCTCGGTGTATAGGCGATGCGGCAAGGCCGCTGTGTAGGGAAGCACATTCCCCAATCCTTTGAATAATATATCAATTCGTTTCTATTTAAAGCAAATAACCAAGGATGATGATGAATCAACCATTAATACAAGCAATGAGTGGCTGGGCAGACAGCCTGGTTAACCTGGTGCCAGTCCTGAGCGGCAGCGACGAAACCGCATCAATGGCGCAGGTACGCGCTTCGTACACCAGATTTCAGGCGCAGCAGAAGCCGCCGCAAGGCGTGCGGTTTGAGGAGGTCGACATGGGGGGCGTGCCGGCTACGCTGGTGCTGCCCGATGTACAAGATTCCGACCTTGTCCTTGTCTATATTCACGGCGGCGCCTATATTGTCGGTGAGCCGGCCGGATATCGCGGCATTGGCGGCAACTACGCAAAGCTGCTCGGCGCCCGCGTCTACATCCCCGATTACCGCCTCGCCCCGGAGCATCCCTTCCCTGCAGCAATTGACGATGGTCTGCGCGCCTACGAATGGTTGCTGGAACAAGGTATCCCGGCACGGAAAATTGCCTTCGCGGGTGAGTCTGCTGGTGGCGCTATGGTGGTCAGCGTCATGGTCGCTGCCAAGCAAAAGGGGCTGCCGCTACCGGCTGCTGGCGTCGCTATTTCGCCTTGGGCCAACCTTGAGCACACTGGTGCGTCGATGACGAATCGTGAAGGTCTCGATCCGCTCAACACCAAGCCGTTGCTGGACCTGCTGGCCCGGACCTTCCTCGCAGGGGCGTTGCCGAACCATCCACTGGCCTCGCCGGTATTCGCCGACGTCACCGGGCTGCCACCGATACTGGTACAGATCGGCGAGAACGAACTGATGCTTAGCGATGCCATTCGCCTGGCCAGTCACTTGGCCGAGAACCGTGTGCGGGTCAATCTCGAAGTCTGGCCACATATGCCCCATGCCTGGCATTTTTTCCAGAGCTTCCTGCCGGAAGCAGAACAGGCACTGCGCGAGTCTGCACGGTTTATTTCTGAAACCGTAAGCCCCAACCAATAACCGGGGGCACATGCTTTTTCAACGCCGGCCAAGACCGATCTGCGCAATCGCACCGACACCAACCGAGATAACCATGCCATCCAATCCGCTGTTTTCGACGTTCCGCAACAAGACACTCTCATTGGAAAACCGCATCGTCATGGCGCCCATGACCCGTGCCCGGTCGCCGAACGGTGTGCCGACGGATGAGGTAGCTGCATACTACCGCCGCCGTGTAGAAGGTGGTGTCGGGCTCATCATCACAGAAGGTACGACCATCAACCGGCCGAGCGCGTCGAACGACACGGCTATCCCTAACTTTCACACACGCGAAAGCCTGGACGCCTGGGCGCGCGTGGTTGGGGAAGTTCATGCGGCCGGTGGCAAAATTGCGCCGCAACTGTGGCATATGGGCATGGCTCGAGAGCCTGGTTCCGGCCCCAATCCCGGCAGTCCATCCGAAGGACCTTCTGGTTTGTCAGCCGCCGGCGATGAGGTGTCGGCGCCAATGACCGACGCTGACATCGCCGACACGATCAGTGCCTTTGCCAGTGCCGCAGCGAAGGCCAAGGAAATTGGTTTCGACGCAATCGAATTACATGGCGCCCATGGTTATCTGCTCGACCAGTTCTTCTGGGCGCAATCCAATCGACGCACTGATCGATATGGCGGCGACATCGTTGACCGCACCAGATTCGCAAGGGAAGTTGTCCATGCGGTGCGCCAACGCATTGGATCGGACTTCAACATCATATTTCGCTTTTCGCAGTGGAAACAGCAGGACTACAACGCCAGACTGGCGACGAATCCATTGGAACTGTCCGCGTTACTGGAGCCGCTGGCGTTGGCCGGCGTGGACATCTTTCACTGCTCTACGCGCCGCTTCTGGGAGCCGGAGTTCAATCGCTCCCACCTCAATCTGGCAGGTTGGGCCAGGAAGATCACAGGCAAGCCCACGATCACGGTTGGCTCTGTGGGACTACAGGGTAACGACTTTACCCATGCGTTCAAGGGTGAAAGTGCAGCGGTCAGCGACCTTGGTGACCTGGAAAGACGACTGCAACGTCGTGAATTCGATTTGGTCGCTGTCGGCCGGGCGCTAATTGCCGATGCTGATTGGCCGACAAAGATTCGGCGCGATAAGTTTTCTGAGATTATGCCGTTTAACCCGGCTTCGTTGGCTTGTCTTTAGCCTGCAGGGTCAGCGTTTCAGGGGAAAGCGGCTATTTCGCAGACAGAAGTTGCGGTAGCTTCTGCATCCTGAATGCCTCGACCACAAAATCAACAAAGACACGCGTCTTCGCTGGCAACAGTTTCTGACTGGTGAAATACAGAGAGATCGGGCCGACGTCGCCATACCAGCCTGGCAGCAAACGCACCAGCGCACCGCTTTCCAGATGGGGCGCTGCGTGCGGGACCGGTATCAGCCCGACCCCGAGGCCCAGCACTACGGCGCGGCTGAGCGCATCCGGATCGTTGACCAGCATGACAGCGCGCTGTTTTGCTGTGACTTCGAGGCCGGCGTGGTTGCGCATGACTTGCGTCCGCATGCGGCCCGTCGATGGTGAGCGCATCACGACGCCGGGCAACTCCGCAAGTCCGGCAGGGTCTTTCGGACGACGCTGCCCTTGTAACAGCGCTGGCGCTGCCACGGCAATCAGATGGATGCGCGCCAGCTCACGCGCCACCATACCCGGAGGCAGCTCGAATCCCGCGCCGATGGCCGCATCAAAGCCACCCGCGATCAGGTCCATGGGCCGGCTGTCGAAAACCCAGTCGGGCGTGACGCCTGGATAACGTTCGAGAAACGCCGGCATCAGCGGCAACAAAAAATCCATGCCAAATCCTGGCGCTGCGCTCAGCTTCAACACCCCGGCCGGTTGTCCAGCATTGACCTTGATGTCGGCGATGGCTTCCTCAATGCTGTCGAGGCCGCTCTGTACGGAAAGTCGAAAACGTTCACCCGCCTCACTCAACGTCAGACCGCGCGTGCTGCGCGCGAAGAGGCGCACGCCAAGGTTGCGCTCCAACAGCGCGACGTTCCGACTATAGGCGATTGCTACTAACGCCATCAGCAACCGAATCCTAGAATGGAACTCAGCAAACGGTTCATTCAATTAACTTTAAAGGAAACATCATGACGATTGGCATCATTGGCTCAGGCGCTCTTGGCTCCAAGTTCGCCCGCGCGCTTGCAAAAAAAGGGATTTCGGCCACCATCTCCAACAGCCGTGGCCCAGCTTCGCTGGCCGAACTGGTCAAGGAGCTCGGTCCATCGATCAAGGCTGGCACCGTGGAAGAGGCAGCAAATGCCGACATGGTGCTGCTTGCGGTGCGCTGGATCGATACAGAAAAAGTCTTGGGCAAGCTGCCCGCCTGGAACGGTCGGATTGTAATCGACGGCACCAACCCGGTAGAGTTCTTCGATCCTGCAACCTCGCCGGACGCGAACGACCCGAGCAATCCGCTGGCAGCGTACGGGATCAAAGCGGTGGATCTCGGCGGCAAGCACTCGAGCCAGATCATCCAACAATTCGTTCCCGGCGCACGCGTCGTCAAAGCATTTAACCACAACGACGTCAACGTGCTAACGGAACCGGAAGCCGCCGGGGGCCAACGCGTATTGTTCTACTCGGGTGACGATGTTGCGGCAAAGGCCGAGGTGCGCGGCGTGATGGAAGCCGCCGGCTTCTTCCCGGTTGACCTCGGCTCTCTGGATGTCGGTGGCCCGCTGGCCTCGCTGCCGTTCGGTGCGCTGTCAACGCACAACTTCATCCGTGCCTGAGGAAGACAAGTTGTTGCAAGCGCAGCCAAGCATTCAACCACCTTGCCGGTCCTCTTCCCAGGCTGCCAGCAGGTCAACGAAGGCGCGGACTTTGGCTGGCCGGTAGCGTGCTGCAGGAAACACAGCATGGATGCCGCCGGACGGTAGCAGCCATTGCGGTAGTACCTGGATCAGACGGCCTGCTGCAAGATCGTCTGCAATCGCAAAATCGGGCAACACTGACAGTCCCATTCCGCAGCAAACGGCTTCACGTACCGCCAGGGTAGCGTCCAGATAAACTTCTGCCTCAACAGTGACATCTTGAGGTTCGCTTCCCTGGCGCGAGAAACGCCATTTCCGATGTTCATGGAGCGCAGTATTGGCAATAAACGGCAGCGTGGCAATCTCCTGCGGCTGTTGGACCTGTGCGACGCGCGACGTCATGCTGGCAGACGCCACCAGCAACTGCCGGAACGTGCCGACCTGCCGCGCCTGGAGACTGGTATCGGCCAGCCAGCCGACGCGGATTGCCAGTTCGATATTGCTGTTCATAACATTCAGTGTCTGGTCGCTGAGGATGGCGTCGACTTTGCATGCGGGGTAGCGTTGCCGGAAGGCTGCGATGACAGGCACCACGACGCCCACGCCGTAGTCAAAGGGCGCCGTCAGTCGCAGCGTGCCGGACGGCTCGGCCGCTCCTTCGGCCAGTTCATCAAACGCCTCCTCTGCCTGACGCAAGATTAACGCGCAGCGCAAGTAGAATGCCTGTCCCGCTTCAGTCGGTTGTACCCTGCGCGTCGTGCGTACCAGCAGTGAAGTGCGGAACTCAGTTTCTAACCGGGCAACCTGTTGGCTTACCACCGCTTTGGTAATCCCCAGGCGCTCTGCCGCTGCCGTGAACGAGCCGGTCTCCACTACTGCGACAAAGTAAGTGAGGCGCCGAAGATTACCTAACCCACCTTGGCCGGCAGCAGATTCATTGTATATTTTAAGCATACATTATGTTAGGTGCAGATGTATTTTCCAGTCAATACATACTGCGTAGAATGGGTTCATCAACTATGGAGGTCAGATGGACAAAACCGTGCACTACTTGTTCGACCCGCTGTGCGGATGGTGCTACGGCGCTGCGCCCCTCGTGTCGCCGTTGCTGAAGGTCCCCGGCCTGAACGTCAAGCTACAGCCGACCGGCCTCTTTTCCGGCGCTGGCGCCAGACCGATGGACGCTGCCTTCGCCGCCTTTGCCTGGTCCAACGATCAGCGCATTCTGCAAATGACCGGTCAGCCTTTTTCTGCGCAATATCGTGAACATGTCCTGTCTGGAACACCTCAGATGTTTGATAGCGGACCAGCGACGCTGGCGCTCACCGCCGTGTCCCTGACCGCCCCGGCGCAAACGTTTTACGCACTGAAGGCGATCCAGCATGCGCGGTACGTCGACGGTAGCGACGTTACTTCGCTGGCGGTCCTGGCGGATTTGCTACGGGCGTCGGGCCTCGAAGACGCCGCCGCGCAGCTATCGCAGCCTGATGCTTCCCTGCTCAGTGCATGTCGATCCAGCGTAGCGCACGCGCAGCGACTGATGCAGGAGTTGGGCGCCCGTGGCGTACCCACCGTGGTGCTGGAATCCGGTGGCCGGCACCAGGTGCTCAATCTTGATCTGGGAAATTCAGATTCACAGGCGCTTCTGCGCCAAATCGAAGCAGCCTAACCGCAACCATCAACCAGGAGAACTTTTCATGACTGCAACTATCGAACTGAACTGGAAGCATTTTCCCGCCGGTGAGCACGGCTTTTTCCGCGCGCCGGTACTGATTTCAGGCACCCGCGAGGCGGTGCTGATCGATGGCGGCTTCACGCTTTCTGACGGTCTGGCCGTGGCCGATGCCGTCAAGAGCAGCGGCAAGCAACTCACCACCATCTACATCAGCCAAAGCGACCCAGACTACTATTTCAGCCTGCAGCCTATCCTGGCCGCTTTTCCTGACGCGAAGGTCATCGCAGCGTCGGCCACCATCGCTGCCATCCAGGCCAGTGTCGAGAAGAAACTGGCGACCTGGGGGCCGCAGCTGAAAGAGAACGGCCCACAGAGCCTCAACAATATTGTGATGCCGGAAGCCTTTGACGGCGCGACGCTGACGCTGGAAGGGCGATCGCTTGAGATTGTCGACGCTGACGGTTTGCCAAATCGCCGCTACCTCTGGGTGCCTTCGCTGAACGCCGTCTTTGGCGGCGTGCTCGTGTTTTCCGGCGTTCATGTGTGGACTGCGGATACGCAAGGCGCCGCAGCCCGTGCGGCGTGGCGGCAGAATCTCGATAGCATGGCAGCGCGCCTGCCTGCCGTTGTTGTGCCAGGCCACATGGCGCCTGGCGGGGCGGCGGATGCCACCGCAATTAGCTATACCCGCGACTATCTGGTGGCATTCGAGGAGGAATTGCTCAAAGCTGCGGACAGCAGCGCGCTGATTGCCGCCATGACTCAACGATATCCTAATGCGGGCATGGCGGTTGCGTTGCAGATCGGCGCCAAGGTCGCCACCGGCGAAATGCAGTGGGGATGAACCAATGAAAACCAATATTGATATTGTCCGTTCGCATTACGAAGCGTCGTCACGGGGGGATATCGGCGCTATGATGGCCGATGTGTCGCCGCAAGTGCGCTGGACCGAGATGGCAGGCTTTCCGTGCGCCGGCACCTGGGTCGGTCCGCAAGCGGTAATAGAGAACGTGTTCGCCGTGCTGGGCAAGGAATGGATCGGCTACCGCTTCGAACTGCAAAGCCTGATCGACGGCGGCGACCACGTTATAGGGGTAGGAACTTACCACGGTATCTACCGCGCCACTGCCAAGGCCATGCAAGCGCGCGTGGTTCACCTGTGGACACTGAAAGAGGGGCAAGTGGTGACCTTTGAACAGTTCACAGATACCTTGCTGGTCAACCAGGCGATGATCGCTGAACGGGACTAATACCGTCCAGTTAGCGTTGCGCTGTATGGATAGAACGTTAGGTTAAAACCGTGCTTCGATAAATTCAATGAACGCGCGCACGCGCGGAGGGATGTGTTTGCGTTCCTGATACAGGAGATACAGAGGTTGCCTGGCGGGGGCGGGCGGAAGTTTTACAGTCCCGGGACGAGACGTTTTGCGTGCAGGTCATCGCAAACGTGGAATTCTACCGGTCGTACGCTACCAGCGCACTTACACTGACTGGCAGCTTTGGGGCGTGATCCGCCGGTCACACGCGCTTCCCGCAGCGACCGCGCAGCACTCGCTACCACCCCAGCCATCAAGTGCTGGTTTGCATGCGAATCGCGGGTGGGTTTTGGGATGCTAAACGGTGGTGGAGATGACATGCTAAACGGTGGCGGGATGGATGCTAATACTCACCCTGGGCCTGCTAGATACCACAAAGCGGCCTCGAAAGGGACGACGGCGCCGGTTTAGCCCCCGCGAGCGCGGGGAACACGTGGGGGAGCCAGCGCCGGATTGGGTCAGGGTACGGTTCAGCCCCGCGAGCGCGGGGAACACACAACCTGGAGCACTCCCATGTCCAAACGCGACGGTTCAGCCCCGCGAGCGCGGGGAACACATCACTGACTGATGATTGGCGTAAGCCTATGGCGGTTCAGCCCCGCGAGCGCGGGGAACACCTGACCATCGTCACCGCCGGCGCCGCTGCCAACGGTTCAGCCCCGCGAGCGCGGGGAACACACCTTCACCGAACAGGCCAACATTGAAAATGACGGTTCAGCCCCGCGAGCGCGGGGAACACAAGTCTACCGCCTGACAGACGCCAGCCGCGACCGGTTCAGCCCCGCGAGCGCGGGGAACACTAGTTGGTTCCTATCGGAGTGATTAAATGCCTCGGTTCAGCCCCGCGAGAGCGGGGAACACGCATGATGGGCGACCAGTCCTAGCCATTTGAACGGTTCAGCCCCGCGAGCGCGGGGAACACTGGTGGTGCAGAGCTACACCCCGGCGACAGGCCGGTTCAGCCCCGCGAGCGCGGGGAACACTTGGTGGTGGTTATGCGCCAGCAAAGCTGGACCGGTTCAGCCCCGCGAGCGCGGGGAACACTAGCGATGCTGTATTCGATTGCGCCCAATCGGCGGTTCAGCCCCGCGAGCGCGGGGAACACCTGCGCAGCAGCTCCACCGCGCGCGTCGCCTGCGGTTCAGCCCCGCGAGCGCGGGGAACACCGCCACAGGAACTCATCGCCCACGAATACCGGCGGTTCAGCCCCGCGAGCGCGGGGAACACGCGCTGAACAAGTAAGAAGGAGCATCAAATGGCGGTTCAGCCCCGCGAGCGCGGGGAACACCCATCC
>JBEVNE010000240.1:0-21156 GCA_040508275.1 Duganella sp.
CAGACCCAGAAGCAGGACGCCGACGAGGATGACGACAGCGATGGCGGCGCTTCGCTGCCGCGCGTGGACGCCGCCAGCCAGGCCAAGCGGCTGGCCTACTGGCAGGCGGTGATGAAAAAGCTCGACGGCGTGGCGCCAGCGCGCTTGTCAGCACCTGAACTGATCAACTACCAGGTGTATCGCGCGCAAATCGCCGCGCTGATCGCCGACATTGCGTTTCGCGAGTACGAAAAACCGCTCAATGCCGATACTGCGTTCTGGTCCAACCTGGCCTATGGCGCGCGGCGCACGCTGACCACCGAAAAAGAGTATCGCGACTATATTGCGCAACTGCGCGACGTGCCGCGCTATTTCGACGAGCAGATCGTCAATCTGCGCGCCGGCCTGGCGCGCGGCTTTACCCCGCCCCAAGTCACGCTGACCGGGCGCGATGCATCGATCACCTCGGTGACCGATGCCGCCAGCGCGCAGGAAACCGTGTACTACCAGCCGTTCAAGAGCATGCCGGCGACCATGCCGGCAGCGCTGCAGGAACAGTTGCGGGCCCAGGGTGTGCAAGCCATCGACGCGGCCGTCAAGCCATCGTTTGTGCGCCTGCTGAAATTCATGCGCGAAGAGTACGTGCCCGGTGCGCGCCAGGAACTGGCCGCCGAGCGCCTGCCTGACGGTAAAGCCTATTATCAGTCGAAGATCGTGGAATTTACCACCACCGACATGACGGCCGACCAGATCCACCAGATCGGCCTGAGCGAAATGGCCAATATCCGCGCAGAGATGCACGAGGTGATCAAACAGACCGGCTTCCAGGGCGACCTGCCGGCTTTTTTGACCTTCCTGCGCACCGACCCGCAGTTTTACGCCAAAACCCCGCAAGAGTTATTGATGCGCTCTGCGTGGGTAGCGAAACAGGTCGATGGCAAGATCGGCCAGTATTTTGGCTACCTGCCGCGCCGGCGCTTTGCCATCATTCCCGTGCCGGACGACCAGGCGCCGTTCTATACCTCGGGGCGCGGCGGCCCCGGCGTCTATCTGGTCAACACTTACAACCTGCCGTCGCGCGCGCTCTACAGCATGCCGGCGCTGACGCTGCACGAATCGGCGCCTGGCCACGCCTTCCAGATGCCGGTGGCAATGGAACAGAAAGGCCGGCCGGCATTCCGCAACGCCTATATCTCGGCCTACGGAGAAGGCTGGGCGCTGTACACCGAGCGCCTGGGCGCCGAGATGGGCATTTACCAGACGCCGTACGAAACCTTCGGCATGCTCAGTTACCAGGCCTGGCGCGCTTCGCGCCTGGTGGTCGATACCGGCATCCACAGCAAGGGCTGGAGCCGCACCCAGGCCCAGGACTACCTGCGCGCCAACACCGCGCTGTCCGAGCATGAAATTGAAACCGAAGTCGATCGCTATATCTCGTGGCCTGGCCAGGCTCTATCCTATTACCTGGGACAGATGAGCATCATCAAGGCGCGCAAGAAGGCCGAAGCGGCGCTCGGTGAAAAATTCGACATCCGCCACTTCCACGACACCGTGCTGCAACTCGGTTCGGTGCCGCTGCCGGTGCTCGAAGCGCGGATTGACCTGTTTATCCGCGAGGGTGGCAAGAGCCCTTATAAAAGTATCGATTAAGGACAGCAGCGGACAGCAGCGGACAAGCGGCTTGCAAGCATCGTATTTTTGCTCGATAATGAGAACAATTCTCATTTCAGTGCACTCCCTGACTGCCCGCTTCCATGTCCGCCCGCGATTGTTCCCCCAGCCCTGACCTTTGCACAGCCGGCGATGCCGGCGGTGCAGCGCTTGGGCGGCTGTATGGCGAACATCACGGCTGGTTGTTATCGTGGCTGCGCTACAAGCTCGGCTCTTCGCACCTGGCGGCCGACCTGGCCCATGACACTTTTTTGCGGGTGCTCGCATCGCGCGCGGCGCTCGGCCTGCGCCAGCCGCGCGCCTACCTGAGCACCATCGCGCACGGCCTCGTGGTCAATCACTGGCGCCGCCAGGAGGTGGAACGCGCCTATCTTGAGCTGCTGGCCACCATGCCGCCGGCGCTGGCGCCCTCGCCGGAAGAGCGGCTGCTGGTGCTGGAAGCGCTGCAGCAGGCCGACGCCATGCTGGCGCGGCTGTCGCACAAGGCGCGCCGCGCCTTCCTCATGCACCAGATCGATGGCAGCACGTTTGCCGACATTGCCGTGGAACTCGGCGTCTCGGACCGCATGGTGCGCAAGTACGTGGCGCAGGCGATGTTCGCCTGCCTGTCGGCAGCGGCGGGCGACTGAGATGGACTGCGGACAGCCGTTTCCATGAGCAAGCACTACGTGACGCTGCAACAGGCGGCGCAGTGGTATGCCTTGCTGCAGTCGGAGGCGGCCAGTGATGAGGATCGTCTCAAATGGCAGCGCTGGATCGCTGCCGATCCGCTGCACGCCGCCACCTGGGCGCAGGTGGAAGAAATCAGCGGGCAGTTTCGCAGCATGCCGCAGGCGCCCGCGCGCGCGGCCTTGCTGCGCAGCGGTGCGCACGGTCGGCGCGTGTTTGCTGCCATGCTGGTGGCCTCGGTGGGTGCCGCTGTGCTCTGGCGCGCCGGCAGCGGCCAATGGTGGGGAACTTCAACATCTTCAGACCAGGTGGCAGACCTTGCCGAAGCGCGCTACGACGCCGCTGTCGGCCAGCTGCGGCAATTGCGCCTGCCCGATGGCGGTCTGCTGGAGCTCGATACCGACAGCGCCGTGGACATCGCCTACAGCGCCGAGGCGCGCCGTATCGTGCTGCGGCGCGGCCGCATTCACGTGCGTACTGGCGCCGATCCGCAGTTGCCGGCGCGCCCGCTGCTGGTGGAAACCGGACAGGGTATGCTGCGCGCACTGGGCACCCGCTTTGAAGTGACCGCGCTGGCCGGGCTGACGCGCCTGAGCGTGACCCAGGGCGCGGTCGAAATCACACCGCGGCACGGCCGTGCGCAGGTGCTGGCGGCCGGGCAGCAGGCGCAGTTCGATGCCTCTGCCATTACGGCGCCGCAGCCGGTAGCCGAGCAAGCGCCGTCGTGGACGCGCCGTATCATCGTCGCCGACAATATGCGTCTGGACGATTTTGTGCAGGCCTTGTCGCCTTACCGGCGCGGCTACCTGGCGTGCGCGCCCGAGGTAGCGCAGCTGCGGCTGGTGGGCGCCTATCCGCTCGACGACCACGAGGCGGTATTCGCCATGCTGGAAGCGAGCCTGCCCGTGCGCGTGCAGCGCCTCATGCCGTGGTGGGTGACGATTACGGCGCGCCACGGCGCCAGCTGAAAAATATTTTTCAATTCCGGTTCCGCTTTTCGGCGTTCGCTTGGCATACAGGGGACAACCACTCCAACTTGAAGGAAATCCCATGCCCATGTCTTTATGCCTTGTTCCCACCCGCCGCCCGCTGGCGCTGGCTATCCATGTCGCTTTGCTGGGCGTCGTTTGCCCGCTATCGGTGGCGGCGGCACCTTTGGAATCGCCAGTCTCCGCAGAAGTAGCCAATGAACGCCAGTTCGACCTGCCTGCCGCCGCCATGAGCACTGCCCTGAGCCGCTTTGCCGGCGAGGCCGGCATCGCCCTGTCGGTGGACGCCAGCCTGACCGATGGCAAGCGCGCGCCAGCGCTGCAAGGACGCTATACGGCGGCGCAGGCCTTGCAGCGCCTGCTGGCCGGCAGTGGCCTCGAAGCCGTGCAGCAGGCGCCGGGCCGCTACGTGCTGCGCGTGGCCGCGACTCCAAGTGAGCCGGAGCGCACGATGTCGGTGATTACCGTGGTCGGCAACTGGCTGGCCCGTCACGACGCCGCCTCGGTGGCAGAACACGGCGGCGCCCGCAGCGTGGTCGCCCGCAGCGAAATCGAGCGCCTGGGCGCCACCGACGCGCGCGATGTGCTCAATCGCATACCGGGCGTGCTGGCGCCCACAAACAATGGCACGGGCAGCCATGACATGGCGCTCAACTTCGGCGTGCGCGGCCTGAGTCCGCGCCTGGCGGCACGTTCCACCGTGCTGATGGACGGCATACCGGTGCCGTTTGCACCGTATGGCCAGCCGCAGCTGTCGTTTGCACCGATCTCGATGGGCAATATGGATGCGGTGGACGTGGTGCGCGGCGGCGGCGCCGTGCGCTACGGCCCGCAAAACGTCGGCGGTATCGTCAATTTTGTCACGCGCGCGATTCCTGACAAGGCTTCAGGCGCCGTCAGCGTGCAGGGAGAACTGAGCCCGTCTTCCAGCAGCGACAGCATCAAGACGCACACCAATCTGCTGTTGGGCGGCACCAATGACAATGGCCTGGGCGGCGCCCTCCTGTACAGCGGCGTGCGCGGTTCCGACTGGCGTGAGCACAGCGATACCAATATCGACGACGTGATTTTAAAAGGCCGCTACCGCATCGACAGCGCCCATACGGTCAGCGCCATGCTGCAACACTACGACGGCCAGGCCGAGATGCCGGGCGGCTTGACCACTGCAGCGTTTGCGCGCGACCCCTACCAGTCCACGCGCCCGCTCGATAATTTCTGGGGCCGCCGCAACCTCGCCAGTATCGGTTACGAATACCAGCCGGACCGTTTGCGCCAGTTCAGCGTGCAGGGTTTTTATACCGACACCCTGCGCAGCGGCTATCTTGATCAAGGCCGCAACGTCACGCTGTCGCCGCGCACCTACACCGTACGCGGCGTGGAAACCCGCTATTCGCAGGCCTTCGCGTGGGGCGGCACGCGCCATGAAATCGGCGTGGGCCATCGCTACATCGAAGAATCGAGCCACGAGCTGCGCTACTGGCGCCTCAAAACGGATGGCGTGCTGCCCACCACGGCCAGCCCGTTCGACCGCGATACGGCCGGCGCCACCCGCGCGAACGCCTTCTTCATCGACGACCGTATCGATGCCGGCGCCTGGACCATCACGCCGGGCCTGCGCAACGAGCGCATCCGCTCGCACCAGGACAACAAGCTGACCGGCAAGCGTGACGGCGGCAACTACAATGTGCTGCTGCCGGCGCTGAACGTGATCTACCACCTCAACGATGGCTGGAACCTGTATGCCAACACCGACAGCTCATTCGGCACGGTCCAGTACAGCAAAATGGCCAACGCCGTCGTCAGCGGCGGCGCCGAGCCGGAGAAGGCGCGCGCCTGGGAACTCGGCACGCTTTACCGGCACGGCGGCCTGCGCGCCGAAGCCAACCTGTTCCTGATCCGCTTCAGCAACCAGTACGAGAGCAATCAGCAAAACAATAGCGTGTACGCGCGCGGAAAAACCCGTCACCGTGGCCTGGAAAGCAGTGTCCAGTACGAACTGGGCGACGCCATGCCGGCGTTGCGCGGCCTTGAACTGTACGCCAGCTATGCGCTGGTCGATGCGGTGATCAAGGAGCAGGGCCCCAACTTCGGTTTGCAAGTACCGTTTTCACCGCGCCAGAAAGGCACGGCCGGCCTGACTTACCAGGCAGACCGCTGGAGCGCCAGCCTTGACGGCATGTTCGAGAGCGGCCAGTACGCCGACAGCGCCAATACGCAGCAGGAAAACGCTGCCGGAAACAATGGCCGGATTCCCGGTTACGGCGTATGGGGCGCGCGCGGCAGCGTTGATCTGGTCGGCGGCGCGGCGGCTTTGCGCCTGAGCGCGGGAGTGAAAAACCTGTTCGACCACCGCTATTACACGCGCTCTTTTGATGACAACAATCTGGGTAAATACATCGCTCAGCCGCGTACTGTGTATGTTCAGCTGAGCAGCCGGTTCTGAATCCGGAAGGGGCCGGGGGCGGGCGTGTTTGCATCCTGAAAAACTGCATGTGATTTTCCAGCACCGATACGGTGCAATTGCACTATATTGGTGCATCCGCGTGAGCGTAATGGCGACAATGGGCTGGCACACCGCTTGCATAAGACACACGATCATTATTCATTGTTCGAGTTATGCGCGACAGCACCGCCACCGGGGAACACCACGCCAGCACAGGCGCCAGCACCAGCGCCGCCGCCTGGCAGGCCAGCCTCACGCTCGGCTTTGCCGACGATGGCGGTACCACGCGGCTGTTCAACAACCGCCACCATGGCCCGCTGCGCGTGCAAAAGGCCCTGTACCCGGAAGATCAAAAAATCTGCCACGCCATCGTCGTCCATCCACCCGGCGGCGTGGTCGGCGGCGACCAGCTGTCCATCGATATCGGCGTGGGCGATCATGCCCACGCCTGCATTACCACGCCGGGCGCCGCCAAGTGGTATCAGGCCAATGGCAGGCACTCGCGCCAGAGCGTGCATCTGCACGTGGGCGAGCACGCTACGCTGGAATGGCTGCCGCAGGAAACCATTTTTTTCGATCAAGCCAACGTCACGCTCGAACAGCACGTGGAACTGGCCGCCGGCGCCAGCTTTCTCGGCTGCGAAATTCTGTGCATGGGCCGGCGCGGTTCGGGCGAAGTATTCAATACCGGCGCGGTGACCCAGCGCAGCAGCATTCGCCGCGAAGGCAAGCTGCTGTGGTGGGAGCAGGGCGTGCTGCTCGGCGGCCAGCTCGATAGCCCGCTCACCCTGGGCGGGCGCAGCGTGTGCGCCACTTTTATTGCCGCCGGCATCACGTTGCCCGCCGCCGAACTCAATCCACTGCTGGCCGCCATTCGTGCGGACGTCAGCGCTGATGGCGAGCACGTATTTGGCGTGAGCCACACGCGCGGCGTGCTGGTGGCGCGCCACCTCGGTGACGACAGCGAAACCGCGCGCCGCCTGATGCTGGGCGTATGGCGCCGGCTGCGCCCGCAACTGCTGGGACGCGCAGCGGTCACGCCGCGCATCTGGCAAACCTGACAGGAATTACCATGGAACTCACACCAAGAGAAAAAGACAAGCTGCTGATCTTCACTGCCGGCATCGTCGCCGAACGGCGCCTGGCGCGTGGTCTCAAGCTCAATTACCCCGAAGCGGTGGCGCTGATCACCTGCGCCATCATGGAAGGCGCGCGCGACGGCAAAACCGTGGCGCAGCTGATGGCGGACGGCCAGACCATCCTGACCCGTAACGACGTGATGGAAGGCATACCCGAAATGATCCCCGATATTCAGGTTGAAGCCACTTTCCCCGATGGCAGCAAGCTTGTCACCGTTCATAACCCCATACCCTGAAAAGGAGCTCACCATGATCCCAGGTGAATATCAACTCACGGAAGGCGAGATCGGTCTTAACGAAGGCCGCGAAACTGCCACGGTGGTGGTGACCAACCAGGGCGACCGCCCGGTGCAGATCGGCTCGCACTTCCATTTTTTTGAAGTCAACAGCGTGCTCAAATTCGAGCGCTGGAAAGCCTATGGCAAGCGCCTCAATATCGCCGCCGGCACCGCCGTGCGCTTCGAGGCCGGACTGCAGCGCACCGTCGAACTGGTGAAGCTGTCCGGCGACCTTGAAGTGTATGGCTTCAATGGCCAGGTCATGGGCAAGCTCGATTCCAATCCTCCCAAAGGCTGACATGGCAACCATCCCGCGCCGCGCCTACGCTGAAATGTTCGGTCCCACCACCGGGGACCGCATCCGGCTGGCCGACACCGAACTGTTTATCGAAATCGAACACGATTACGCCATCTATGGCGAAGAAGTCAAATTTGGCGGCGGCAAGGTGATCCGCGACGGCATGGGCCAGTCGCAGCGCAGCCGCAGCGATCCGCTGGTGATGGACACCGTGATCACCAACGCCGTCATCGTCGACCACTGGGGCATCGTCAAGGCCGATATCGGCATCCGCGACGGCATGATTGCCGCCATCGGCAAGGCTGGCAACCCGGACATCCAGCCCGGCGTGACCATGATCATTGCCGCCGCCACCGAAATCATCGCCGGCGAAGGCAAGATCGTCACCGCCGGTGGAGTGGACACCCACATCCACTTTATCTGCCCGCAGCAGATCGAAGAAGCGCTGATGAGCGGTGTGACCACCATGATCGGCGGCGGTACCGGGCCGTCGGCCGGCACCTCGGCCACCACCTGCACGCCGGGGCCCTGGCATCTGCATTCGATGCTGCAGGCGGCCGATGCGTTCCCGATGAACCTGGGTTTTCTCGGCAAGGGCAATGTCAGCCTGCCAGCGCCACTGGAAGAACAGATCCGCGCCGGCGCCATCGGCCTGAAACTGCACGAAGACTGGGGCAGCACGCCGGCAGCCATCGACAATTGTCTTACCGTGGCCGACGAGATGGACGTGCAGGTGGCCATCCACAGCGACACCCTCAACGAGGGCGGCTACCTGGCCGACACGCTGGCCGCCTTCAAGGACCGCACCATCCACACCTTCCATACGGAAGGGGCGGGCGGCGGCCATGCGCCGGACATCATCGCCGCCGTCGGCGAGGGCAATGTGCTGCCATCATCCACCAATCCCACCCGGCCGTTTACCGTCAACACGCTCGACGAACACCTCGACATGCTGATGGTCTGCCACCACCTCGATCCGGCCATCGTCGAAGACGTGGCCTTTGCCGAATCGCGCATCCGCCGCGAAACCATCGCCGCAGAGGACATCCTGCACGACATTGGCGCCATTTCGATGATGTCGTCCGACTCGCAGGCGATGGGCCGCGTCGGTGAAGTGGTGCTGCGCACCTGGCAGACCGCCCACAAGATGAAGGTGCAGCGCGGGCCGCTGGCGCCCGATTCCTCGCGCAACGACAATTTCCGCGTCAAGCGCTACGTCGCCAAGTACACAATCAACCCGGCCATCACGCATGGCATAGCCCATGCGGTGGGCTCGGTCGAAGTGGGCAAGATCGCCGACCTGGTGCTGTGGAAGCCGGCGTTTTTAGGCGTAAATCCGTCCACCATCATAAAGGGCGGCATGTTTGCCGCCGCGCCGCTGGGCGACCCAAATGCATCGATCCCGACGCCGCAGCCCGTGCATTACCGGATGATGTTCGGCGCCTTTGGCGGCGGCCTGAAAAAGTCGTTTACGTTTGTGTCGCAGTCGGCGTTTGATGACGGCATCGGCGAGCAGCTCAAGCTCAATAAAACCCTGATCGTGGCAAAGAATATGCGCACGCTGCGCAAGTCCGACATGATCCATAACGGCCTGGCGCCCACCATGGACGTCAACCCCGAAACCTATGAAGTGCGCGCCAATGGCGAACTGCTGGTGTGCGAAGCGGCCAGCGTGCTGCCGATGGCGCAGCGCTATTTCCTGTTCTAGAGCGATATGATTACCTTCCACACCAAGATTTCCTCCGATAGCGCCACTCCTCCGGTAGCACGCCTGGTGCTGCCCTACGAGTTGCGCGAAAAATGCCGGCTGCGCGCCACGCTCGATAATGGCGAAGACGTCGCCGTGTTCACCCAGCGCGGCACCGTGCTGCGCGACGGCGACCTGCTCACCGGCGAAGACCAGCGCGTAATCGCCGTGGTGGCCGCCTCCGAGCCGACCTACAAGGTCACCTGCGCCAACGCTCACGCCTTGCTGCGCTGCGCCTTCCACCTTGGTAACCGCCACACCCAGGCGCAGGTGGGCGATGGCTTCTTGCGCATCCGCGCCGACGCCGTGCTCAAGGAAATGCTGGCCGGGCTGGGCGCCACCGTGGTCGAGGAAAGCGCCGCTTTCGAGCCCGAATCGGGCGCTTACGGCGGCGGCCACGCCCACCATCACGATGGACACCCGCTGGCGCCGATCCCGCTGCGGCAGAAAATCCACCGGCCCGGTGACAGCGCATGAGTGAAAGGGCTGCGGGAGCGGCCGGCCCGATGGACGCCAGCGCCTTGCTCAACCTGCTGCAGTTTGCCAGCCCGGCCCTGCCGATAGGCGCCTACAGCTATTCGCAGGGGCTGGAAGCAGCGCTTGAGCGTGGCGTGGTATGCGACGCCGCCAGTGCGCGCGCCTGGATCGTGCGCCATCTGCACGAGGTGGTGGCGCAGTGGGAAGCACCGATCGCCTGGCGCCTGATGCAAGCGTGGTCGCAGCGCGACTGGCAGGCCGTGTACGACTGGAGCGAGCGCTTCATCGCTTCGCGCGACAGCGCCGAATTTCGCGCCGAGACCATCCAGATGGGCTTTTCACTCACGCGGCTGATCATCGAACTCGATATCATCGACCAGGCGGCGCGCGAGCAACTGCAAAAACAGCCGGAGGTGGCGCTGCCTACCGCGTTTGCCTGCGCCGTGGCGGCGCTGCATATCCCGCACGAGGCGGCCCTTCTGGCCATGCTGTTTGCCTGGGCCGAAAACCAGGTGCTGGTGTGCGTCAAGTCGGTGCCGCTGGGACAGGTGGCTGGCCAGCGCATGCTGCTGTCGCTGCGCGGCGAGATTGCCGCCGCCGCCGGCCATGCGCGCAGCGTGACCGACGACGATATGTGTAACTGGGCGCCGGGACTGTCGCTGCTGTCGATGCAGCACGAGGTGCAGTACAGCCGGCTGTACCGGTCATAAACCATTTTTTACTATAGCGATTCCTACACCATGACTGCAATGACTTCCAATCCCCTGCGCGTCGGCATCGGCGGCCCGGTCGGCTCCGGCAAAACGGCCCTGTGCGAAATGCTGTGCAAGGGCATGCGCGACCACTACGACATGGCCGTCATCACCAACGACATCTACACCAAGGAAGACATGGAGATCCTGCTGCGCGCCAACGCGCTGCCGGCCGAACGTCTGATGGGGGTGGAAACCGGCGGCTGCCCGCACACGGCGATCCGCGAGGATGCGTCGATCAACCTGGAAGCAATCGCCCGCATGCAGGCTGATTTTCCCGCGCTCGACCTGATCCTGGTGGAGTCGGGCGGCGACAACCTGGCCGCCACCTTCAGCCCCGAGCTGTCGGATTTGACCATCTACGTGATCGACGTCGCCGGCGGCGAAAAAATTCCGCGCAAGGGCGGCCCTGGCATTACCCGCTCCGATCTGCTGATCATCAATAAAACCGACCTGGCGCCGCACGTGGGCGCCGACCTCGATGTAATGGCGCGCGACGCCAAACAGCAGCGCGGCAGCCGGCCCTTCATCTTTACCAATCTGCGCAGCGGCGATGGCGTCGCTGCCGTGATCGACTTTATCCGCGAGCAGGGACTGCTCGGTCAAACCCCTCACTTTGCACAGGAGCGCGCATGAAATCAGCCTTGAAAATTCTCGCCCCGGCCCTGCTGGCGCTGGCCAGCGGCGCCGCCATGGCCCACCCGCAGGCCGGCGCTCACGCGCACGGCTTCCTCGACGGTCTGGCGCACCCGTTCACCGGCATCGACCATCTGCTGGCCATGCTGGCCGTCGGCATCTGGAGCGTGCGCCAGACCAATGCGCAATGGCTGCCGCCGACCTTTATCGGCATGGTCATGGTCGGCATGCTGGCCGGCGCCTTGGGCCTGGCGATACCGGCACTGGAAACCGGCATCGCTCTCACGGTGGCCACCATGGGCATTCTGATCGCGCTGGCGGCGCGTTTGCCGGCAGCGGCTGGTGTGGCGATGGTGGGCGTGTTTGCGCTGTTGCACGGCAATGCCCATGGCCACGAGTTGCCGACCATGTCGGCGGCGCTGGGACTGCTGGTGGCCAGCACGCTGCTGGTCTACGGTGGCCGCCTGCTGGGCCGCGTGGGCCCGGCGCTGGCGCTCAAGTGCTCGGGCGCAGCAATGGCCGCGGCGGGGATGGTGCTGGCGGCGATGTAACTGGGATGGGGGCAGCTACGCACGCGGCGTAGTGCGCCGCTCCCCCAGCACAATCGGCGCGGCATTCTGCGGATACAAACCCTGGTGGCCGTCGAACACGGCGCGGATCGCCGCCATGTCGGCCTCCTGGTCACCGGTCAGTGTCAAATGGTCCACCAGGCTCAAGGTCTTGGTCGGGTAATCCATGAACACCAGCACCAGCGGCACTTTGGCTTCCATCGCCAGGTGGTAAAAACCGCTTTTCCAGTGCGGCCGATACGCGCGCGTGCCTTCGGGCGTAATGCCGACCCAGTAGTAGTCAGCAGCATTCATGCGCTCGGCCTGCGCCTTGATCGTGCCCTGCGGCGCGCTGCGCTGCACTGGCTCGCCGCCGAGCCAGCGGAACCAGCCTCCCAATGGCCCCTTGAACAGCGAATCCTTGGCCAGAAAACGAAACGGCTGATCCATCGCCCATTTGCCCAGCAGGCCGATAGGAAAATCCCAGTTCGAGGTGTGCGGATAAATCACGCAAATGCCGCGTGGACCGGGCAGGGGCCGAAACAGCACGCGCCAGCCGAAAAAATTCAGTATGCGCAGTGGCAATCGTTGCCGAAGCTTGGGCAACTCGGCCACTTTCAGTTCAAATTCGCTCATGTCACTTACCCCACATTAATAGATTGGCACTCTTGACACGGCGGCATCTTCCCCGTCAAAAAACTGCGCGCATTCTATATTGGAGGTAAGTGAGGAGCAAGTTATTCCTATGCCAGCGCCGGATAATCGGTATAGCCCTCGCCGGTCTGGCCATAGAACGTCGCCGCATTCCATTTGTTGAGCGGCGCATCTTCTTTCAGGCGGCGTGGCAGATCCGGGTTGGCAATGAAGTCCTTGCCGAAGGCCACCGCGTCGGCCGTGCCGGCGTCGAGCAGTTGCTGGGCGCTGTGCTTGTCGAGCTTTTCATTGGCGATGTAGACGCCGCCGAATTCTTTTTTCAGCAGCGGTCCCAGGCTGTCTTCGCCGACGGCTTCGCGGGCGCAGATAAAGGCGATCTTGCGCCGGCCCAGCTCGCGCGCCACGTAGCCGAAGGTGGCGGCGGGGGTGGAGTCGCCCATGTCGTGCGCGTCGCGGCGTGGCGCCAGGTGCATGCCGACACGGCCGGCGCCCCAGACGGCGATGCAGGCGTCGGTGACTTCCAGCAGCAGGCGCGCGCGGTTTTCAATCGGGCCGCCATAGTTGTCGCTGCGCTGGTTGGATTGGTCTTGCAGGAACTGGTCGAGCAGGTAGCCGTTGGCGCCGTGGATTTCCACGCCGTCAAAGCCGGCTTTTTTGGCGTTTTCGGCGCCCAGCCTGAAGGCCGCTACCACGCCAGGAATTTCTTCCGTATCCAGCGCCCTTGGCACCGGGTAGGGGCGCTCGGGGCGCAGCAGGCTGACATGGCCTTTTGCCGCAATCGCGCTCGGTGCTACCGGCAACTGGCCGTCCAGCAGGCTGGGATCGGAAATACGGCCGACATGCCATAGCTGCGCAAAGATCACGCCGCCCGCCTTGTGCACGGCGGCGGTGACCTGTTTCCATCCTTCCACCTGCTGGTCCGACCACAAACCCGGCGTATCGACATAGCCCACGCCCTGCGGCGTGACCGAGGTGGCTTCGCTCAGGATCAGGCCGGCGCTGGCGCGTTGCTGATAATACTCTGCCATCAGCGCGTTGGGCACGCGGCCGCCGCCAATGGCGCGGGCGCGCGTGAGCGGGGCCATGATGATGCGGTTCTTGAGCGTGAGGTCGCCGACGGTGATCGGATCGAAAATAGCAGCCATGAATTGTTTCCTTAAAGTCTGGTGAGCGGTGGGGCGCAGCTTTTGTTTGCAAGGTATGACCACGGTCTGGCGCGGTGGTGATGGCGATGAACCAGCCGCTAGCATACATAAATCCGTCAACGCGTGCAGGCGCCCGCCGGAAGCTGCGGGCGCGTTGTGCCTGCCCCCAGGCTACTGGGCGATGCTGCCGCGATTGCCGACGCCGCTCTGGCTCAGGACGGCGTAGTGACCGTTGCCGGTCTGGGTAATCAGCGCGACGTTGCTGGTATCGGCAAACGGCAGCAGCACGCCGGTCTGCTGGACGATGGCGATATTCTGCTGACCGTTTTGCAGCACGCTGTAGTCCGTATTCCAGCCGGACTGGTCGCCGACGACCAGGTTGCCATCGCCGGTTTGCGCGATTGTGGCATTGGCGCCGCTCACGCCCGTGGTTCTACGCGCGTAGGCGATATTCTCATTGCCGCTCTGATCGATGGTGGTACGGGTGGCTTCGGTGTTGTTGTGCAGGGCAATTGCCTGGTTCTGGTTGCCCAACTGGTTCACCCGCGTGGTCGAGTAGAACACATTGTCCTGCTGCACGATCACCAGGTTGGACGCGCCTTGCTGTTCCATGACGGGGCCGCTGTAACCGGTGTTGACGTCAACCACGCGGATATCGTTGTTGATCCCGGTCTGCCTGGCAACGTAGCCGTTGGCGCCAACCGAGTAGGCCTGGCTCTCGACATAATTGCCGTTGCCGCTCTGCGTAATGCGCGTGACCGAACTGGCGGTATCCTGCTGCTGCACGCTGGCGATGTTGGCCTCGCCGTTCTGGTCGAGGTAGAACAGTGCGCGCCAGCCGCCAGCCTGGGTGAGATTGGCGCGGTTGGCCTCGCCGGTCTGGCGGATTTCCGCGCGCAGCACCTCGGCATTCGATTGCTGCACGCCGCCGCTGCCACCTTGTGGATCGACGACCAGTTTGCTGTTGCCGTTCTGGATGATGATGGCCGTGACCTCAGCACCGGTATTGGTCTGGCTGATCAGCGACAGGTTGCCGGCGCCGGTTTGCGTCACGCTGGCATTGCTGCCCTGCGCCAGGGCGGAAGTAGTCAGCGCCCAGGACAGCGCGGCTGCCATGACGGTAGCTGTCGATAAAGTATTCATGATAGCTCCACTGAAAAATACTGCGGGCACATGGCCCGCAGTCGCTTGAGTTAAAAAAACGCCGGCTGTCAATGCTGGACAATGGTGGCGCGGTTATTACTGCCCGATTGGGCCAGGCTGGCCGTGGCGCCGTTACCCAGTTGCATGATCATCGCCACATTGGGCACGGCGTTCGCCAACGCCGAACCGGTCTGGGCGATGGTGGCCGTGTTCAAATTGCCGAGCTGGCGAATTTCCGATTCGCTGTAGTTCAGGGTTTTGTTGACCGTGGCCGCGTTGCCGTTGCCGGTCTGGGTCACCAGCGAGGAATTCATCATGCCGCTGTTGCGCACCATGGCGCGGTTGTCCATGCCGGTCTGCGTGACCGTCATGTTCTGGGTGCCGCGCGCATCGTTCTGAACGATCGTCGCTTCATTGCGCATGCCAATCTGGTAGATGGCCGGATTGGCGTTGTAATCAAGATACTGCGAAATGGTGGCGACGTTGGCGGTACCCTGCTGATCGATCACCGGTGCGCTGTAGCCCGAGCTTTCCTGCTTGACGGTCAGCAGATTGTCGCTGCCCAACTGGCGCGTGGTGACCAGCGTGGGCGACACGTTCAGTTGCGTGAACTCAGCCGTGTTGCGGCTGCCCTCCTGGCGTGCCATGATGTCGGCCCGGTTGGACAGCTCCTGGCGCGCCGTGGCCACATTGTTGTCGCCGGTCTGGGTCAGCATGGCCGAACTCAGGGTCAGGCGGTCCTGGCGGATGCCAGCCCGGTTGAGGTTACCGGTTTGCGCAATGGCGGCTTCCACCGCGCTGGACGCCATCTGCATGATGCCAACGTCGCCGCTGGCGGTGCCGCCGGCGATATTGCCGTTGCCATTCTGGGTGATGGTGGCTATTGCATCCTGCGAGGTGGCCATTTGCTCGATGCTGGCCAGGTTTTCCGCGCCGCTCTGGGTGAGCGTGGCGCGGTTGTTTTGTGCCATGGCGGGGTGCAGTGCACACGACAGGGCGAGGGCCGCAGTAATAGCGGCGGACATCAACTTGGTTTTCATGCTGGTCTCCTGGTAGGTACTACGTGGTAAAAACTGTGATAAAAAATTGCGACATGCAGGGTTACTGCTGGCCTTGAACGGGTGGGCCGATCGTCTCGGGTGCACGTGTCTGGGTAACTGCCTGCGCCGCATAGCGCTGCACCACCGGGTTCGACCACTGCGCCGCATCGGCCAACGACCAGTGCCGCTCGCTCACGCCCTGCACGATCAGGTGCGCCAGCGCTGCCGCTATCGCTTCGCTCACACAGAGCTGCGTCGGTTCGTTGCGGGTCATGCCGGCTTCCACTTCCACCAGGTCCTTGACGTTGACAAACTTGAACACGCTCGGATGCAGCTCGTACGAGTAAATGGTTTTGGTGGTGGACACGCTCTGCAGTATCTGCCCGCCGCGGATATCGACCGTGCGCAGGTTGACCGTGACCTGGTCCACCCGGTACTGCGACGACATGCCGATGCCGAGAAAGCGCGCGCCGGCGCCACCGGTACGCACATTGCTCTCAAAGGCGACGATGCCGCCCTCGATCAGTACCGACGCTGCCAGCAGCGGCGGCATCTGCACCGCCGGCGCATCGGCCGGCTGCGGCATTTCCAGCGCCCGCACGATCTTGCGTTCGGTTAGCAGGTTTTGCAGGTTTTCGCGTTCCACCGGCACGAACCAGCCAGACTCCTTGAGCGCCTTGATCAGCAGCGACGAAGCGCCTTGCGTGACGGCGGTGGAAAACGAGCTGTCCGGCGACGGCTTGTACTGGCCGGTCTGGTCGCGAATGCCGTACACGGCCACCGCGATCTTGCCCTTGGGCGGCGGCAGCTGCTGCAGGTCGCGGCTGGCGGCGGTGCTTGCCGTCAGCTGCGCGGCCTCGCGCACTTCCGACGGTGGATGCATGACGGCGCAGCCGCTGCCGGCGACCGTGGCAGCCAGTATGGCGGCCATGATGGAGCGCCGGGCTTTCATTGCGCCACCTCGAAGGAGGTGGTGGCGCCGGTGGTCTTGTCGGTGGTGGTAATACGCAGCATGCCGCCGCCCAGGTCGACCACGGTGATGGTGAAGTTGGCCGTTGAGAAGGTGCCGGGCAACAGCTTGCCATCGGCGCCGGTCAGCTTGGACGTTGCCGCCGCCGCCAGTTGGCTCAGCACCGTGCGTTCGAGCGTCTGGTTGAATTGCGCCAGCGGTGACTGGTCGAACAGCGACGAGCGGCCCAGGCCATTGTCCACGTGCTTGTTGGTGGCCGTTGCCATTGCCAGCAGGTGCTGGCCGTTTGCCGGGTAGCCGCCAAAAGCCGGATTGACGGGTTGATATACCAGCTCCGTGGCGGCGCCGGTGTCCGGCAGCGCAGTCAGCACTGTCCCCAGCAATGCAGTCAGCAGTGGTGCCAGTGCGGCGTAACGGTGGTCGGTGTTCATGGCAGGTCTCCTTGTCGGTCTTAGAATTCGTCAGGCGCCAGGTCGGCGTCGCGCAGCAGCGTTTGCTGAGCTTGCGTGTGCTGCAGCTTGTCCCACACCTGGCGTGCGGCATCGGCCGCGACGTCGGGCAAGGCCGCCCGCGCCGGCGGCAGCCGCAGTTGCAGCAAAGGGCGCTGTGCGGAGTCGATCCACACCTCGCTGCCAAAACGCGCCGATGGCCGTTCGCGAATGGCCAGCGTGTAATAATCGCTGCCTTCCATGTCGCGCCAGGCGGCCAGAAAATGCTGCGAAAAATCGTGGCCGGCGGTGGTGATGGTCTGCACCGTTACGACGCCATCGACGCCGGAACGCGGCGCTGGCGCGGCCAGTGCGCGGGCGGCAAACATGGCTGTTGCCGCAAAAAAAATGACACGTAAAAACATGTGAGCCTCGCTGGTTGACAGCGGTGAACAGGAGGGGAGTCAGTCGAGTATAGGAGTTGAGTTCGCCTCAAATTTGATGTTGATCATGCCGGGGGAGCTTAGGATTTTGCAGTGGAAATGATGCAGAAAAGCGTGCTTGAGTACGCGAAATCATTTAGTGTAGGGGCTGGGTTTCTGCGCAGTAGGTTTTGAATTTTTGGAAGAGGGGAGTTGCACATGTCGAGCCATTACCTGGACGTAGCGATCGGCCTGTCGTTTACGTTTCTGGCCCTGAGCCTGCTGTGCAGCGCCACGCGCGAGGCGATTGCCTCGCTGTTTCAAACCCGCGCCAAGGTGTTGCTGGACGGCGTGCTGACCATGCTGCATGAGCCGGCCGCCAAGCCGCGCCTGCGTGGCATTGCGCCATCGATCCGGCGCCTGCTGCGGCGCGACGACGGCTTTGGCCTGGCGCGCCTGGGCAGCGCTTCGCTGGCCGCCGAGGTCATGCGCCACCCGCTGATCGTCGGCATGGCGCAGCGCGGCCGCTTGCCCTCGTATATTCCGGCGCCGATTTTTGCGCGCGCCATGGTGGCCACGCTGAGCACGCGCTACGGCAAGGGGCATACGGCATCCGCGCTATTGGCCAGCGCCGGCAACGAGCCGCTGGCGCGCACGCTGCTGGCCATCATGGGCGATGGCCCGGACGACCTGGCGGCATTGGAAAACGCCGTGCGCATCTGGTACGAAACGGTGATGGAGCGCATTACCGGCTGGTACAAGCGCCGCTCGCAGCTGGTGCTGTTCTGTATCGGCCTGTTTTATGCGAGCGCGATGAACATCGACGCCCTGGTGCTGAGCCAGCGCCTGTGGCAGGACGCCAGCATTGCGTCCGAGCTGGCCCGCAAAACTGCAGAGAGCGTAGCCAGCGGCCGCGTGCAGGCACCGGCGCAGGCCGCGCCCGATGGTGCCTCCGGCGTGACGCCGACAGTGCTGCTCAGGCAGGCAGTGGCGGCGCAAAAAGAACTGGACCAGGTGGCCGGCTTGCCGATCGGCTGGCCGTCCGAACGGTTTGCCCACCTGGGCGGGCAGGGCGCGGGGGCCTTGATGGCGGCGCTGGCCTTCGCCATCATCGGCTGGACAGCGACGGCGTTTGCCTCGTCGCTGGGGGCGCCGTTCTGGTTTGACGGCGTCGGCTGGTTGCTGGCCTTGCGCGGCACGGGCGCCAAGCCGCCGGCGGAACCGAGCAACGTGGCGCAAGCGACCACGCTGCCGAGCCTGGGCCAGCGTCCGCCAGCAGCGAGTTCTACAGGAAGTGCAACACCAGCGCCACCAGCGCCGGCGCCGTCTGTATAAACAGTATGCTGCGTTTGACGGTGAGCGCGCCCCACACCCCGGCCACCGCCACGCAGCTCAGGCCGAATACCGTAAACGCCGACGCCACCACCGGGTTGGGATGGGCAAAGCCCAGCACCAGCGCCGCCACCAGAAAGCCGTTATAGCAACCCTGGTTGGACATGGCCGCGCGCATCACTTCCGCTTTTTCCTTGCTAAGGCCAAACACCTTGCGCCCGCGCGCATCGAACAGCACGGTCTCCAGCAACACGATATAAATATGAATCAGCGCCACCAGTGCGGTAACGATCTGGGCCAGTAACTGCATGCCTGCTCCTTTATTCAGCAACGATTATTGGGAACCCCGAAAAACCTACTGCGCGACCCGCTATCGCCGCTCGCTACGGTTTTTCGAGGTTCCTTACTGTTAAGTATTAATTATCACCGACTTTATTGCGAATGGTATACTTTCGTTTCAGCGCTCCGGCAGGGACGACCCTGCTGAAAAGACGGAGCAAGGCTCAGCCGGCTACGCGGCGGCGCTGTCTGGCGGGGACGACCTTGCCGTCCTCTGGAGAAAAAATGCACTGGCTTATCCTGATCCTCGCCGGCCTGCTGGAAGTCGTCTGGGCCGTTGGCCTCAAGTACACCGAAGGCTTTACCAAACTCGTGCCATCAGCCTTGACCCTGGCGGCAATGGCCGGCAGCGTCGGCTTGCTGGGCCTGGCGCTGCGCGCGCTACCGCTCGGCACCGCCTACGCCATCTGGACCGGCATCGGCACCGTGGGCACGGTCATTTACGGCATTGTCATGCTGAACGAACCCGCGAGCGCGCTGCGGCTGGCGTGTATTGCCATGATTGTGGGCGGGATTATTGGGTTGAAGGTGACGACTGCCTAAGGCAACGTGGCTCTGTCATTGCGCATCGGTGCCGACCGCTACGGGAGCTATGACCTTGAGGTAGTCGGTAGTGTTTTTGGCAGTTGTTTTTCTTATTGAACCCAATCTTCGCAAGAAAGGCCGGGAACGCGACTGAATTCACGTAGATTATTTGTAACCACCACACAACCCGAAGCAATAGCGTGACTGGCAATAGCGGTGTCGTTCTCGCCAATGAACAACCCTGCTTTTGTTAGTTGACTCTTCACCTCTACTGTCGCGTCAACGGCGGCTTGGTCCCATGGCAAGACCGCATCCAGACGCCTTACGAATTCATCAACCAGCATTTTGTGCTTAGGCGAGGCTTTCTTGCCGATTTGTCCATAGCGCATCTCTGCATAGGTAATTGCAGAAATGACGATTCGATTATTTTGCGCCGCTATTTCAGCTAAACGCTGCAAAACAGACGCTGGGTGCTCGCGCATGATGAAAGAGCAAATGCATGTATCTAGCATGTATGCGGTCACAGTGTGAAGCTGCCTTCATCACTGAAGACGCGCTGACGCTCTTGCAGAAAGTCGGCATCGGCCTTGGGCAATTCAGAGAGCGACAACCAGCTGGGACGAACAGGGCGCAGAGTGATCGTGTCACCGTTGCGCGTAATCTCCAGTTCTCCCACACCCTCATAAGCCATGTCATTTGGGAGGCGGATTGCTTGATTCTTACCGTTTTTAAAATTGAGACCGTACGCATGGCATCCCTCCCACTATATGTCTGACGTATTGACTATAGCAGTCACTTGAGGCATATGCCCATGTCCGACATCCAGGGGTGCTGTAGGCCGATAGCGTGAGGTGCGAGATCCAGAATCCCTTCCTCCCGTTTACATTGAAAGGGCGAGATGGGGAATTCCGGATCACGTCACAAGGCGATGTTTCAGGAAGTGCCACCGGGAACAGTTCCGTATCGTTACCAGTAACACAGCCAGCCTCAGGCTGTTAAGCCGTCTTGACCATCCCCGCAATATACTTGAGCGAGTCGGTAATTTTAGGCGCCAGCACGGCCACACCGGCAGTAATGGCGGCGGCAATCGCTGCTGCCATCAGGGCGTATTCAATGGCGGTAATGCCGGCTTCGTCGTTGATAAAGTTTTGGATAGCGTTTTTCATGGTATATCTCCGTCAGTTCGTTGGTGAGAGTTCGAGTCGGGCCGGCTTAGGCGGACTTGATCAGACCGGAGATGTACTTGAGCGAATCAGTAATTTTTGGACCAAGAACAGCCAGGCCAGCGGTGATCGCAGCAGCGATGGCGGCAGCCATCAGGGCGTATTCAATGGCAGTGATACCGGCTTCGTCGTTGATGAAGTTACGGATGGCGTTTTTCATGATAAATCCTCATTAAAGTTGGGTTAGGGGGTGTACTAATCAACTAAAACGGGGTTCAGGTTTTAGGTAGGGCTGTAGTGCTTGTTGCTTGCTGTCCGGCGCTGTGTTTGTGCTGCCGATATGAAGCATTCTACGCAGGCGCCGCTGTC
>JBEVNE010000271.1:0-5595 GCA_040508275.1 Duganella sp.
GCCGCCCTGCTGGTCATGGCGGCCGAAGCGGTCAAGCATCCGGCCAAACGCACCCAGGTCTTCCTGTGGCCGGCCGCCGAAGAGCAAGGCTTGCTGGGCGCCGCCGCCTACGTGCAAAACCCGGCCTGGCCGCTGAACAAGACCACCGCCGACCTCAACCTGGACAGCATGAATTTTGTCGGTAAAACCAGCGACATCGGCGTGGCCGGCGCCGAGCGCAGCAGCCTGTACGAGGCATCGGCTGCCGTCGCCAAACAGATGGGCCTGACGCTGGCGCCGGCCATCCCCGACCTGTCGGGCGCCTTCTTCCGCGCCGACCATTTTGTGTTTGCCAAGGCCGGCATTCCTGCCTTTAACGTCGGCTCGGCGGTGTTCTCGGGCGACGGCCACTTTACCTTCGTCAAAAACCTGGAGGCATCGCGCGCCAAGCTGGTGGCCTTTAAAAAGGATTACCACCAGGTGACAGACGAATACCGCCCCGAGTGGGACTTGTCGGGCATGGTGCAGCAGGCGCAATTTACGCTCAACCTCGGTTATTACGTGGGCAACGCGCCAACGATGCAAACATGGAAAGCCGGTGAGGCGTTTGGCAAGGTAAAACGCTGATTTTTGCGTGTGGTATATGCCACACGGCAATTTCTCAAGGATAAAACGCCTATAATTCAGGCAGGCGTTTTACCTGAGAGAAATAATGTTGCGATACCTGTGGTGTGTGTTGATGACGATGTGGTTCGCCGGCGCAGCCCAGGCGACCAATTTTAATGGCGCACCTGTGGGCAACTGCACGCTTGCAGGAAATATCTATACCTGTTCGACGATCTTTGCCAACGACAACGATACCGCCAACATCGCCAGCGGCTACACCGTGCGGGTGAGCGCAAACTTGACTTTCGGCTATTTCCAGGACATCAAGATGGCAGGCACCGCGCGCCTGGAAACCACCGGTAGCTTCAACATTTCCATTACCAACACGCAGCAGAATAACTTCGACACCGGTGGCGCGACCATCAAGGCAGGAGGCAATTTCTCACTTGGCAACAATAAAACAATCTCCGCAAATATTATTGCCACTACAGTCGATCTCATCGGCTCACCATCGAAGATCACTGGCACGATCACCGCTACTGGTACCGTCAATTTCGTCAGCAGCACCCAGGTAAGCGGGGCGGTTTCCGCCGGCGACATCAATATCGGGGCCGATGCCAGGCTTGGCAGCACGCTGACGGCAACCGGCGCCATCAAGCTTGAATCCCGGGTTGTAATAACCGGTGCCGTAGGCGGCGCGTCGATCAAGACCGATTCGGACGCTAAAATCAATGGCCCGGTCAAGATTGCAGGTCTGGCTGACTTTGCATCCGGGAACATCGTGACGGGCGATGTTGAGGCTGGCTCTCTCAGATTGCGTTCAGCCAACGCCACCATTAATGGCAACGTCAACATCAGTGGTAATGTGACGCTTGAAAACAGCACTGTGATCAACGGCGACCTGAAAGCCTATGATGTGAGGACGGAAGCATCCAGCGCTAAAATTACCGGCAATGCCGCCGTCAACAGTCTTTACCTCGGCTACGCCGGTTCGGTCGGCAAGGTCGTCACCTGCACCGGGCCAGGCGGCAAGGATTGCAATTGCGTGACCAGGTCCGACCAATACGACAATACCTCAAGGCATACCTGCGCTGGGGCGCAGGCGCCGAGCAGCGCGCATCATTTTCAGATTACGCACGGCGGCTACGGCCTGACCTGCCAGCCGCAGCCCGTTACGGTGACCGCCTGCGCCAACGCCGCCTGCAGCGCGCCGCATTACAGCGGCACCATCACGGCGACCCTGCAGCCGGGTGGCGGCGACATCACCATCAGCGGCGGCACCAGCAACGCCACCGTGAGCCGCAGTACGGCTGGCCCGGCCACGCTGTCAGCAACCGGCGCCACCACCAATCCTACCACCTGTGTTGACAGCAAGGCCAATACCAACTCGTGCAATATGACCTTTAGCGATAATGGCCTGACCCTGACAGCGCCGGACCATGTTTCCATGACCACCGCGACTGTCACGGTGCAAGCGCTGTCTGCTCCCCCAGCACCCAACGAAGGAAAAAGCTGCGTTCCCCTGCTGGCCAATACCAACGCCACCATCAACTTCAGCTGCAATTACCGCAATCCTGTCAATGCCGCCAACACGCCGCTCATGCTTAAAAATGCGGACAATGCATCAAGCTACACCAACGTATCGTGCGGCAACTCCATGACCGGCGTGGCGCTCAAATTCGACAGCAACGGCAAGGCGAACGCCTACCTGCAGTATGCCGAGGTGGGCACGGTCAGCCTGGCCGCCAGCTACGTCGCCGGTAACAGCGGCGCCAGTTCGCCGGTAGCCAGCGCGCCGGCTGCCACGACATTTACGGCGGCCCCCTACGCCTTCCGGCTGAGGGCGGTGCGCGTGAACAGTACGCCAACGCTGCCAAGCGGGGTGTTTGCCCGCGCCAGCGAACAATTCACGCTGACAGTCGATGCGATCAACGCCTTGCCCACCAATACCAGCAACCTGGCCGCCAACATCACCACCAATTTTGGCAAAGAGAACACGCCGGAAAAGCCGCCGGCCATCGCGCGGACCGTCACCAATCCAACCGGCGGCGTCGGCGATTTGACCGGTAAATTTGACGCTGTGACAAATGGGCGCGCTACCGGCACCTGGAGCTTTGACGATGTGGGCACGATCACGCTCAACGCGAGCAACGACAACAGCAGCAAACGCTACCTGGGTATTCTGCTCGATGATTTTCAGACCAAGGGCACGCTTCAACTCGGCCGCTTCATTCCCGACCACTTCGATACGAGCTTGCCGGTGCAGCCATCGCTTGACGTGACCATGCCCTGCAGCGACAACAAGGCTGTTGCGCCATGCGATCAACGCTTTGTTTATTCGCGCCAACCATTCTACGTGGTGGTGACCGCCTATAACGGCGCCGTCCCCCCTACGCCTACCCGCAACTACACCGGGGTCGTATCGCTGAGCGCGTGGAGCGCTTCCGGTACCAATTCCGCCACACCGGTGTCGGATGGCATGCAGTGGAGCTCGACACTGCCTGGCGCCGCGCGCTTCGGATTTGTGCAAGGCGTCGGTACAACACTGGCTGCCAACCTGCCCTATTTCAAGCTTCCCGACAACAGCGATCCCACCCAGTTCTATCTGCGTGCCGAAGACACCGACGGCGTAACATCAGTGCGCACGAATGCGATTGAACAAAGGCTGACCAGCGTGATTGGCCGTCTGTTGGTGAGCAATAATTTCGGCTCGACGACATCATCCATGCAGATGACCTTGCAAGCGCAGTTCCTCGATAGCAAGCGAGGGGGCTATTTATTCAACCCTGCCTACAGTGACACATTGGCGCGGCCGTTGAAAAACGCTCTGGTGTACAGTCAATGTCGCAAGTCGCTGGCTGCGGACGCCAATACCCAGGCTTGCAACAGCGCCGCCAGGCTGGCGCTGACCAATCCCGACCAGCAAGTTACTTTTGACAAGGGGATAGCAAAGTTTCGCCTGCAACCACCATCTCCCGTACAGAACGGCGCCGGCTCGGTGGGCATTTCGCTCAACAAGCCTTGCGGCACGGGGGGCGCCTGCACGCCAACCGGCCTGCCGTGGATCGATTACCTGCCCAGCACCAGCGGCACCGCCACTTTCGGCATCTACCGCTCGGGACCGGTGATTTATACGCGGGAAGTCTACTAGCCGAGCGAGGCAGGCAGCGCGCTGCGAAACAGGGTACGATGATTGTTTTCTCATCATTGTCCAAGGAGTAGCATGGAAACCAATTCGCAATGGATCGACATCACCACCGATGAAGGCACTTTTGGCGCCTATCTGTCGCTGCCGCGCGGTGGCAAAGGCCCCGGCATTGTGCTGCTGCAAGAGATTTTCGGCGTCAACCAGCACATCCGTAATGTGGCCGACCAGTACGCCGCCGATGGCTACGTGGTGATCGCGCCGGACCTGTTCTGGCGCGATGGCGCCCGCATCGAACTGGGCTACGACGAAGCCGGCTGGAAGCGCGCTGTGGAACTGATGAACGCCACCGACTTCGACAAGGCCCAAAGCGACGTAGCCGCCACGCTCAAGGTGCTGCGCGCCCACGACGCCACGGCTGGCCAGAAGATTGCCTCGCTCGGCTTCTGCTTCGGCGGCAAGCTGTCCTACCACACGGCAGCCAATGGCCTGGTGGATACGGCGGTGGCCTATTACGGCGGCGGCATCCAGAACAGCCTGGACCGCGCCGAGCAGATCAAGGTGCCGGTGCTGATGCACTTCGGCAGCGCCGACAGCCATATTCCGAACGAGGCCGTGCAAAGCATCGCCGAGCGCTTCGAGGGTAACGACGCGGTGGAAATCCATGTCTACCAGGGTGCGGAACACGGCTTCAACTGCAACCACCGCAGCTCGTACCACCAGCGGTCTGCCGCCGAAGCGCACGGCAATACCCTGGTATTCCTCAGCGAACAACTGTAAGGAAATCCCATGGCCCGCCTCAAACTGGACTTTCCGGATGACCAGTATTACTTTTCCACGCAGCTGACGGTACGCACCACCGACATCAATGCCGCCAACCACCTGAGCAATGATTCGATGGTGTCGATGATCTCGGAGGCGCGTGCGCAGTTTCTGGAAGAATTTGGCGTGCAAGAGGTCGACAACAGCGGCGCCGGCATCATCGTCACCGACCTGGCGACCGCCTACCGCGCGGAAGCGCATGCGCGCGATCACTTGCTGTTCGAGGTGGGGGTCATGGATTTCAACCGCTATGGCGGCGACATCACGTTCCGCGTGACGCGGCCGCGCGACGCCACGCTGGTGGCCATGGCCAAGTACGGTTTTGTATTTTTCAACTACAAAACCGGCCAGGTGGCGCCGATGCCGCCGGAGTTTTCCGCCAAGTTCCCGCGCGTGAATCGAACGGGTTAAATCAACTCCGGCAACACAGTCCCGCGTTTATTTGGCCGCCACCTTGGGCACGATGGCTTTCTCGAACCAGTCGTCGATCATCTGCTTTTCGTAACGCATCGGATCGCTGCTGGTATGGCGCGTGAAGCGCTGCTGGTACATCATGTTGGAAATATTGTCCTCGCCGCTGCGCAGCACCTTGCCGTTTTCCAGCAACGTGTAGCGCAGCTGCATGCGCGGCCAGTCGGCGCCGCCTTTCATGATGCGGATATCCTCGCCGGACGAACGGCGCGGCCACAGCTGACCGGCCAGGTCGATATCAAGCACCTCGATGTTCAGCTGCTGGCCGGCCGGCAGTTTTTTATCGAGCGTGGCGAAATACTGGCTGAAATCCTTGAGCACACGTTCGCGCTCGATCTCGCTGCGCGGCACGTCCATGAATTCATCGGGCTTGACGTAAGTAACGTTGACCTCGGCCCAGGCGGCGCTGGCGCCAGCCAGCAGCAACACTGCCAGCGCGGATTTGATTGTCGGGCGCATCATGCACTCCTCGTAAAAACACAACACAGGGAAGAAGGTAATATAGCCCTTTTGAGACTGCGCAAAACGGATCATTTGCTACCAAATGTACGGTAGCCGCCGTGGCGCCGTAT
>JBEVNE010000279.1:0-10614 GCA_040508275.1 Duganella sp.
CGCCCGCTTTCACCAGAATACGATAGCGCTGGGCTTCCTTGTCGGCTTCCGAGCTCGAACCCCAGCTGAACAGCTTGCTGAAGAAGCCCTTGCTTTCCGTCGTGTCGTCGATGTAGCGGACGAAATAGGTGCCAGTGGTGCGGTCGCGGTCTTCCACGGTAAAGCCGGCGCGGTCCAGCGCCAGGCCGACGCGGCGCCAGGCGCGGTCAAAGCCTTCATCGACCTGCACGAAGCGGTTGGCGCCAGTGCCAACCAGCGAAGCGTGCTGCGGCTGTACCACGGCCGAATCCACGGCTGCCTTGACGGCCGGTTCGTCTTTCTTCGCGTCGCCATTGCCCAGGCGGGTCATCAGGCGCGCCAGGAATTCCGCTTCCAGGCCCGGATCGTTGGGACGCGAAGTCCAGATGGCGTTATCCTTTTGCGCGCCCTGCAGCACTTCCTGCACGCCGCGGTGGCTGATGTAGATCTCGCTGGCGCCGTCGGCGCGGCGTTCGATGCGGGTGCGGAACTTGTCGCGCTCGCCGGTCGAATAGACCGAATCGAACACCTTGCCGATGGTGTTACGAATGAAGTCCTGCGGAATCTTGGCGCGGTTTTCGGTCCACTCGGTTTCCATGATGCCGGCGGTCGGCATTTCCTGTCCCAGCTTGAAGCCGGCATCTTCCCAGAACTGAGTCAGTTGCGGCCATAGTTGCTCAGGGGTTTGCTTGATCACCAGCCAGCGCTGGTTGCCGTCGCGCTCAACCTTGATGTCGTTGATGGTGGTCGGCACCACGGTGCCGGCAGCCGGCTGGCCCGGTACAACCACGGCAGTATTGCCGCTGGCGGCGGCGGCACTGCGGGCGGCGTTGTAGCCGGACGCAGTGGCCACACCGTTGTTCGAGTCGGGCAGCGAGTAGCGGCTGTCCTTTTGCAGCTGGGTCAGGTCTGGCGGCACGTCGAGGGTTTGCGCCTTCTTGGCCCCTTTGTAATCGACCTTGTCGTTGCCGATCACCGAATTAATCATGCCGCAACCGGTCAAACTGGCCATCAAGGCGCCCGTCACGAGGACGCGCTGCGAGGAGATAAAAGCTGTCTTGCGAATAGTCATGTCTTTAATTGCAGCAAAAGTTGATCCCGGGGAGGCGGGACAGGGTGCTCGTCATCAGGGAAGAAGGAACAATCAGTGTGCGCCTGCTTCTGCCAGGGCTGCACGCACGGTGTCGTGGTAGTCCGCAGCCAGCGGCACCAGCGGCAGGCGGATGCCGGCCGGTATCTTGCCCATTTCTGCCAGCGCCCATTTGACCGGCACCGGGTTCGGTTCGACAAACAGCTTTTGATGCAGCGGGAACATCTGGTTGTTCAGTGGCACGGCTTTGGCCACATCGCCGGCCATGGCGGCGGCGCACAGTTCGGCCATCAGGCGCGGCGTGACATTGGCGGTGACCGAGATATTGCCCGCACCACCGGCCAGCATCAGCGCCATGGCGGTAGGATCGTCGCCCGAGTACACGGCAAAGGTGCTCGGCGCCAGGCGCAGCAGGTCGTAACCGCGCGCGATATTGCCGGTCGCATCCTTGACGCCGACGATATTCGGAATGTCGGCCAGGCGCAGGATGGTGTCGTTGCTCATGTCGGCCACGGTACGGCCGGGCACGTTGTACAGAATGACGGGCAGATCGACCGCTTCGGCAATCGCCTTGAAGTGCTGGTACATGCCCTCTTGCGTCGGACGGTTGTAGTAAGGCACAACCTGCAGCGTGGCGTCGGCCCCGGCTTCCTTGGCGAAGCGGGTCAGCTTGATGGCTTCAGCCGTGGAGTTGGCGCCGGCGCCGGCGATGATCGGGATGCGGCCGCGCGCATGAGCAACCGTGGCCTTGATCAGCGCGCAGTGCTCGTCCACGCTGACCGTGGCCGATTCGCCGGTGGTGCCGGCGATGACGATGCTGTTGGTGCCTTCGGCAATGTGCCAGTCGATCAGATCGTTAAGACCCGCGAAGTCCAGACTGCCGTCTGCATGCATCGGGGTGACGATTGCTACTATGCTGCCCTTAATCATAGGAAATAACTGCATAAAGTATTAAAACAACGATTGTAGACGATGACTCGGACCTATGGTGCGATTACAAACATAAAATCGCGCCATGGTGGGCCGCTCAGAATGCCGGCAGCAGCGCTGCCGAACGGGGAAAATCAGGCTTGACGGCGCACAGCCGCTGTACCATGGCCGGCTTTGGTTGCTGCACCATGCCATCTTCGAACGCCACTACGCGCAAGCCGTGTTCGCTGGCCAGCGCCAGCAATTCGCCCGGTTGCAGCAGAAAATCGGGGTTGGCCGGTTTGCCGAACTGGGCATTACCATCGGCGAAGGTTTCGTAAATCAGCACGCCATTGGGCGCCAGACTGCCCAGCATGGCGCCGAACAGCGGGCGGTGCAGGTAGTTGGTGACGACGATGCCGGCAAAACGCTGGGGACCGAAGGGCCAAGCTGCGCCCTGCTCTTCCAGATTGATCGGGGTGGTGGTAATGCCGGGCCCGGCCGCCTGCGCCAGCGCATCGACATCGTGATCAACGGCAACCACGGCATGGCCGAGCGTCACCATGTGACGCGAATGGCGGCCGCTGCCGCTGGCAAGATCCAGCACTTCACCGCCGGGCACCAATGGTGCGTAGCGCTGCACCCAGGAAGAGATGTTATCGCTCATGATGTCTTTACAGATATTTACTTGAAAACAGTGGTCAGCGCAGGATGGCAATCAGCGGCGTCACCAGCATCTTGAAAATTTGTTGGACAAAGAAAATGCCTTCCATCAGCGGCCCGGTCAGCATGCCGAATTGCAGCAAGACGATCAAACCGATGAACACAGCCAGGCTGTAGCGTTCTATCTGGGCATAGTAGCGCGCATAAGGCATGGGCAAGATACCGGTCATGATGCGGCCGCCATCGAGCGGTGGCAGCGGAATCAGGTTGAACACGCACATGGCGGCATTCACCCATACGCCTGCCTCTGCCATCTTGACGAAAAATTCATCGCGGTCCAGTCCCAGGCCCAGCATCAGCATTACCCACAGCACGGTCCAGCCCAGGCCCATGGCAAAGTTGGCGCCAGGACCGGCAGCGGCCACGAACGCCATGTGCTTCTTGGGGTTGCGCAGACGGTTGTAATCGACCGGCACCGGCTTGGCGTAACCGAGCGGCGGCAAATGCAGCAAGGCCAGCAACAACGGCAACAACACGGTACCGAAAGGGGAAATATGGCGCGCGGGATTCAGGCTCAGACGCCCAAGGTCGGCAGCGGTGGAATCGCCAAAATAGCGTGCTACATAGCCGTGGGCCGCTTCATGCAGGGAAATTGCAAAAAGAACAGGAATGGCGTAGACCGTGGCGGTCTGAATGATGCTGTCGATGTCCATAGTGGGCAGGATTCTACCAGAGGTGGCCGCACGGGGCGGTAGGGGCGGCAGATGCCGGCGGATCAAGGATCAGGAAGCAAAGATCACAGGCCAAAGACGGAGGCGTCGCCGCGGCCCTGGCGCACCAGCAGCGCTTCCGGTCCGGTCAGGTCGATCACGGTGGTCGGCTCCAGGCTGCAGGCGCCGCCGTCGATCACCAGTTCGAGCTGCTTGCCCAGGCGGTCGCAAATGGTGTCGGCGTCGTTCAGCGCCTCGGCTTCACCGGGCATGATCAGCGTGGTGCCCAGCAGCGGCTGCTGCAACTCGGCCAGCAAGGCGTTGATGATGGCGTCTTCCGGCACGCGCAGGCCGATGGTCTTGCGCGACGGATGGCTGAGCCGGCGCGGCACCACCTTGGTCGCCTCGAGGATAAAGGTGAACGGCCCCGGCGTGGCGGCCTTGAGCAGGCGGAACTGGCGGTTATCCACGCGCGCATACACGCCAAGTTCGCTCAGATCGCGGCACAGCAGCGTCAGGTGGTGCTTTTCATCGATGCCGCGCAGGCGCCGCAGGCGCTCGACGGCGCCCTTGTCATCCAGGTGGCATACCAGCGCGTAGCAGGAATCGGTCGGCACGGCGACGATGCCGCCGCCGTGGATGATCTGCGCGGCCTGCTTGATCAGGCGCGCCTGCGGATTGGCTGGATGGATCTGGAAAAATTGGCTCATGTAGCAGTGGTTCCGGTCAGGTGCGCAGGTTTTGCAGCGCGGCGATGCGCTGCTCGAACGGCGGGTGAGTGGAGAACAGCGCGCCCCAGCCGCTGCCCATGCTGCTGATGCCGGCCGCCGCGATCGATTGCGGCAGTTCGCCCGGGTGCACGCCGTTCAGGCGCGCCAGCGCATGCTGCATGGGCACGCTGCTGCCCAGCAGGCGGGCAGCGCCGGCGTCGGCACGGAACTCGCGCTGGCGCGAGAACCAGGCCACGATCAGCGAGGCGGCAATCCCGAAAATCAGTTCGCAGATGAATACGGTGGCCATGTAACCGATGCCGACGCCCTGGCGCTCGGTATTTTTGAGCAGCACCTTGTCGACGAAAAAACCGACCACGCGCGCCAGAAACACCACGAAGGTATTCACCACACCCTGGATCAGGGTCATGGTGACCATGTCGCCATTGGCAATGTGCGCCACCTCGTGGCCCAGTACCGCTTCGACTTCTTCCTGGTTCATGCTCTCCAACAGGCCGGTGGACACTGCCACCAGCGCCGAGTTCTTAAACGCGCCGGTGGCAAAGGCGTTCGGTTCGCCCGGGTACACGGCCACCTCGGGCATGCCGATGCCGGCGCGCTCGGACAGCTGGCGCACGGTATTGACCAGCCACAGCTCGGTGGAATTGGACGGATTGTCGATCACGCGCGCGCCGGTAGACCATTTGGCCATCGGCTTGCTGATCAACAGCGAGAAAATCGCGCCGGTAAAACCGACCACCAGGGAAAACGCCAGCAAGCTGCCGAGCTCCAGAGTGTTGCCCGCGCCCGGACGGCCGATCCCCAGCAGGGACAGGACGATGGACAGCACCAGCATCACGGCGAGGTTGGTGGCGATAAAAAGGACGATGCGTTTCATTCAGTAGGTCTCCGTGCGGACAAGATTGCCCAGATCATAAAGTATGAGCGCGATATCGCAAAATCAAGGGGGAGGTGGCAGGAGCTTGTAACGCGCACTCACGATACTAAGCGGGAGGAACGGTCAATCCCCCTCAAAACCAGTCATGCCACACCGGCTTCACATTGGCCGGCAGCGGCGGCAAGGCGGCAAAATCGACGCGCGACTCGCCCGGAGCATGGAAATCCGAGCCGCGCGAGGCCAGAAAGCCATAGTGATTGGCCAGTTGCGCATACACCGGGTACTGATCCGGCGTATGGCTGCCGGTGACCACCTCGATGGCGCTGCCGCCAAGCTGCTTGAATTCATCAAACAATTCACCCTGCGCCAGCGGGCTGAATTTATAGCGCCCCGGGTGAGCAATGACGGCAATGCCGCCCGCCGCACGTATCCAGCGCACCGATTCGGCCAGTGTCCCCCACGAGTGCGGCACATAGCCGGGCCGCCCTTCGGACAGGTATTTACGGAATACCTCGGGAATGTCGGCGCAGGCGCCAATTTCCACCAGGTAGCGGGCAAAATGGGTGCGCGACATCAAATCGGGATTGCCCACATACTTGAGCGCGCCCTGGTAAGCGCCCTCGATACCGGCCAGGGCCAGTTGACGGTCGATCTCGCGGCCCCGATTGTCGCGCCCGGAGCGCGTGCGCGCCAGTCCTTCCAGCAGCACGGGGTTGGTTTCATCGATCTGCAGGCCAACGATGTGGACGGTTTCGCGCGCCCAGGTGATGGAAATTTCCACGCCTGCCACAAAGCGCATGCCCTCGGCCTGCGCCGCGTCGCGTGCGGCAACAATGCCGCCCACCTCGTCGTGATCGGTCAGCGCCCACACGTCCACCCCGGCGCGGCGCGCGTAGGCGGCGACAGCGGCGGGCGCGAGCACGCCGTCGGAGACGTTGGAATGGCAGTGCAGGTCGACTTTGAGCATGTAGACGGTATCAGGCAGCGGTAGCTATGGACGAACTACCATTGTACGCTGCCTGCAGAATTTTCACGCAGGCGGGTGCTCAAGAAACGCTTCGATCATGCGCGCCAGTGCTTCGGGCTGATCATGATGCAACATGTGACCGGCATCGTGCACCATTTCGCGCTGCAACTTGGGGAAATACTCGAGCCGGCGATCGAGCTCGTGGCGGCCGCCCGGCAGCGAACCGAGCCAGTCCCACATATTGGTCTGGTCGGCCTCCACCCACAGCACCGGCGCCGTGATGGCTTGCCAGAACGCCAGCACGTCGTCCAGGTGATACGGCAAGGGGCCGGCCTGCTTGTGCACGGGATCGCCAAGAATTTCCCATTCGCCCTGGCCGTTCTGCGCCGACCAGTGGCTGGCCAGAAAAGCGGCACGGGCGTGGCTCAGGCGCGGATTGGTCTTTTGCAGGCGCGCCGCCACCGCTTCCAGCGACGGATAGCTGCGCAGCGCCGGTTGCTCGAGCAAGCCGTCCATCCAGCGCGCGTAGCGGCCCGGCCCCTGCTCGGGCCTGGCGGCGCGCAGGCCGCCGCCTTCCAGATTGATCAGCTTGCGGATGCGCTGCGGGCGCGCTCCCGCATACAGCGCCACCACGTTGCCGCCCATGCTGTGACCAAGCAGGTTGACCGGCTCATCGGGCGAGTAATGGCGCAGGATGGCGTCGAGGTCGGCCAGGTAATCGGGAAACCAGTAGGTATCGGCGCCGCTGCGCTCGGACAGGCCGAAGCCGCGCCAGTCGGGGGCAATCACGTGCCAGTCGCCCTGCAGGGCGTCCACCACGAACTGGAACGAAGCGCCCACGTCCATCCAGCCATGCATCATGAAGATCTTGGGGGCGCCGTCGCGGCCCCAGTGGCGTACGTGGCAGCGCAAGCCGCGGATGGTCAGCATGTCGGAACGCGAAGGTGTGAAGGTCATCGTGGTCTGCCTTGAAATGCGCGGCGCTGGCGCAATATCGGGTGATTGCTGGCCGCAAAATAAGTCTCAAACAAAATAATAGCACGACCGTTCGCTGCGCTGCCTGTAGGGCCAGCGTAAAATAGCGCCATCGTTGCGCTTTTATGCCCTTGCGCCATTACTGCGTGATTACTGCGCCAAAAAGATTGGATAAAACATGAGCATTACCCCCACCCAGGATACCCTCCAGAAGTTTATTTTCGATAACGCCGCCGTGCGCGGCCAGTTCATCGACATTTCCGCCACCTGGCGCGAGGTGCTGGCGCGTCACGACTACCCTGCCCCGGTCAAGCAGTTGCTGGGCCAGATGGTCAGCGCCGCCGCCCTGCTGTCGGCCAACCTCAAGTTCAACGGTTCGATCATCATGCAAATCCATGGTGACGGCCCGGTGCGCCTGCTGGTGGTCGAGTGCGACGCCGACCTGCGCCTGCGCGCCACCGCCAAGCTGGCCCCGAATGCCGTGGTGGCCGACGACGCCACGCTGCAAGCGCTGCTCAATGTCACCGGCAATGGCCGCTTCATCATCACGCTCGATCCGGCCGACAAGGTGCCGGGCCAGCAACCGTACCAGGGCATCGTGCCGCTCGACGGTGACGATGTCGCCACCATCATTGAAAACTACATGCTGCGTTCGGAACAGCTCGACACTCGTCTGTGGCTGGCCACCGACGACAACACGGCACGCGGCCTGCTGCTGCAAAAACTGCCCGACCACGGCGGCAAAGCCGGCGAGGAGCCGCTGACGGCGGAAGAAGCGCTGGAAACCTGGAACCGCGCCGTGATGCTCGGCGGCACGCTCAAGGAACAGGAAATGCTGGAAACCACGGTCGACGTGCTGATGCAGCGCCTGTTCTGGGAAGAAACGATTCGCGTCTTCGACCCGCTCACGCCGTCGTTCCACTGCAGCTGCACGCGTGAAAAAGTCGGCAATATGCTCAAGATGCTGGGCCAGGAGGAAGTGGAAAGCGTGATTGCCGAACAGGGCCAGGTCGGCGTCAACTGCGACTTCTGCGGTCAGCACTACACCTACGACAAGGTCGATTGCGCCCAGCTGTTTGCCAGTGATGCGCCGGTGGAAGCGCTGCTGCCGGCGGGTGAAGCCAAGCACTGACCCCGGCATCTGCAACAGGAAACGAGATTAAGCCGTTTCCTGCTCCTCCCTGCGCGCAAACCGCTGCGCCAGCACCGCGCACACCATCAGCTGCAACTGGTGGAACAACATCAGCGGCAACACCACCGCTCCCAGCGCCCCCCCCGCAAACAAGACCTTGGCCATCGGCACGCCGCTGGCCAAGCTCTTTTTCGAGCCGCAAAACACAATCGCGATCTGGTCGGCGCGGCTGAAGCCCAGCCGTTTGCTGGCCTGCATGCTGATCACCATCACCAGCGCCAACAACACCACGTCGATCACCAGCAGCCCGGCCAGCGACTTGCCCGACAGTTGCTGCCACAAGCCCTGCCCTACCGCCTCGCTGAAGGCGGTATACACCACCAGCAGGATCGAGCCCTGATCCACCAGCCGCGTCAGCGCCTTGTTGCGCTCGACCCAGCCGCCGATCCAGCGCCGCGCCACCTGACCGGCAATAAACGGCAGCAATAACTGGGTGGCGATCTGCGTGAAGGCTTCCAGTGAAGAATCGCCCTGCAGGCGCGCCGAAGTCAGCAGCCCGACCAGCAGCGGCGTGAGGAAAATGCCCAGCAGGTTGGAAGCGGACGCGCTGCAGATGGCAGCCGGCACATTGCCGCGCGCCGCCGCCGTGAAGGCGATCGACGATTGCACCGTGGACGGCAACATGCACAGGAACAGAATGCCGAGATAAAGCTCGGGCGTGACCAGCGGTTCCAGCAAGGGTTTCAGTCCCAGACCGAGCAGCGGGAACAGCGCAAACGTACACAGCAGCACAAGCAGATGCAAGCGCCAGTGGGTAATGCCGGCCACCACCGCCTCGCGCGACAGCTTGGCGCCGTGCAGGAAGAACAGCAGGCACACGGCGGCATGGGTGACGTTGTCGAAGACTACGGCGGTCTGGCCGCTGGCGGGAAGAATGCTGGCGGCAGCGACCGTTACGATCATTGCCAGGGTGAAGTTATCGGGTAAAAAACGCGGTCGGGCCATGTTGTGAAACGCTTATTTGGAACACTTGATTTGAAGGATGTCGATGCCACCGACGGTGCGCACCGATGAGGGACTGCGCACCAGGTCCACCCGTTCCACGCAGGTACCGCGCATCAGGCTGTGGGCGCTGCGGGTGCAGACGGTCAGCGTGCCGGCGCTGCTGGTGTCGCAATAAAACTGTTCGGCGCGCATGCGCACCAGCGCCTCTTCCAGCGTCATGCCTGGCTGCACGGTGGCAGTGACGAAATTTCCGAGCCGCGCCTGGTCGGCGGTATAGCAGCCGGCCAGCGGCAGCAGCAACATCAGCAGGGAGAGAAAGCGCATGGCGTAAGCCCTTGTTATTTCCAGACGGCACAGTGTAGCAGCCCCGGGCGGATCGTGTCATCTGGTCATGATCCCGTCACACTCAGTCACTATCATCCGCAGCGTTGTGAATCCCCCAATCTGGTTACAAGGCAAACATGAACAAGAAATTATCCGCAGTGCGCTCGGCATGCGTTATCGCCCTGAGCTTCCCGATGCTGGCCATGGCCGCCAACGTTGCCGCAGCAGTGGCAGAGATGGCTGATGCGCCTGCCGCTGCCACGACGGCAGAGTCGGCAACTGCGGTTGCGGCAGCGGCACCGATCGCCACCGTGGAAATCGCCACCCGCAAAACACGCTCCTCGGTTGCCCTGAACAAGAACGACATGCAGAAGATCCTGCCGGGCATCAATCCGCTGAAAGCGCTGCAAACTTTACCCGGCGTGAGCTTCCAGACCGCCGACCCATGGGGTAATAACGAGCAAAACCTGTCGCTGTTCATCCACGGCTTCAGCGGCCAGCAACTGGGCTACACCATGGATGGCGTACCGCTCGGCGACCAGCAATACGGCAACTACAACGGCCTGTCGCCGCAGCGCGCCGTGATCAGCGAAAACGTCGGCAGCGTGATCCTGTCGTCGGGCGCCGGCGATCTGGCCACCGCTTCGACCAGCAACCTGGGCGGCACCATCGAAACCTTCTCCAGCGAGCCATCGCAAAACCGCAACCTGGCCGTGCAGCAGACCGTCGGCAGCCACACCACCTCGCGCACGTTTGCCCGTTACGACACCGGCGCCTTCGGCGATGGCAGCAGCGCCTACATCTCGGCCCTGCACCACGAGCAAAAGGCCTGGGACTTCAATGCGCGCCAGGGCGGCGACCAGTTCAACGCCAAGTATGTGAACCAGAACAGCAACGGCAAGCTGACCCTGTTCCTCAACTACTCCGACAAGATCGAACCGAACGAAGACAGCACGGTGCGCTCGGCTACCGAGAAATACCAGCCCTACACGCGCCCGTTCATGTACCCGAACTTCCAGCAGGCGCTGTCCTACCTGTCGCCCACCGGCGCCACCCCGGCGGCTGAAGGCAATAACTACCGCAACTACTACAGCGATGCCCAGCGCACCGACTACCTGACCTACGCCAAGTACGACTGGAACGTCAACGACAACACCACCTGGTCGAACCAGGTCTATTACCACAACGACGATGGCGTGGGCGTGGTGGCCGG
>JBEVNE010000355.1:0-4954 GCA_040508275.1 Duganella sp.
ACAGCGCCAGCCGCGCCAGGATCGGCCTGTGGTGCACCTACCACCCGGGCCAGACCACGCTGGAACGCTTTCTCGCCCGCTGCGCGCGCCTGGACGCCATCGGCGTGCGCTATTCGGTCGGCATGGTGGCGCTGCGCGAACACTTCGACGCCATCCGCGCGCTGCGTGCTGCGTTGCCGTCCCACGTTTATCTCTGGCTCAACGCTTACGACCGCCGCGGCCCCGGCTACTATGACGCCGACGACGTAGCCTGGCTCGACGCCATCGACCCGTGGTTCGCCCAAAGCCGCCGCCCTGCGCCTTCACGCGGCAAGGCCTGCCTGGCCGGCGAAACGGCGCTGTCGGTGGACGGCGACGGCACGCTGGCGCGCTGCCACTTTCTGCCTGAACGGCTGGGCAATTTATACACGGACGATCTGGCGGACCTGCTGCAGGAACGCAGTTGCCCGCGCTTCAAGTGCGATTGCTACATCGGCTATGCGCAGCGCAAGGATTTGCCGTACCAGCAGGTGTTTGGAGTGGGCGTGCTGGCGAGGATTGCGCCGCAGCAGAAGCTGGCGTAAGGCACAACGACAGCGCTGCCCCTGACTTTCTCACCCGTCCATACCCAAACCCCGGCAAAACTGTCACAATTGTGTCTTTGACTCAACTCGAGGAGCCAAGGTGACAGATCAGACGAAGCCAACCGCGCAGACGCCGGCAGCAACGCCACAGGACGCCCCAGCCAGCCCATCGCGCCGGCGCATTTTCCAGGCCGCTGCCGCCACCGGCATTGCCGGCACCCTGCCGCAACTGGCACAAGCTGCCAAGCCGGCTGCCGCAGGCGTCAAGGGTTCGCTCGATGCCAAGCTCAAGGCGCACGTCAAAAACGTAGTGGTGATCTACCTGGAAAACCGCAGCTTCAACAACCTGTTTGCCGACTTCCCCGGCACGGCGGCGCCGCTGTCGGCGATGGCGCCAGCGGCCAGCGTGCAGCGCGACCGCGATGGTTCCGTGCTGCCCACGCTGCCCAAGGTCTGGGGCGGCATGGTGCCGGACCAGCAGAACATTGGCGGTACCGACTACCTGATCAAGGAAGACCAGATCAACGGACTGGCCAACGCGCCCTTCAAACTCAGCGACGCCGCCGGCAAGCCGCTGCCCGAGGCAATCATTACGCGCGACCTGGTGCACCGTTTCTACAACAACCAGGCGCAGATCAACGGCGGCAAAAACGACGGCTTTGCCGCCTGGGCCGACAGCGGCGGTCTGGTGATGGGCCATTACGGTGAAACCTCGAAAAACCTCAACCTGTGGCAGATCGCCCGCCAATTTACGCTGTGCGACAATTTTTTCATGGCGGCCTTTGGCGGTTCGTACATGAATCACCAGTTCCTGATTACCGGGCGCGCCAACGAATACTTCAACGCCGCCGACACCAAGGCAAAAAAGAAGATCGCCGTGCTGGCGGACGGCCCGCAAGGCGTGCGCCTGGCGCTGGCGCCGGAGTCGCCGGCGTCTGCGCTCGACGGTCCGCCAAAGTACGTCAACGACGGCGCCATCACGCCAGACGGCTACGTGGTCAATACCATGGCGCCGCCGTATCAGCCGAGCTATATCCGCCCGGCCTACGACGGCGATCCGCTGGCCGCCGATCCGGCCGACGCCAACACACTGCCGCCGCAAACCTACGACACCATCGGCGACCTGCTGTCGCGCAAGGGCGTGAGCTGGGCCTGGTATGGCGGCGGCTGGCAAGCGGCGCTCGACCGCAAGGGCGGCGGCAGCAAGCCGAACTTCCAGTTCCACCACCAGCCCTTCAATTACTTCCAGCAGTTTGCCCCTGGCACTGCTGCGCGCGCCGAGCACCTGCGCGACGGCGGCCTGGGCGACAGCCCGATCTCGAACAAATTCATCGCCGATGCAGTGGCCGGCAAGCTGCCCGCCGTGACCTTCTACAAACCGCAGGGCAACCTGAATCTGCACGCCGGTTATTCGGATATCGAATCGGGCGACGCCCACGTGGCCAACGTTATCGAGCACCTGAAAAAATCGCCGCAGTGGGGCAATATGGTGGTGGTGATCACTTTTGACGAAAACGGCGGCTGGTGGGATCACGTGGCGCCGCCCAAGGGCGACCGCTGGGGACCGGGTTCGCGCATTCCAGCGATCGTGGTGTCGCCGTTTGCCAAAAAGGGGCAGGTCGATCACAGCTTCTACGACACCACCTCGATCCTGCGCTTCATCACGCGCCTGCATGGCCTGCCGCTGCTGCAAGGGCTGAAGACGCGCAACGAGGCGTTTGCCGCCAACCACGCCACGGCGCCGGGAGACCTGACCGGTGCGCTGAGCTTCCGCTAAGACAGCACTGCCATGGTGTTCGGCCATGGCGCTTTGTGATAAACTTCGCCCGCTTATTCGCAAACACACACTAAGCCCGACTCTTGCAGCCGGGCTTTTGTTTTGAGCGGCGCATTTTGATGCAGCGCCGTGGGCAAGAGATTCCTTCATGAGAGATAAAAAAGATAACGCCACGTTCGACCTGCCCGGTTTCGGCCCGGCCGCGCCGCTCGAACCGGAAGCCAAGCGTCCGCCAGCGCCGCGCGTGCGCCGTCCGGCGCTCAAGCAGGAGCAGCTGGAACTGCTCGAACCGACCGACACCACCGGCCTGCCGATCTGGGTGCGCGACGACAGGCTCGATCTGACCGGCCTGCCCGTGTGGGCGCCCGCCGCGCCCGAGCCGGTCGTGGCCGGATCCGAACCCGATTAGCGCCCTGGCCCGGCGCGCTTGCAACAACCGCCACCGTATTCCCCGCCGCAGCATCAGGACCGCCCCGCAGCCTGTTAGACTGTGCCGACGTCCTTTTTTAACAGGTCCCACACCATGACATCCACCGACACCAATCCGGCATCGACCGCTTTTGCCAGCCTCGCGCTCAATCCCGCCCTGCTCGACAACCTCGACACGCTCGGCTACAAGGAGATGACCACGATCCAGGCGCAAAGCCTGCCGTCGGTGCTGGAAGGCCGCGACCTGATCGCCCAGGCCAAGACCGGCAGCGGCAAGACCGCCGCCTTTGGCCTGGGCATACTGCACAAGCTCAATCCTGCGTGGTTTGCGGTACAGGCGCTGGTGCTGTGCCCTACCCGCGAGCTGGCCGACCAGGTCGCCAACGAACTGCGCCGGCTGGCGCGCAGCACCGGCAACGTCAAGGTGCTGGTGCTCACCGGCGGCTCGCCGATGCGCCCGCAAATCGCCTCGCTCGAACACGGCGCCCACATCGTGGTCGGCACGCCGGGCCGCGTGCGCGACCACCTGGGCCGCAACACGCTGGACCTGTCCAAGGTCGGCACGCTGGTGCTCGACGAAGCCGACCGCATGACCGACATGGGCTTTTACGACGAAATCGCCGGCATCGTCAGCGCCTGCCCCAAGCGCCGCCAGACCCTGCTGTTCTCGGCCACCTACCCGGACGACATCCGCCGCGCCACCGATTCCTTCCTGGTCGATCCGGTCGAGGTAACGGTGGAAGCGCAGCACGACAACAGCCAGATCGAGCAGCTGTTCTTCGAAATCGGCTTCGACCAGCGCAATGCGGCGGTGGGCAAGCTGCTGGGCCACTACAAGCCGGTATCGGCCATCGCTTTCTGCAATACCAAGGTGCAGTGCCGCGAGCTGACCGATGAACTGCGTGCCCAGGGCTTTACGGCGCTGGCCCTGTACGGCGAACTGGAACAGCGCGAGCGCGATGAAATCCTCGTGCTGTTTGCCAACCGCAGCTGCTCGGTGCTGGTGGCTACCGACGTTGCCGCGCGCGGCCTCGACATCCCCAACCTGGAAGCAGTGATCAATGTCGATGTCTCGAAAGACACCGAGGTGCACATCCACCGCGTGGGCCGCACCGGCCGTGGCGGCGAAAAAGGCCTGGCGCTGTCGCTGTGCGCGCCGAACGAAAAAAAATGGGTCAAGCTGATCGAGGAGTATCAGCAGGCGCCGGTGGCCTGGTATGACCTCGACAGCCTGGACGACGCCGGCTACGGCGTCGATCCGGCGCCGATGATGACGCTGGTGATCAGCGGCGGCAAAAAAGACAAGCTGCGCCCCGGCGACCTGCTCGGCGCCCTCACCGGCGACGCCGGCCTGGCCAAGGAACAGGTAGGCAAGATCAATGTCTTCGAGTTTCAAACCTATGTGGCGCTCGACCGCCGCGTGGCCTACGAAGCCTACGATCGCCTCAGTCAGGGCAACTCGCTGGGCGGCGACTTCGGCACCATCAAGGGCCGCAATTTCAAGATGCGCTTCATCGACGTCTGAATGTCCGATAACCACCACCCCATGGAAAAACTGATCGCCGCACTGCGCCGGCTCTACCTGCCGGACCTGCAGCAGCCCACCAGCGCTGCGCTGGAACAGCACCTGCGCGCCGACACCACGCTGGCCGTCGATCTGTGCACGGCAGGCGGCGCCACCCGTGCGCTGGTGCTGAACTTCCCCAAGGCCGCCGACGACCAGCACTGGCTGCGCCTGTGCGACATGGCGAACGCCCTGCAGCAGGACCTGGCGCTACCTGCGCCTGCCGTCAGCGTCAACGGCGGCAGCCATTACAGCCTGTGGCTGTCGTTCGAGGATGCCTTGCCCCTTGAGCAAATGCGCGCTTTTGCGGTATTGCTGCAGCAGGCTTATGGCGCCGACCAGCCGCTGACGCCGGTGCCGGCGGTAGGCCCGATCGAACTGCCGCCCTGCCTGCACCGCGCCAGCGGTTTATGGGCAGCCTTCATCAACCCGGCCATGGGCGCCGCGCTGGCAGATGACCTGGGCCTGGAAATGCCGCCGCCGCTGGCAGCCCAGGCAGCGTTTCTCGACAGCCTGCACAGCATCAGCACCGAACAATTCACCCTGGCACTGACGCTGTTGCAGCAGCGTGGTGCTTCAGCAACAGCCCCCGCCCCAGTATCCGCTCTTGCAACGGCTGGC
>JBEVNE010000411.1:0-12477 GCA_040508275.1 Duganella sp.
AGGTGTCGATGCTGCAAGGCGCCGGTTCCGACGTCAAGCGCCTGCTGTGCCTGAACGCCACGGCGACCCAGGAAACCCTCTCCGAAGTGGTGCGCGCCTACCAGGGCAGCGGCCTGGCCGGCTGCATCATGACTAAGCTCGACGAAGCGGCAGCGATCGGCAATGTGCTCGACGTGGTGATCCGTCAGAAACTCAACCTGTTCTATGTGTCGAATGGCCAGCGCGTGCCAGAAGACCTGCACCTGGCCGATCCGGCCTACCTGATCGACCGCGCCTTCAAGCTCAAGCGCGATGCCGTCAGCACCCAATATCTCGATGCCGAACTGCCGCTGCTGATGTCGGCCGCCGCCAATGAAAAAACGCTGCGCGAGGTGCACCTTGGCTAATTTCGATTTCGACCAGGCCGAAGGACTGCGCCGCATGCTGGCGGGGCCGCGGCCCCGTATCGTCACCTTTTTGTCGGCCACCCCACAGGACGACAAGGGCGCCATGCTGGTCAACCTCGGCGCCTCGCTGGCGCGCGCCGGCAACGACGTGCTGCTGATGGATGCCTGCGCCAGCGCCCACGGCGTAGCCAGCCGTCTTGGCCTTGACGGCGGCGCCAGCCTGCTCAACGTGGCGCGCCAGGAATGCGCGCTGAACCAGGTGATACACCAGGCGCCGCAAGGCTTTGCCGTGGCGTCGATGACACGCGGCGCGGCGCGCAGCGGTCCCGACGAAACACGCCGCCTGGCCAAGGCCTTCGATGTGCTGGTCAAGCAGACCGGCGTGGTGATCGTCGATGGCGAATTCGACGGCGAGGCCTTCCCGGTACCGGTCATGGCCAGTTCCGAGATCGTCGTGCAGGTCTCGGCCAGCGCTGCATCGATCAAGGCGGCGTACAGTCTGATCAAGCGGCTGAACCAGGAACTCGGTCGCCGGCCGTTCGGAATTCTTGTCACCGGAGCATCAGAAGCCGAAGCGAAGTTGGTTTACGATAATATGGCACAAGCAGCCAGTCGTTATCTGGCCGTGAATCTTGTCTCGATGGGCTCGGTTCCGGCCGATGAATACCTGCAACGCGCCGCGCGCCTGGGTCGCGCGGTGGTCGATGCTTTTCCGCTGGCCGGTGCATCGGTGGCGTTTCGTCAACTGGCGGGGCGCTTTGCGCTGGCGGGCTCGCCTTCTTTCCAGACGGGGAGCGGCAACCATTTTAGCGCTTGAAAGTAAAACAATAGGCTATGTACACGGTCAAAGGGAAAGCGGACAAGAATTCTTTGCTGACGGAGCATATGCCGTTGGTCAAGCGGCTTGCCCATCACATGAAGGCAAAACTGCCGCCCAGCGTCGAAGTTGACGATCTGGTACAAGCCGGAATGATCGGTTTGCTCGACGCGATCACGCGCTATGAGGAAACCCATGGCGCGCAGTTCGAGACCTACGCCGTGCTGCGCATACGCGGCGCCATGCTCGACGAACTGCGCACCAGCGACTGGCTGCCGCGCTCGATGCGTCAGAACATGCGCAAGATCGAAGCGGCCATGAGCACGCTGCAGCAGCGCATCGGCCGCCCACCGACCGAATCGGAAGTGGCCAAGTCGCTCAAGCTGTCGCTGGCCGATTACCAGGAAATGCTGGCCGACGGCGGCGGCCACCAGCTTGTGTATTACGAAGATTTTCACGATGACGACGGCAACGACAGCTTCCTCGACCGCTATCACTCGGACGAAGACGCCGACCCGCTGCGCGCGCTGCTCGATACCGATTTCCGCCAGTCGGTGATCGACGCCATTGAGGCTCTGCCCGAACGTGAAAAGATCCTGATGGGGCTGTACTATGAAGAGGAGCTCAACTTGAAAGAAATCGGCGCCGTGATGGGCGTGTCGGAATCGCGCGTATCGCAGCTGCATACCCAGGCGGTAGCACGGCTGCGCGCCACCTTACGGGAGCGGGCATGGACTGGGCCAGCATAATCGGGGTGGTGCTGGCGCTGGCCGGCATCGCCATCGGACAAACCATGGAAGGCGGCAAGCTGTCCTCGCTGGTGCAGCCGGCGGCGTTTGCCATCGTGGTGGTCGGCACCTTTGGCGCAGTTTTGCTGCAGACCAAACTGCGTACTTTTGTACGCGGCCTGCGCATGTTGCGCCTGGTGTTTGCACCGCCGCCCGACACCCGCGCCGCGCTGGCGCGCGACATCACCGCCTGGAACCAGGCTGCGCGCCGCGACGGCCTGCTCTCGCTCGAGCGCTATATGCTGGCCTCCAAGGACAAGTTCAACACCAAGGGCTTGCGCCTGGTGGTGGATGGCATCAACCCCGACAAGCTGCGCCAGCTGCTCGACACCGAAATCACTGCCTACGAAACCGAAGAACGGCTGGCCGTGCGCATCTGGGAGTCGGCTGCCGGCTATGCGCCGACCATCGGCATCCTCGGCGCCGTGCTCGGCTTGATCCACGTGATGGAAAACCTCACCGACCCCACCAAGCTGGGCGCCGGCATTGCCGTCGCTTTCGTCTCCACCATTTATGGCGTGGGCATGGCCAACCTGTTTTTCTACCCGATCGCCAACAAGCTCAAGGCCATCGTCAACCAGGCGGTGCACCAGCAGGAAATTGCCGCCGCCGTGTTTTACGACATCGCCACCGGCGACCATTCGCGCGTGATCGAAGAGCGCATCGCCACCTTGCTGCGCGAGCACTGACATGCAATACCGGCGCGCCCGCAAAAAATTCGACGAGGAAGTGGAAAACCACGAACGCTGGCTGATTTCCTACGCCGATTTCATCACGCTGCTGTTCGCCTTCTTCGTCGTGATGTACGCGATTTCCTCGGTCAATATCGGCAAGTACAAGGTGTTTTCCGATGCGCTCGGCGATGCCTTCGGCGGCGCCGGCGCCTCGCCGGTAGTCAATACCGAGGTGCCCAATCTGCCGATTCCCAATCCCGCGCTCAAGCGCCGCAGCGAACAGTTGCAGCAGGAGCGCCGCGAGATGACCAGGCTGGCGCAGGATTTGTTATCGACGCTGGCGCCGCTGGTCAGGGAGGGCAAGGTGCGCGTGACGCAAAACAGCCGTGGCGTCAGCGTGGAAATCAACGCCAGCGTGCTGTTCGACCCGGCCGATGCGCGCCTGACGCCGGAGTCGGTGGAGGCGCTGCGCGCCGTGGGGAGTTTGCTGAAAACCGACACCCATAATGTCCAGGTCGAAGGTCACACCGATGACCTGCCGATCAGCAATGCACAATTTCCATCGAACTGGGAGTTGTCTTCGGTGCGCGCCAGCAGCGTGGTGCGCCTGTTCGTCGAAGCCGGCGTGGCGCCAACGCGCCTGACGGCAGTGGGTTTCGGCTCGAATGTACCGGTCGCCTCCAACGACGACCCCATCGGCCGCGCCCGCAACCGCCGGGTGGCGGTGACGATCCTGTCGGGGATTCCTGATCCGGTGACGGAGTTGCCGACCGAGGTGGCGCCGGTTAGTCGTACGCAATAACCCAACCAGCCAGATTTAAAAGTGGAAACACCACAGAACAAAGACGTTGCAAACCGTCCGTGGCGAGGCGCAGCGACGCAGACAGTGCGTAAGCACGGCAAGCCGCTGCAACGAAGCCATGGGCGGTTTACAACGTCTTCTAACCAGCGAGGAAGCCGCGGCTGCGGGGTATCGAGTTGGACATGCCGGTAGCGCTATACGTCTGACTGCTGGCGCTGCGCGGCTGCAGTGCTTGCAGCGCACCCTGGGTGTGGCTGATCTGCTTGTTGATCAGCATACCGTTCACGCGGTTCAGCTCCTTGGCTTCGCGGGTGACGTCGAGCAGGACTTTCCAGGCGTCGGCAATGCTGGCGTCGCCGCTGGTGGCGATCCAGGCCTCCATGCCGGCTTCTTCTGCGGGAAAGCCGGCCTTGCCCAGGGCGCGGTGGCGCTGGGCTGACAGCAGCGTCATTTGCGTGACCAGCGCGGTCTTGCGGGTGGTGACGTCCTGCAAACCATCGATCTCCGCCGACACCAGCATGCCCTGTTCCTGCTTGAGCAGGTCCAGCAGCGTTGTCATGATGTGCGCTTCTTCGCGCAGGTTGTCGAGCGGGGTGACCGTGGTCATGAGTTATCCTAACGTTTGCGAGAGTGCAGCAGATCCTTGACCGTATCGAGCAAGCCATCCGCCACTTTTTCCGAGTTGACCTGGAACTGGCCATCGGCGATGGCCAGCTTGATGCGCTCGACTTTTTTGGTGTCGAACACAGCGCCAGCGCCGCTGGCAGCACTGGCCGCCATTGCCTGGCCTTGCGGCGACAGGCGTACGCTCTCGGTACTGGCCGGCGTCGACGTCTGCACGGCGGTCTCGGCGCTGCGCGCAGTCGACGCCGGTGGCGTATTCGTCGTCGGCAAGCCGGGCGTGTTCTTGAGTGTATCGTTGATTTTCACAGCACTTCCTTCACTGGGTGGAGTACGAAACTCCGGGATCTGAGTTGGTAACGGCGCACAGTTTAAAAACTTTAGCGCCGTTGCGTCACGATCCGTGGCAGGCGTGTACTACCGCACCTTAAAACGCCACCTCCACCAGTCCGCCACTCTTGGCGATGCCGCTGATCTGTTGTCCCGATGCGGTTTTTACCCGCACCACCTGGCCGTCGGTGGCCGTGCTCATGGCACGCGCCTCGCCCGACACGCTAAAACCGCTGCCGCTCGATACCAGCCGCACCAGCTGGCCCGGCTGCACCACGGGCTTGCTGCGCAAGGTATCGATGCGCAAGGGAGTGCCCGGCGGCAACGATACATTGGCGCTGCGACCGACCACCTGCGCCATGTCGGTAGCTATACCTGGAGGCAATGTTGTCAGATCACCCTGCAATACCACCAGCTGCTGCGGCTCGATATCCTGGCCCTGCACCAACGGCACGGCGCTGGCGATGTAGTCGCCGATCACGGTGACGCTGGCCTGAATATACACGGTCCAGGCGGACGGGGCCGCACAACGTACGCCCACCGTGGTTTTGCCCCAGGCGCGCGCGCCGGGCGTAAAGAATGCCTGCGGAGCCGGGCATGCAGCAAGACTCATGCGCGGGTCGATGGCGCCGACGGCTACCGTCACCTGGCCCGGCAAGCCGCCGGTCTGTATTTTAAGAAATTCTTCCACGGTGCGCTTGATGACAGCAGTGTCCTGCCGCGCCTGAGACTGAGCACGGACGGTGGGGGAGGCCAGCGTGGCGGCCAGCAGCAGGGATAACAAGGTAGCAGGACGAAGGTTCATGGCAGCGGATTCCCATTCAATGTTGCCATCTTAGTCGCTGGCGTCGCCAGTGAAGCGTGGAATAGGGCGTAAAAGTCCGTGCTGATCGCTCGATGGTTCGTCAAGGCAACTCTTTATCATTGGTCCTGTTGCTATTTGTTATGTCACGTTCACCCGCCCAGGAGGCTGCCCATGCTTGCCAAACTCGACGATCACATGCGCTTTAACGAAGCTGCGCTGAGCCTGCGTGAAAAACGCCAGGCCGTGCTGGCTTCCAATATCGCCAATGCCGATACGCCCAATTACAAGGCGCGCGATTTCGACTTCAGCACGGCCATGAAGGCAGCAGTGGAAAAAGCCAGCCCGACGGCTGCTGCCAGCCTGAAGACCACGGCCCCCAAACACTATCCGAATCCACCGCACGACGGCACCTTGCTGGCGGACGGCACGCCATTGCAGTACCGCGGCGTAGTACAGGGCGCAGTCGATGGCAATACGGTCGATATGGACGTTGAGCGCAACCAGTTTGCCGACAATGCGCTGCGCTACGAAGCCGGCCTGACCATGATCAATGCCCAGATCAAGGGCATGATGAGCGCTCTGCAGTCAGGAAACTGATCATGTCGCTCTTTAATATTTTCAATGTTTCCGGTTCGGCCATGAGCGCCCAGGCTCAGCGCCTCAACGTCACCGCTTCCAACCTCGCCAATGCCGATAGCGCCACCAGTTCCACCGGCGAAGCCTACCGCGCACGCCAGGTGGTGTTTGAAGCGACCACGCCGACCGACGGCGGCGCCTCGACCGGGGTGCGGGTGCGGCAGGTGGTGGAAGACCAGTCGCCGATGAAAATGATGTACGACCCCAAGCACCCGATGGCGGACGACAAGGGCTATGTGACCATGCCGAATGTGAATGTGGTCGATGAGATGGTCAATATGCTGTCGGCTTCGCGCTCGTACCAGACCAACGTCGAAACCATGAATGCGGCCAAGTCGCTGCTGAGTAAAACCCTGACCATCGGTCAGAACTGATTGAGGAAGAATCATCATGGCAGTGAGCGGCATTATCGATACGCCCAAGGCGGCTGCCACCAACTCGGTGGCGACCAACTCCAGCACCACGCCCAAGGACAGCGTGCAGGCCGACCAGGACAAGTTCATGCTGCTGCTGGTCACGCAACTGAAGAACCAGGATCCGCTGAACCCGATGGACAATGCGGCCATGACCAGCCAGCTGGCGCAGCTGTCCACCGTCACCGGTATCAACAAGGTCAACGCCACGCTGGAATCGTTGCGGACCGACCAGGCCAACTCGCAATCCATGTCGGCCATCAACATGATCGGCAAAGGCATACTGGTGGCCGGCAAGGGCATCGAGCTGAGTACGGCGACCGATGCGTCCGGCAACAAGACCAGCAGCAGCGTGTTTGGCGTGGAACTCGGTTCGGCGGCGGAAAAAGTCGAGATCAGCATCATGGACAAGACCGGTAAAACCGTGCGCACCATGTCGCTGACCAATGCCGATGCAGGCACCTACCCGCTGACCTGGGACGGCACCACCGACGACAAGGGCAAGGTAGAGGCGGGCAGTTACACGTTCTCGGTCAAGGCCACCAACGGCGGCAAGACGGTGGACAGCGCCTCGCAGTTGCAACTGGCGGCGGTGGCCAGCGTATCCACCGGCAGCGCGGGCGTCAAGCTCAATACATCCCTCGGCCATTTCACGATGGCCGATGTTAAAGAAGTACTTTAATCGTACCTGGATAGGGGAATACCATGTTCCAACAAGGACTGAGCGGCCTGAACGCCGCATCGAAATCGCTGTCAGCCATCGGCAACAACATCGCCAACGCCAGCACCGTCGGCTTCAAAAGTTCCGAGGCCCAGTTTGCCGACCTGTACGCCAACTCGCTGAACGGCGTGTCCGGCCAGAATCCCGGTATCGGCGTCAGTACTGCCAAGTTGGCCCAGCAGTTCACGCAGGGTAATATCGAGACCACCAACAACCCGCTCGACGTCTCGATCAATGGCGGCGGCTTCTTCCGCCTGACTGTCAACGGCGCCGTGCAGTACTCGCGCAACGGCCAGTTCCACGAAGACAAGAACAACACGCTGGTCAATGCCCAGGGCGCGGTACTGACCGGTTACCTGGCCAACACGGCCGGTGTGATCCAGCTCGGCGCACCGGTGCCGCTCACGCTCGACAAGGCCGATCTGAAGCCTGTGCAAACCACCGAAGCCAACTTCAAGATGAATTTGAGCTCGACCGAGAAGGTGCCGGCCAAGACGCCGTTCAACGCCAACGACCCGGAAACCTACAACAAGCAGATTCCGCTGCCGGTGTACGATACCCTCGGCACCGCCCACATCATGACCACGTATTACGTCAAGACTGATGCCAATACCTGGGACGTCTATGCGGCGGCTGATAACAAGGAAATTATTTCTGCCGGCGTTACCTCGGCGCTCAATCTCGACACCGATGTGAATGCTGCCCGTACTGTTTACAACGATGCGATCCGCGCCACGCCGCCAGATCCTGCCGCGATCGCCGCTGCGGCTGGTGCTTATGCGGTCATCGCTCACCAGGTTATAAGCACTGCCGCCCAAACGGCGCCAGCCGCCGCCAGTCCCGAACAACTGGCTGCACTCGATACGGCGCTGACCGCGCTCGACCCGACCGGCAGCGGTTCCATTGTCGACATGTCGCCCGACGAGATCAACACCCGCCTGGCCGACGCCATTACCGTGCCGGCAGTCAAGGTCGGCACGCTGTTGTTCGACCGCAGCGGTAACCTGAGCCCCGGCGCGATGGCGCTGCTGACGCCGGCACAAACGCTGCCGTTCAACATCCAGTTACCGATCTTCCCGGACACCGGCGCCGAGCAGCCGATGACGGTGGCCACCACCTTCGACGGCATCACCCAGTACGGTAGCGTGACCAACGATCAGGGCTCGACCCAGAACGGTTACTCGGCTGGTTCCTGGCAGCGTTATTCGATCGATGAAAATGGCATCATCCTGGGCCAGTACAGCAACGGCAAGTCGCGCGCCATGGGGCAGATCGCCATGGCCAACTTTGCCAGCGTCGATGGCCTGACCCCGCTCGGCAACAATGTCTGGGCCGAAAGCTCGGCTTCCGGCGTGCCGATGGTGGGCGTGCCCAATGCCGGTACGATGGGGCAGTTGCGCTCGAATTCGGTGGAAACCTCGAACGTCGATCTGACCGAAGAACTGGTCAACATGATCACCGCGCAGCGCGTCTACCAGGCCAATGCGCAGACCATCAAGACCGAGGATTCGCTGCTGCAGACGCTGGTCAACCTGCGTTAATGAGAGTGAGGTAAGCCATGGACCGCCTGGTTTATACCGCGATGACGGGGGCGCGGCACGTGATGGAGCAGCAGGCCACCGTGTCGAACAACCTGGCCAACGCCACCACCACGGGCTTTCGGGCCCAGCTCGACACCTTCCGTGCCGTGCCGGTGCTGTCGCCCGGCCTGCCCACGCGCGCCTTCGTGGTGGAGTCCACAGTCGGCTCGGACATGACGTCCGGCCCTATGCAGACCACCGGCCGCCCGCTCGACATCGCCGTGCGCGACCAGGGCTGGCTGGCGGTGCAGTCGGCCGACGGCTCGGAAGCCTACACCCGCAACGGCAGCCTGCGCATCAACGAAAACGGCCTGCTGCAAACCACCAGCGGCCAGAACATCATTGGCGATGGCGGCCCGATCGCCATTCCGCCCGATACCCAGATCACCATCGGCGGCGACGGCACGGTCAGCACGGTCTCGAGCGAGTACCAGCCGGGTCCGTCGAACGTGCTCGGCCGCATAAAACTGGTCAATCCCGACCCGCAGGGACTGCTGCGCGGCGACGATGGCCTGTTCCGCCAGGCTGACGGCACGCCGGCGCAAAACGATCCGGCCGTGCGCGTGGTCGATGGCGTGCTCGAGGGCAGTAACGTCAACCCGGTCGATTCCATGGTCAACATGATCAGCCTGGCAAGGCAGTTCGAAATGCAAATGAGCCTGCTCAAGAACGCCGAGAATAACGCCGCAAAAGCCACCCAGATCCTCGCTTTAGGTTGACCTCCGCTCCCGCATAATGCTGTTGTGGGATGAGCGTTTGCCAGTGTGGCGAACGGGCATCCAAGCTACGGGAGAAGGATCATGATACGTTCACTTTGGATCGCCAAGACCGGCATGGAGGCGCAGCAGACGCAGCTCGACGTCACCTCCAACAACCTGGCCAATGTCAGCACCACCGGTTTCAAGAAGTCGCGCGCCGTGTTCGAGGATTTGCTGTACCAGAATATCCGCCAGCCGGGCGGACAGTCGTCGCAACAGACCAACCTGCCTTCCGGCATGCAGCTCGGTACCGGTGTGCGTCCGGTCGCCATCGAGCGCATCCACACCCAGGGCAACCCGCAGTCCACCGGCAACGACAAAGACATCATGGTCAACGGCGCCGGCTTCTTCAACGTGCTGCTGCCCGATGGCACCACTGCCTACACGCGCGACGGTTCCTTCCAGCGCGACAACAACGGCCAAATGGTGACCTCCAGCGGCTTCGTGCTGCAACCGCCGATCACCATCCCGATCGAAGCGCAAAACATCACGGTGGGCCGCGACGGCACCGTCTCGGCCGTGGTGCCGGGCCAGACCGCGCCGCAACAGCTCGGCGCGCTGCAACTGACCACCTTCATCAACCCCACCGGTCTCGAATCGAAGGGGGAAAACCTGTACGTGGAAACCGGCGCTTCCGGCAATCCGCAAACCAACACGCCCGGCACCAACGGCGTCGGCGTGATCCTGCAAGGCTACGTGGAATCGTCGAACGTCAACGTGGTCGAGGAAATGGTCAACATGATCCAGAGCCAGCGCGCCTACGAGATCAATTCCAAGGCCATCACCACGTCGGACCAGATGCTGGCCCGCCTGTCGCAACTTTAATGCCGCTGCTGCGCAGTCGTAAGGAATCACCATGAACCACGCCTATCCCATCCTGATCGCCGCCATTTTGCTGAGCGGCTGCGCCAGCGTCACGCCCAGTTCGATCGTTGACACGCCGCGCTCGGCGCGCCCGCTGACCACCGAGCAGATGCAGACGCGTCCGACCAGTGGCGCCATCTTCCAGGCCGGCACCTACCGGCCCGTGTTCGAAGACCGCCGCGCACGCCAGGTGGGCGATGTGCTGACCCTGGTGATCACCGAACGGACCACCGCCAACAAGGCTGGCACCAACTCGGCCAACAAGACCAGCGCCGTCAGCATCGGTCTGCCGCGTCCGCTGCAATCGACGTTCGGCAACCCGCTGGCGATCAACAACGAAAACAGTTTCAGCGGCGCCGACAACCAGACCGCCAGCAATGCCTTTACCGGCACCATGGGCGTGACGGTGGTGGAAGTGCTCCCCAACGGAAACTTGATCGTGGCCGGCGAAAAACAGGTGGCCATGAACAAGGGCGTGGAATTCATCCGCTTCTCGGGCATGGTCAATCCCGACAATATTGCCACCGGCAACACGGTGGCCTCGACCGCCGTGGCTGACGCCCGCGTCGAATACCGCACCAGCAGCCAGGTGGACCGCGCGGAAGTGGCTTCGATGATGTCGCGCTTCTTCCAGAGCATCCTGCCATTCTGAGGTTGACGATGAGCCACTCTCCCTTGATCCCGGCTGCCCGCCGTACTGTTGCGCGCTGCAAGCGCTTTCTGCCCGCACTCGGCATCGCCCTCGGCGTCCTGCTGGTGACGGCGCTGATCCACCAGCCCGCTCACGCCGAACGTTTGCGCGACCTGGCCAGCATAGCCGGCGTGCGCCACAACCAGTTGATCGGCTACGGCCTGGTAGTGGGCCTGGACGGCAGCGGCGACCAGACCACGCAAACTCCGTTCACCGTGCAAAGCGTGGCCTCGATGCTGCAGCAACTCGGTGTGACCCTGCCGCAGGGCACGCAGCTGCAACTGAAAAACGTCGCCGCCGTGATGGTGACCACTTCGCTGCCGCCGTTCTCGCAACCGGGGCAGACGCTGGACATCACGGTATCGTCGATGGGCAATGCCAAGAGCCTGCGCGGCGGCACCCTGCTGATGACGCCCCTGAAAGGCGCCGACGGCCAGGTGTATGCCATGGCGCAGGGCAATGTGCTGGTCGGCGGTGTTGGCGTGCAGGCCGGCGGCGCTGGCGGCAGTTCGCTGACCGTCAACCACCTGAGCGTGGGCAAGATTTCTGCCGGTGCAACGGTTGAGCGCGCCGTGGCTTCCAGCCTGGGCGAGGGCAATATGATCCGCCTCGAACTCAATACCGCCGACTTCGCCACCGCCAGCCGCGTGGTGGACGCCATCAACGACAAATACGGCGCCGGCATTGCCTACGCGCTTGATAGCCGCGTGATCCGCGTGCAGTCGCCCAGCAGCAGCGACCAGCGCGTGAGCTTTATCGGCACGCTGCAGGACATGCAAGTCAACCCGGCCGAGCAGCCGGCCAAGGTGATCATGAATGCGCGCACCGGTTCGGTGGTGATGAACCGCGCCGTCACGCTGGAGACGTGCGCCATTTCGCACGGCAATATGTCAGTATCGGTCACGGCCGATCCGCAGGTGAGCCAGCCCAATGCGCTGGCCGGCGGACGCACCGTGGTCACGCAAAACCAGGCCGTCGATATCCAGCAAGCGAGCGGCAAGGTCATGATGGTCAAGGGCGGCGCCTCGCTGGCCGAGGTGGTCAAGGCCCTCAACGCCATCGGCGCCACGCCGCAAGACTTGCTGTCGATCCTGCAGGCGATGAAGGCGGCAGGCTCGCTGCGCGCCGAACTGGAAATCATTTAAGCGGAGTTGCGCCATGACCAGTACCAATACCAAACTTACAAACGACCTCAGCAACAAGTTCGCGCTTGACGTCAAGGACATGGGCAGCCTGCGCCAGGGCGCGCGTACGGGCAGCCCCGAGGCGCTGAAAGGTGCAGCGACCCAGTTTGAAGCGATGTTCGTCAACATGATGATGAAAACCATGCGCGACGCCACGCCGCAAGATGGTTTGATGAACACCGAGCAGACCAAGATGTTCACCTCGATGCTGGACCAGCAAACCAGCCAGAACATCGCCAAGAAGGGCATCGGCCTGGCCGATATGCTGGTGCGCCAGCTCAACAAGAACGACGCCCAGGCGCTGGCCATCGGCGGCGCAGGCGACCCCGGCAGCGGCGCCAACGCCGGCAGCTTTGCCGGCGCCGCCAGCCTGATGGACGCCAAGCTGCAAAAAGCCATTGCCGCAG
>JBEVNE010000425.1:0-31913 GCA_040508275.1 Duganella sp.
CCCGCCAGCAACAGCAGCAAGCCATCAAGGTCTTCCGGTTTGCCTGGCCGTTTGCTGGGCAATAATTCGATCAGGCGGCGGCCCTGTTCGCCGGCAAAATATGCCTCGTTGATTTCGGTCGAAATATAGCCGGGGCAAATCGCGTTGGTGTTGATGCCATATTTGCCCCATTCCACGGCCATGGCCTTGGTCATTTGCACCACGCCGGCCTTGCTCATGCAATACACGCCGATCTGCGGCATCACCCGCAGTCCGGCCACCGAGGCGATGTTGATGATGCGGTGTTTTTTGCCGGGGTCGCCCTTGGCGCGGGCGATCATGCGCTTGGCGGTTTCCTGGGCGATAAAGAACGCGCCGCGCAAATTGGTATCCATCACGAACGCATAATCGTCAGGCGTGACATCGACAAGACGCTGGGTGTTCGATACGCCCGAGTTGTTCACCAGAATATCGATGGGACCGGCCTCGGTCTCGGCATGGGCAATCGCCGACTTGATGCTGGCGTAATCCGTCACGTCCAGGCTGACCACGTGGGCGGCGCCGCCATCGGCCTCGATTTCAGCGCGCAGCTCTTTCAGGCGGTCGATCCGGCGCGAGGCCAGCACCACCTGGGCGCCGGCCTGGGCCAGCACCTTGGCAAAGCGCGCGCCCAGGCCGCTGGAAGCGCCGGTGACCAGCGCGATTTTTCCCTCAAAGTTGACTTCTATGCCCACGGCCGCTCCTCTTGTGTAAAAAATGTCAACAGCACTGACGCCTTCGCTGTCTGACCGCAATCATTACACAAATCGCCAGTATTAGATTGCGATGTCTAATAATGTCGCTCAGAATACCGCCACCATTGCATTCGGCGCGAAAAAGAAGCACACTCGTGCTAAAATTTTCCCCATCTCCTAACACACCTATAACAATCAGACCATGACACAGCCCCAAACCCTAGTAGAACAGTACGGCCCGCGCGAGGCGATGGAATACGACGTCGTCATCGTCGGCGGCGGCCCGGCAGGTTTGTCGGCAGCCATCAAGATCAAGCAGTTATCGCCCGACACGTCCGTCGTGGTCCTTGAAAAAGGCGGCGAACTCGGCGCCCACATCCTGTCGGGCGCCGTCATGGACCCGAAAGCGCTGACCGAACTGATTCCAGACTGGAAAGCGCAAGGCGCGCCGCTGCACACGCCCGTGACCGAAGACCGCGTGATGTTCCTGACCGAAACCAAGGCTTACCAGACGCCAGCGTTTGCCGTACCGGCCTGCTTAGAAAACCACGGCAACTACGTGATTTCGCTGGGTAATGTGGTGCGCTGGCTGGGCCAGCAGGCCGAAGCGCTGGGCGTGGAAATCTTCCCCGGCTTCGCAGCGGCCGAAGTGCTGTACACCGACGATGGCGCCGTCAAGGGCGTTGCCACCGGCAATATGGGCGTGAAACGCGATGGCGAAGCCGGTCCCGAGTTCCAGCTCGGCATGGAGCTGCATGGTAAATACACCCTGTTTGCCGAAGGCGCACGCGGCCACCTTGGCAAGCAACTGATCGCCAAATACGACCTGAACAAGGGCAAGGACCCGCAATCGTACGGCATCGGCATCAAGGAACTGTGGGAAATCGATCCCGCCAAACACCAGCCCGGCCTGGTGATCCACACCACCGGCTGGCCGCTGGACAGCAAAACCTACGGCGGCTCCTTCCTGTACCACCTGGAAAACAACCAGGTCATGATCGGCTACGTGGTTGGCCTCAATTATGAAAACCCTTATTTGTCGCCGTACGAGGAATTCCAGCGCTACAAAACCCATCCGGAAATCCGCCAGTTCCTCGAAGGCGGCAAACGTATTTCGTATGGCGCAAGGGCCATCACCGCCGGCGGACTGCAATCGCTGCCCAAGCTGGTGTTCCCCGGCGGCGCGCTGATCGGCTGCGACGCCGGCTTCCTCAACATGAGCCGCATCAAGGGCAGCCACGCCGCCATCAAGTCGGGCATGCTGGCGGCGCAGGCGCTGGTGGATGCGCTCGGCGCCGGCCGCCAGTACGACGAACTGGCCGCCTTCCCCACAGCGTTCGAGCAGTCGTGGCTGCACGAAGAACTGCACGTGGCGCGCAACGTCAAGCCATGGCTGAGCAAGGGCCTGTACCTCGGTTCGCTGATGACCGGCATCGACCAGATCATCTTCCGTGGCAAGGCGCCATGGACCTTGCACCACTCGCATGCCGACCACGAGTGCCTGAAACCGGCCTCGCAGTTCGCCCCGATCAACTACCCCAAGCCCGATGGCAAGCTGACCTTCGACCGCCTGTCGTCGGTGTTTATTTCCAACACCAACCACGCCGAAGACCAGCCGATTCACCTGACGCTGAAGAACCCGAGCGTGCCGGTGGACGTCAACCTGGCCCAGTACGCCGGGCCGGAAGCGCGCTACTGTCCGGCCGGCGTGTACGAGTTCGTCAAGACCGACGCAGGCGCCGACCGTCTGCAGATCAACGCCCAGAACTGCGTGCACTGTAAAACCTGCGATATCAAGGATCCGACGCAGAACATCGTCTGGGTCACACCGGAAGGCGGCGGCGGACCTAACTATCCGAATATGTAACGAACACCATAATCACAACACTACGGGGCGTCCACTGGGCGCCCCGTAATTCTTTCGGGAAATGTTCTATCGCCAGTGTCGGAATAAGCGTTACAATTGGTCATCACAAAATTAACGTTCTTCGCCATGAGTGCACCCGATTCGACCTCCCCGCTGGACGCCCTGCTGGCGCAAGCGATTGCCCACCACCAGGCTGGCCGGCTGGAATCGGCACAGCGCGATTACGATCAGATACTGGAACAACAACCGGAACATGCGCTGGTACTGCACAACCGCGGCCTGCTGCTGAGCCAGCAGGGTCGCCATGTGGAAGGCGTGGCCGATCTGCGCCGCGCCGTGCAACTGGCGCCGGACGAAGGCGAATTCTGGCTGTCGCTGGCGCGCGGCCTGGTGCAGTCGGGTGCGCCCGATGAGGCGCTCGATATCGTCGAGCACGTCCACCAGCGTGGCTACCACAGCCCCAGCGCCGACCAGGTACGCACCCAGGCCACGGCAGCGCTGACGGCGGAACCACCTGCCACCGTCAAACAGACGATTATCGACTTCTACAACGCCGGGCAACTGGCCGAGATGGAACAGGCTACGCGCGCCCTGCTCGCGCGCCGGCCACAATCGACGTTTGGCTGGAGCGTACTGGGCACAGCGCTGCAAAGCCAGGGCCAGAGCCCGCGCGAAGCGCTGCTGCGCCTGCTCGAACTGGCGCCGCACGATGCCGAAGCGCACACCCACTTCGGCGACGACCTGCAAAACAACGGCCAGTTCGAGGAGTCGCTGTCGAGCTACCTGCGCGCCATCGAACTGGCGCCGCGCTATGCGCCAGCGCACTGCAACCTTGGCTCCGCACTGGAAGCGCTGGGCCGCAGCGCCGACGCGCAGGAAAGCTACCGCCGCGCCATTGCCGCCGATCCAGGCAACCTGTCGGCCCATTTCAATCTGGGCAACAGCCTGCGTGATGCGCAAAGGTACGATGAGGCCGTGGAGAGCTACCGCGCTGCACTGGCCCTGGCACCAGCTGATCCACAGCTACTGACCTACCTGGCCGACACCCTGCGCGCGCAGCAACAATATGATCAAGCCCTGCCCCTGTACCACGAGGTGGTGGCCCTGTTACCCGAAGAAGGCGAAGCCTGGGCCAACCTCGGAACAGCGCTGCAACAGGCCGGCGAGCTGGCGCCAGCGGTGGAAGCACAGCTGCGCGCGCTGGAACTCGACTCCGGCCTCAATGCCCTGCACGCCAATCTGGCGCTGGCGCTGCACGCCTTGCAGCGCCATGAGGAAGCCGAGCAGCATTACCTGGCGGCGCTGGCGCTGGAGCCGGACAACGCCGGCCTGCACAGCGGCCTGGCCGATTTGCTGTGCAAGCGCGGGGCTTACGCCGACAGTGTGAACGCATGCCAGGCAGCCATTGCGCTGGCGCCCGGCGAGGCCAACGCCTATTTCATTCTGGCTTCTGCACAGCAGTGTTTGAACGACTACGCGGCGGCGCTGCACAGCTACGATCAATTGCTGGCCTTGCAGCCCGAGCATGCCGAAGCATGGCTGAACAAGGCGATCGCCCTGCAGCAGATGGGCGAATACGCCAGCGCTGTGGAGCATTACGAGCGCGGCCTGGCGCTGCGGCCGGACTCGGCCAGCGGCTACGCCAACATGGGCGTGAGCCTGCAGCGTCTTGGCCGCCTCGATGACGCCAAAGCAGCGCAACACCAGGCACTGGCGCTGGCGCCCGAGCTGGCGCTGGCCCACACCAACCTGGCGGCCCTGCATTACGCCGACCAGGATTACGCGGGAGCAGTCCGCCATGCTGAACTGGCGCTGGCGTCGCGGCCGGACTTTCTGCCAGCGCGGCGCAACCTGATCGCCTCGCTGCAAATACTCGAGCGCCACGCCGAAGCGCTCGAGCATTGCCGCCTTGCCCTGGCAGACCATCCAGAGCAGGCCGAACTGTATTTTGATCTGGGCAATTCCCAGCGCGAACTGCACGACCCCGACGCCGCGATGCAAAGCTACGAGCAGGCCCTGGCGCTACAACCGGGCTATACCGATGTGCTGACCAATATGATACCGCTGCTGCTCAACGAAGGCCGGCCCGAAGACGCTGTGACAACAGCGCGCGCGGCGCTGGCGCAAGCGCCCGATTCGGCCATGTTGCACAGCAATCTGCTGTTCCTGCTCAGCCATATCTACACCGACGCCGAGGCGTTGTTTGAAGAACACTGCCGCTTCGGCGACCAGTTTGAAGCGGCGCTGCGCGACGGCTGGCAACGCCACCCGAACAATACCGACCCCGACCGCAGGCTGCGCGTCGGCTTTGTCTCGGGCGACTTCAATGTCCATGCGCTGGCCAGTTTTTTTGAGCCGGTGGCGATATTGCTGGCACGCGAACCCAGCCTGGAACTGTACGCGTTTTATAACAAAACGCAGGAAGACAGCATGACCGCGCGCCTGAAAAGCGTGTTCGCGCATTGGCACAATATTACCGGGCTCAACGATGACGCCGCCGAGCAACTGCTGCGCCAACTGGAAATCGACATCCTCATCGATCTTTCCGGCCACTCGGCCGAAAACCGGCTGCCGCTGTTCGCGCGCAGGCCGGCGCCGGTTCAGGCTACCTGGCTCGGCTATGCTGGCACCACCGGACTGCTCGGCATCGACTACTACCTGAGCGACCACTTGCGCATGCCCGAAGGGCGCTACGACAACCAGTTTACCGAGCACGTGGTACGCATGCCGCTGTGCACGCCGTTTTTGCCAGAAACCTATTCCCCGCCGATCCACCCGTTACCGGCGCTGAGCAATGGCTACCTGACGTTCGGCACCTTCAGCCGCGCCAATAAACTCAGCCGTGAAGTGATCGCGCTGTGGGCCCGCGTGCTGCAGGCGCTGCCGACCTCGCGCATGCTGCTCGGCGGACTGGGCAGCGGGCGCGTGGCCGACACGGTGCTGTCCTGGTTTGCCGCCGAAGGCATTGCCGCCGAGCGGCTCGATGTGCGCCCGCGCGGCAATATGCGCGACTACCTGCAACTGCACCGCGAGATCGATGTACTGCTCAACCCCTTCCCCTACACCGGCGCCACCACGCTGTTGCACGGCCTGTGGATGGGCGTTCCAACGCTGACCATGACCGGCCCCACCGTGCCGAGCCACGGCAGCGCGGCCTTCCTCGAACACCTCGGGCTGGACGCTTTTGTGACGGCAGACGCTGACCTGTTCGTGCAGCGCGCGGTATTCCTGTCTGAAAACATCCCGCCACTGGCGGCGATGCGCATTTCCATGCGCGACCGCTACAACGCCTCGCTGGTCGGCAAGCCCGAAGTGGCCGCTGCCGGCATGGAGCGGGCCATGCGCATCATGTGGCAGCGCTGGTGCGCCGGCATCGCGCCCGGTCCGATACGGGTTGCGCTCGAAGACATTACCCCTGCCGCCGAAAGCGAATTGGGTACACCGGGCGCAGCAGGATGAAAGCGATCCGCACACCACAGGATCTGGCCCTGCACGGCGCCGCACCGGCCTTTGCCGAAGCCCTGCACGTGGGCCGGCCAAATATCGGCGACCGCGCCGCCTTTTTGCAATACGCCAACGATATCTTCGACCGCCGCTGGCTCAGCAACAACGGCCCGCTGGTCCAGCAATTCGAGCGCGAAATCGAGGCACACCTGGGCGTCAAGCACTGCGTTGCCATGTGCAACGGCACCATCGCGCTGGAAATCGCCATCCGCGCGCTCGGCATGGAAGGCGAAGTCATCGTGCCCTCCTACACCTTCGTGGCCACCGCACATGCTTTGCACTGGCAATCGATCACGCCGGTGTTTGCCGACATCGACCCGGCCACGCACCAGATCTCGCCGCAAGCCGTGCGCCGCATGATCACGCCGCGCACCAGCGGCATCATCGGCGTGCACCTGTGGGGCCGCGCCGCGCCGGTGGACGCGCTGCAGGAGATTGCCGATGAGCATGGCTTGAAATTGATGTACGACGCCGCCCATGCATTCTCGTGCAAGCACCAGGGCCGCATGATCGGCAATTTTGGCGCCTGCGAGGTGCTCAGTTTCCACGCCACCAAGTTCTTCAACACCTTCGAAGGCGGCGCGGTGGTCACCAACGATGACGAACTGGCCGACACCATGCGCCTGATGCGCAACTTCGGCTTTGCCGGCTTCGACCGCGTGATCCATCCGGGCACGAATGGCAAAATGGTCGAGATCAACGCGGCCATGGGCCTGGTCAATTTGAAAGCACTCGACGACGTCATCGCCGCCAACCACCGCAATTATCTTGCTTACCGCGATGCCTTGCACGATATACAAGGATTGCAGCTGCTGTCGGTGGAAACCGGCGAACGTCATAACTACCAGTACGTGGTGGTCGAGGTTGCACCGGACTGCCCCGCCAGCCGCGACCAGCTGATTGAAGCATTGCTGGCAGAAAACGTCATTGCGCGCCGCTACTTCTGGCCCGGCTGCCACAATATGGAACCGTATCGCAGCCTGTATCCGCACGCCGGCCTGGTTCTGCCGCAAACGGACGTGGTCGCCGCACGGGTAATCGTGCTGCCCACAGGGCAGACCATGGATGCCGCCATGATCGCCACGGTGGTACAGATCATGCGCACGCGTATTGCCGAGCTGGCTTCAGACGTTCGGTAAAGCACAGGGAAATCTTGCCTGTATTGCAGCAGATGTATGGGAAATACAATACCGGGGAGCCTTGCTCCCCGTTTTTTTTGTTACTTTTCCCAATGACATGAAAAAAATTTGAAAAAATTTCTGCAAGGCACTTAATAACCTTCGACACGGTGTCGCCTTGTGTTGGGGAGAGCGAGAACAAACCGATGCTCTAAAACAGAATTCACCCAACCAGGAGTAACAACATGCTGAGCCTTCACACTAACAACGCAGCCCTGTCGGCCCAAAGCGCGATCGGTAAAACCCAAGCCAAGCTGTCGACGTCGATGACCCGCCTGAGCACCGGCTACCGTATCAACACCGCGTCGGACGACGCCGCCGGCCTGCAGATCGCGACCCGTCTGAAAGCACAAACCAGCGGCATGTCGGTTGCAATGAAAAACACCCAGAACGCCACCTCGATGCTGCAAACCGCATCGGGCGCCTTCGCCGAAGTGACCAACATGCTGGTCCGCATGAAAGACCTGGCCACCCAGGCAGCCGACGCTTCGTCGAGCAGCGAAGACAAAACCGCCATGCAAGCCGAGTTCGACGCACTGGGCAAAGAGCTGTCCAACGTCATGAACAACACCACCTTCGGCGGCACCAAGCTGCTGACCGGCGGTACGCTCGATTCGAGCATGACCTTCCAGATCGGTGCATCGCAGTCGGAAACGATGGCAGTCAGCGTCACCAGCGGCATGAGCACGCTGAAAACCGCGATTTCGAACGCTACCGCAACCTTCACCTCGGCATCGACCACCGGTACCGAACTGACCGCCAGCGCCAACGCCACCATCCAGCTGCTGGAAGATGCCATCGACAACGTCGGCACCGTCAACTCGGCACTGGGCGCGACCATCAACCGCCTGGACCACATCAACAGCAACCTGTCGAACATTTCGACCAACACCGAGTCCGCCAGTGGCCGTATCATGGATACCGACTTCGCGACCGAATCGGCTTCGATGACCTCGAACCAGATGCTGCTGCAAGCTGGTACCGCCATGCTGAAACAGACCAACAGCATGTCCTCGCTGGTACTGTCGCTGCTGCAATAATTATTGCGCTGATCCGGTTCGTCAGCGGACCGGATATCAGAAAAAGTACCGATTCAAGCTGTTGCGCAGCGCGCCCTGGTTTGCCGATACTCCCAAGAGCCAACCGGAATATACGGTTGGCTTTTTATTTGGATTACAATATTCAGTTTTAACGAGCGAGCCAGATGGTAGATCGTATCGGCGCCAGCCCGCGCCCCGCCAGCATTCCCGACCGGAACAATCCTCCCGGTCCGATCCTGCGCGGCCCGCTCGATCCCGACAGCCGCTACCCGGTCGGTCCGCTACCGCCTGCCGTGCCGCTTGCCAGCGGCGCCATCCTCGATGGACCCGACGCCCCGCCTTCGCCCCCGCTGAATCCAGCCCTGCAGGCGCTGGTCGATGCCATGGCCGAGATTCCCAACGCCGGCGAACCGTCAGCCATGCGGCCCAATCAGGTATTTCTGTCGCGCCAGCTGACCATGCACCCGCCCGACGCCGCCATGATGGCCGCCTCGTGGATGGTGATGGTGCGCACTTATGGCCAGCAACGCGCAGCATGGCTCGAGCAGTCGAGGGGACAGCACGTGCCGTCCAGCCTGTTCATGGCCGATCAACACCCGTCCGCCGTGCGCGAAGGCCGTGCCGCCCTGCCGCTGGTGACCGAGAGCGAGCCATGGCGCTTCGCCGTCTATGGCTGGGGCGCGGAACGGCTGGTGCTCAAGGTGGTGGTGAAAGATGAAGAACCGTACCAGCGCCAGTCACGCAAGCGCCCGCGCGTGGCGCTGCGGCTGGACCTGATGCTGCCCGGCAGCGGCCGGGTGGCGGTACAGCTTGAGCCGACCGGCGCCAACCGGGTGACGATGGAAGTGGGCACCTCGCATACGTCCGCCATCCAGACCATGCGCGACATGCTGCCCAGGCTGGCGGCCATGATCAACCGCTGCGGCCTGACCGTGGTGCGCTGCCAGCTGCGGCGCGAGCTCACCCAGGGGCTCGACAACACCACGCCCACGCCAGCCCACACGGCGCTGCTGACGGCGCCGTTGTTCAAGGCCATGGCCGAAGTCGCCGTGGCGCTCTCGCGGCCGCAAAGCGAACAGCTGGCCTGAGCAAGCAAATAACCCTGGCCCTACTCGACGGCAGTCTTTTTATAAAATTTTGCCGGTATGCCAAACCATACCTCGTTGTCTGGCACATTCACGCGCACCTGCGAGTTGGCGCCGATTTCAGCATTTCTGCCCACCGTCACGCCAGGCATGATGACCACGTTGGCGCCAAAGCGCGAACCGCTGAGCAGTTTGCCGGTCACTTTTTGATTGTTATTGCTGAGCACCGGCGTATCGGTCGTGACGAACGAGTACTTCATGATCACGTCGTCTTCAACGATGGTGCCGGCCGACAGCGTGCAACGGCTACCCATGGTGACGCGGTCGCCAAGCACGCAGTTGCTGCGTACCTCGCAGTAGGCCGTCATCGAACAGCGGCTACCAATACGGACGTTCTCGCCTACCTTGGTATAGGTGCCGAGCGAGGTGGCGCTACCGATGGTCGAGCCCTTCTGGATCAGAACGAAGTCGCCGATGACGCAGCCCTCCGACACCGTCACATCATCTTCGATGATGACGAAGCTGCCGATTTTGACGTCCGGCGCAATGATCGCCGTGCTGCTGATCTTGTTCATATCGAACCTTTATTAAACAAGTTAAGACAAGTTTTTAGGAACACCGTTGTGCCGGCTCTTTCTCTGGTCCCGGCTCTTGACCACCGCCGGCACGCCGACCAGCATGCTGTGCGCAATCTCGACATCGGCCACCACGGCCGCGCCAGCGCCGACGATGGTGTCGTCGGCAAGGCGCACCATCGGCCGCACCACGCTGCCTGAACCAAAGAAACAGCGGTCGCCCGTGGTGACATTGCCAGCCAGGCTGACCGAGTTGGCAAAATGGTTTTGCTTGCCGACATGGCAGCCATGGCCGATCTTGCTACCGTGCGCCATCAGCGTGCCTTCACCGATAACGGTGGATTCGTTGACCGAGCCGCGCACGATGGTGACGCTGGTGCCGATAAAACACTGCTTGCCGATCACGCAGCCGCCGATCTGCGGCTGAACAATGCGCTGGCGCGTGTGCGGGTCCCAGATCCAGGCCACGCCACGCGCGCCGATGGTGGTGTGCGATTCGATATCGCAATCATCGCCGATTGTGCAACCATCTTCCACCACCACATGCGAAGCAATGGTGGTGCCGCTGCCGATCACGCAATCGCCGATGACGCTGTAGGGGCCGATACGGACGTTGTTGCCGATGACGGCGCTGTCATCGATGATCGCGGTCGGGTGAATGACGGGCGCAGCGGTAGTAACAGTCGCCGGAGCGTAGAAAAACCGCATCAGCTTGTAAAACGCCAACTGCGGTTCGGCCACCACCTGCACGGTGTTGGAGGCATCGAGGCCGCTGCCATCCTTGCACAGGACCACGGAATCGCGGATGGCCAGGGCAGCCTGCGGCAGGCCGTCTTCGATAAAATAAATACCGGACGGCACAATATTGCGCAGACTGGCGAAGCCCAGGCCTTCCTTGTCGCCGCCGCTTTCCGTGTAGCCGATGGCCAGCTCGTGCAGCGCAGCACGCAGCGCATCGGTCGTCAACAATTTTGTTTTCATGGTCATCCCCGCCGCTTAACCCACCGTCCCGATAATACTCACCTCGCGGTTTTCGGGAATCTCGTTATACGACAGCACATGCAAGCCCGGCGCAAACAGGCGTGCATAGCGGGCCAGCAGCGGGCGGATCTGCGGCAGCACCAGCAGCAGCGGTGGCGTGGCCTGCTGCTTCATCTGTTCACGCGCCACCGGCATGTTTACCTGCAGCTGGGCCAGCAGGTTGGGGTCGATCGGGTAGTTGTCGAGCACCACCTTGCCACCCTGGCGTGCCTGGTTCAAGGAGCCGAGCAACATGTTTTCCAAGTCGGCGCCCAGGTTAAATGCCTGCATTTCGGTTTTTTGGCCAAACAGCGCGCTGACGATCTGGCGCCGCAGCGCGCAGCGCACTTCGGCGGCCAGCAGGATCGGGTCCTTGGTGGTTTCCGAGCTGTCCACCAGCGTGGTGGCAATCGGCACGATGTCCTTGATCGACACGTTTTCGGTCAGCAGCACGCGGAACACGCGCAATATCTGCGTGTGGGTCAGGGCCTTGTCGAGCGAAGCGGCCAGCTTGGGCGACAGCGCCGTCAGGCGGTCGAGAATGGCCGGCACGTCTTCGTGGCGGAACAGCTCGGGCAGGTATTCGCGGATCAGCTTGGACAAGTGGGTGGCAATCGCGCTCGGCGTTTCCACCACCTGGTAGCCCAGTCCCAGCGCATTGGCTTTTTCGCTGGTCTCGATCCAGGTCACCGGCATGCCGTAAGCCGGTTCCACGCCGGGAATACCGTCGATGCTGCCATACACATTGGGCGAGGCAATCGCCATCAGGCGGTCGGCAAACACTTCGGCCTGCGCCACCACGCTGCCCGACAACATCACCGAATACTGCGACGGCTTGAGGGCCAGATCGTCGCGCACGGTAATCGGCGGCAGCAGCAGGCCCATCGCTTCCGACACGCTCTGGCGCACGCCGCGCACGCGCTTGGTCAGCGGCTCGCCGTGAGCGACATCGATCAGGCTGACCAGCTTGTAGCCGAGCGCCAGTTGCAAGGGCTGCGTCACTGGCAGGGTGTGCCAGTCCAGCTCGGGCGAGCGGTCTTCGCGCAAGGCCTTTTCAATGGCCTCCATATTGCCGTTGTCGGGCGCCTTGACGCGCTGTGTGAGCTTCCAGCCCACATAGGCCAGCACGATGGCGAACGGCGCAAACATCTGCCATGGCATGCCTGGCACCAGCGCCAGGATCAGCATCATGCCGGCGGCGCTGAACATCACCTGCGGCGAGGTCAGTACCTGGTTGCCCACCTGCTGCTCGAAGTCGCCGGTATCGGAAATACGCGTCACCAGAATGGCGGCGGCGGCCGAAAGCAGCAGTGCCGGGATTTGCGCCACCAGGCCGTCACCGATGGTCAGCAGTGCGTACTGTTTGAAGGCGTCGCCAAACGACATGTCCTGCATGATCGAACCGATGGCCACACCGCCGACCATGTTGATGATCAGAATCAGGATACTGGCCACGGCATCGCCGCGCACAAACTTCGAGGCACCGTCCATGGCGCCGTAGAAATCGGCCTCGGCAGCGACATCCTTGCGGCGTACCTGGGCCTGTTCCTGGTTGATCAGGCCGGCATTCAGGTCGGCGTCGATCGCCATCTGCTTGCCCGGCAAGGCGTCCAGCGTAAACCGTGCCGATACTTCCGAAATCCGTTCCGCACCCTTGGTGACCACCATGAAGTTGATGATCATCAAGATCACGAACACCACGATACCGACCACGTAATTACCGCCGATCACCACGTGACCGAACGCTTCGATCACCTGGCCGGCGGCGTCGGTGCCCTTGTGGCCATCGAGCAGCACCACGCGGGTGGAAGCGACGTTCAGCGTCAGCCGTAACATGGTGGTGGCCAGGATCACGGTCGGGAACACCGAGAAGTCCAGCGGCCGCCTGGCCGAGACCGACACCAGGATGACGATCAGGGCCAGCACAATGTTGAACGTAAACATCACGTCCAGCAGCAGCGGCGGCAATGGCAGGATGATCATGGCCAGGATCGCCAGCAGGAATACTGGTGTGGCGAACTTGTGGCGGCGCGCTTCTGCGATCAGCCCTTGGATAAAATTCATGACTGCTTGACCTCGCTCATGGATGTGGGTACGACGACTTCGGTTGGATATGCCGGCTGGGCGGCGCGCCGCCCGTGACGGAATGCTTGCAGTTGCAGCACATAGTTCAGCACCTGCGAGACCGCCTGGTACAGCTGTACCGGGATCTGCTGGTTGACCTGGCTGGTGTTATAGATGGCGCGCGCCAGCGGCGGCAGCTCCATCACTTCGATCTTGAATTCGGTGGCCAGCTGGCGGATGTAGAGCGCCATTTCATCGACGCCCTTGGCCACCACGTAAGGCGCTTCGGCGCGGTCCTGGTCGTACTTGAGGGCGACCGCATAGTGTTCCGGGTTGACGATGACGACATCGGCAGTGGGCACGGTCTTGCGCGCGCTGCCACGCGCCATGGCCCGCTGCAGCTGGCGGATCCGGCTCTTGACCTCGGGCCGCCCCTCGGTGGTCTTGTGTTCTTCCTTCAGGTCCTGCTTGCTCATGCGCTGGTTCTTGGCAAAGAAAAACGCCTGGGCCGGCACGTCGATCAGGGCAAAAATGATAAACACCGCCACCAGCGCCATCAGGCCGTCGAGCATCAGTCCGGCGCACGACACCAGTGCCGGCCCCATCGGCATATGCTGCAAGCCCATGTAGGCGCCCACGGTGGAACGCGCCACGTGGATCAGGGTGGCAATCAGCACACCGGCCTTGCCGATGGAAACGAGCAGCTCGAAACCGTGCTTGGCGCCGAACAGGCGGCCCAGGTTGGCGGCCGGGCTCATGCGCGACAGCTTGGGCATCCAGTTCTTGGTACTGATCACCCAGCCGCCCGGCACCATGGCGCCCAGCATGATGCATAGTGGCACCACGAACAGCGGCAATACCATTTTGATGAACAACACCATCGAGGTGCTGAACACGGTCGACATGGTGTTGTCGATCGAACCGACGCTGTCGAACGGCGCAAAGCTCTGGTGGAAAATTTCGTTGATATCGACCATGTAACCGGGCAGCAGGAACACGAACAGCTTCAGGCTGACCAGGATGCCGATGGCGGTGGACAGGTCGCGCGAGCGGACCACCTGCCCTTCGTCGCGTGACTTCTTGAGCTTCTGCTGTGAAGCCTTTTCTGTTTTATCGCCCGTGCTCTTGTCAGCCATGCGGGGCCACCTGCATCTGCTGGCGTATCATCTCCAGCACCTGGTTGGTCATGCGCAGATAATGCTCGGGAATGAAGCGCACCAGTTCGGCCAGCATCATCAGGCCGAAGATGGTGATCACGGCAAAGCCCAGCGCAAACAGGTTCAGGCTGGGCGCCACGCGGTTCAAGAAGCCGAAACCGAGCTGCACCACGATGGTGGAAAACACCACCGGCACCGCCAGCAGCATGGCCGCTGAAAAAATCCAGGCAACGTTGTAGGCCACCGTGTTGAGCAGCAGCGGCGGATAGCCATGGCCGAGCGGCCAGGCGCGAAAACTCTGGCCGATGATGTTGGCGATCACCAGATGGCCGTCGATGGCGAAGAAAATAATGATCGCCAGCGTAGACAGCAGGGCCGACACCACGTCCGACGACTGGCCGTTGAGCGGGTCGTTCATCACCGCCATCGACAGCCCCATCTGCGAAGTGACCACGTAGCCGAGCACGCCGATGACCGACATGGCGAAGTGAAACGCCAGCCCCAGCACAAAGCCGATCAGCGCCTGTTCGATGGTGGTGACCACGCCGTGCATGGAAAATGGATCAATGGTGGCAAACTGCCCGCTGACGCCGCCGGTCAGCGGCAGCATCACGATGGACAGCACCAGAGCGATCAGGATGCGCACCGTCACCGGCGTCACTGCCTCGCCCAGCACCGGGGCGCCGATGAACATGGCGAGGATGCGGCAGAACGGCCACCAGATGGCGGTCAGCACGGGCAGCAGCTGGGCAAAGACCGGTTCCATGCAGCGAACTATCCGACCAGGGTGGCGGCGCGGGTAAAGATCGACACGCAGTAATCCATCAGGTAGCCCGACATCCAGCGGCCCATCAGGATCACCGCCAGCAGCGTTATCAGCAGCCGCGGCAGAAAGCTCAGGGTTTGCTCGTTGATCTGGGTGGCGGCCTGGAACAGCGCCACCAGCAAGCCCATGATCAGGCCCGGCACCACCAGCATCACAACCAGCAGCATCACGATGTGCAGGGATTCGACCACCAGGTCAACAGCTATTTCAGGAGTCAGCATTCGATTCGCCTGTCGCTAATATGCCTGGATACTGGTGACGAGCGTGTTGACGGTCAGCGTCCAGCCATCGACCAGCACGAACAACAGCAGTTTGAACGGCAACGATATCACCAGCGGCGACAACATCATCATACCCATCGCCATCAGCACCGACGCCACCACCAGGTCGATCACCAAAAATGGAATGAACAGCATGCAGCCGATCTGGAAAGCGGTTTTCAGTTCCGACAGCACGAACGCCGCCAGCTTGACGGTAAATGCGTGCTGGGTCGGATCGGTAATGTGGTCTTCGCCGGCCAGGTGGGCAATTTGCTTGAGGGCGGCCTTGCTGGTCTGCGCCAGCATGAAGCGCGACACCGGCTGCTGGGCGATCTGCAACGCTGTTTCCAGGCCAATCTTGTCCTGGTCATAAGGCACAAAGGCCTCGGTCCAGATCTGGTCGCCGATCGGGCGCATCACCAGCAACGTCAGGATCAGCGCCACGCCGGTAATAATACGGTTGGGCAAGCCCTGCTGCAGGCCGAGCGCCTGGCGCAGCAGCGACAGCACGATCACGAAACGGGTAAAACTGGTCATCATCATGACCATCACCGGGAGCAAACCCAGCAAGGTCATGATGATCAGGATCTGCATCTTGACCGTCAGCTCGGTCTTTGCTCCCGGCACCACGTTGGCCAGCAAATCGACCGCCTGCGCCGTTCCCGGCCACAGCGTCAACGATGCTACCAAGGCTACCGCCAGTCCGGCTGAAACTGCTGCCAGCACTGTCGCGCGGCGTCGCGGCTTGGCCGCAGCAATGGCAGCAACAGCGCCGTTTTCCACCAGGCCTGCGGTCATGGGGCCATCATGTCCAGGTTCAGGCCGTCGAGGTCGAGCACCTTGAGGCCGTAGTTTTCCCCCGCCACCACCACTTCGGCGCGGCCGATGGCAGTGCCGTTGACCTTGATCACCAGCGGTTCGCCGGCCAGCACGTCGAGTTCCACCACGCTGTCGGGACCGATGGCCATCAGTTCCTGCAGCGAGATACGGGCGGAACCGACTTCCAGTGTCAACGTCACCGGAATCTTGCGCATCATGGCGGGCAGATCGCGGCGCGGCGCAGCGGCAGGCGCGGTCGCCAGCTCGGTGCCGACCTGGTCGATAATCATTTCGTCGGACAGGTCTTCCAGCAATGCGTCAGTCTGGTTGGCTACGTTCATGTTCATCATCTAAGTTATTCAGCGTCTTCAAAGGAGGTAAGGCAAAGTTTGCCCTTGTGCTCGGTCACTGCTGCCGTAAACAGGCGCGAATCCTCGAGCAGGACGTCGGCCCTATGCAAGCTGATCGGGATGATATCGCCGACCTGCATGTCATACAGGTTACCCAGCATAACTTCCTTGCTGGCCAGGCGGCCGGTCAGGCCCACCTGCAACCGTTGCGCCAGCGGGCCAGCCGACTTGGGTTTCTTGGCGTCGCGGTCGCGCAGCAAGCCACGCAACACGCTGCCCATCAAGTGCTTGTCGAGTGCAAACCAGAAACGCCCGGAAACTTCGCTGGCCACCTCGGTCAGGGTCACCACCACCACCCAGCTGCCCTTGGCAGGCTGCGAAACCGGTGTCGGCTTGAAACCGCCCTCGGTGGTGTCGCCCGCGCCTGCTTCGCCCTCGGCGTCGCTACCGGCGGTCTTGTCGTTGACGGGCAGATTGGCTTCGATGCGGCCAGCAAGAATACCGGCCAACTGTTGTCCCAACACCACAGCGAGACGTTCCTCGGTGGCGGTCACGCGTACGCTGCTCTCATCAACGGGGGGCGCCGGCGGTGCGGCAGGGTCCGCCTTAGGGGTGGCGCCGCTGCCGTAGCGGTAATTCAGCACACTCAGCAGCAGCTTGCGTTCCAGCGAAAAAGCAATCTGGCCAGCCGGCGCCGCAAAGCTCAGCCAGCGGCTGCGCGCTTCGCTGCCATCGGTGCGGCTGAACTGCACGTCGTCCACGCGAAAGCCGCCCCAGTAGCGGCGATGCACATTCAGGCGCATCGATTGCGCCAGGTCTTCGCGCAACTGGGCTGCAAAGATCGGCAGCAGATGCACGGGACGCCCGAGCAGGCAAGGGTCCAGAACTTGATGTTGCGCAGCATGCGCAGATGATTTCGTCATTGTCGTTTCAGGCCCAGGTCGGATATTTCTCAGCACACCACATCATCGCATTTTCCAGCCGGGAACAGCTGAAGTATGCCAACTTCCGCACCAGATTTTGGTTTAATGCAACAGCATAACTGAAAGTTGGACGGTTCCGGAAGAGACAGCATACCCGATAATTCACATTATTGCCATTAAACAATATTTGACCGAAAGTGTGTCGGAGTGTGTGTCGTAAGATGTTTACGCTGGGCAAATAAACCTTTACAGCAGTGTTGCTAGTCGGTAAGCTTATTCCAGCCGATTCTTACAATCGCTGCAATGCAACAAACCTTAATTAAACGTGCTTAGTGAATGATTTATAACGACATTTCCCACAGGAAAACATTATTCCACAGCGATATAGCGTGCAGTGCATCGCTGGCAATAGCACTGGTCAAATGTGAAATTTTTACTGAAAAACATCACTGGCCGTTACATGACTGAACGGCTTCCACACCCGATTCTGACCGACAGGCAATCAGGATGATTCTGACAAGACTGTGACATGCAAGACGGGCAAGCAGCACAAATACGATGGGTAAACAACGACGTTGACACGCAGCACTTGCTGCACTACGGCAATATCGCTATGGTGAGACCTTGCGGGCTTTAGCAGATTTAGCAGGACTTCAACGCCGCAACACACTGCGGATAACGGGAGCTAGTACGATGAGTAATGGAATTGGAATTTCGAGCCTGATCCAGGCTGACCTGGCGTCCCTGACCAACGCCGCGCAGGACATCGCCAACTCGGCGGTCGCTGCGGCCAACCAGTATGGCGGCGCACCCCACAACCAGGCTTTTTCGTTTGCCCAGACCATGCAGGACACCATCGGCCGCGTCAACGATGGCGATGTCGCCGCCGGCCAGAAAATGGCGGATGTCGAGTCCGGCAAGAGCGATGACCTGGTCGGCGCCATGCTGGCCAGCCAGGAAGCAGGCCTGACCTTCTCGATGCTGATGCAGGTGCGCAACAAAGTCATGGGCGCGGTTGATGAACTGATCAAACTGCCGCTGTAAGCCTGGCCTGCCGTCCATCCCGTCTGCCTACCCATTAGCCGAGCCATCCAATAGCCGAGCCCATCCGTGATCAACACCTTCAAGTCTGCCTTCGGGCGCTGGCGTAGCAGCCCGGCCGCCATGGCGCTGCCGCCCAACCTGCTCAAAACCCTGTACCCGCTGCTGCTGCTGGCCATCGGCGTGACCGCGCTGGTGCTGATGCTGCTGTGGAAAAACCAGTCCGACTACAAGCCGGTCTTCGGCGCTCGCGAAAGAGTCTCGGCGCCCGACATGATGACGGTGCTCGATGCCGAGCGCGTGCCCTACCGCCTGCATCCCGAAAGCGGCCAGGTGCTGGTGCCGGCCGACATGCTGGGCAAGGTGCGCATGCTGCTGGCCGCCAAAGGCGTGACCGCGCAACTGCCGGCCGGCCTTGAACTGATGGACAAGAACGATCCGCTGGGCGTGTCGCAATTCGTCCAGGACGTGCGCTTCCGCCGCGGCCTGGAAGGCGAGCTGGCGCAGTCGATCATGACGATGGACGCCATCAGCCATGCGCGCGTGCACCTGGCGATTGCCAAATCGACTTCTTTCGTCTCGTCCGACGGCGACAAATCGTCGGCGTCGGTGGTGGTGGCGCTGAAACCGGGCCGCACCCTGCAGCCGGAAGCGATTGCCGCCGTAGTCAATATGGTGGCCGGCAGCGTTGCCAGCCTGAGCCCGCAGCGGGTCAGCCTGGTGGACCAGGCCGGCAACCTGCTGTCCTCGCACATCGACCTGGCCGAGAGCTTCGATGGCAGCGCCAACGGCAATGAAGCGGCCAAGCGCATCCAGGATGAAATCAAGACCAATGTGCAGGGCCTGCTGGGTCCGGTCATCGGTGGCGATAACTTCCGCCTGTCGGTGACGGCCTCGGTCGATAACGACAAGGTCGAGGAAACCGTGGAAAAATACGGCGCCGATCCCAAGGTGACCAGCGAGGCGATGCGCGAAGAGCAGGACCGCAACCGTATCGCCATGGGCGTGCCGGGCACGCTGTCGAACCGCCCACCGCCGGCCAATCCCAATCCGGCCCAGGCTGGCCAGCCGGCCGCCGATCCGGCCAATCCGAATGAAGGCACGGCGCGCAAGAACGCCACCACGCGCCAGTATGCGTACGACCGCAGCATTACCCAGACCAAGCGCAGCCGTGGCCGCCTGGAGAAACTCAGCGTGGCCGTGGTGCTGGCGCAGGCGGCCGCCCCCACGCCGGCGTCGGGCTGGAGCGCGGCTGAAATTGCCAACATCGACAAGCTCCTGCGCAACGGCCTCGGCATCAATGCCGAGCGTGGCGACCAGCTGGTGGTGTCGGCCATGAACTTCCCGCCCAAGGCAGCGGTCGTGCCATGGTGGCAGGAACGCGATAACGTCGTCGATATCAGCTCCTACGTGATTTACGGCATTGGCATCCTGCTCGGCTACCTGCTGATCCTGCGTCCGCTGATGCGCCTGATCACCACCCGCTTTGCTCCCGAACCACAGGACCGCGCCCGCACCGCCAGCGAACGCCGCGCCGCCGAAGCCGCCGCCGTGGCGGCAGCCAAGGATGGCAAGGATGCCAACGGCGCCACCCCGGCCTTGCCAGGGGTGGCCGGTGCACCGGCACTGCCGGGCGCGGGCGGCGCTGCGGCCCTGGCTGGTGGCAACACCAGCGGCCACCCGGAAACCATGGTGCCACTGCTGGAAAACTACGATCTGCCACCACCGGGCTCGGCCGTTGATGTGATGGTCGATCACTTGAAAGTACTGGCCGCCAAGGAACCGGAACGCGTAGCCGAAGTCGTCAAACAATGGATGCAGAAAAATGGCCGAACTCAATAATGACCAGGATGACGGCGACTACGCCGTCCCGACCAAGCTGACGCCCGTCGAGCAGGCCGCCATCGTGCTGCTGAGCATAGGCGAGGAACCGGCAGCTGCCGTGCTGCGCTGCCTGTCGCGCGAAGAGCTGATCGAAGTCACTCAGGTGATGTCGCGCATGAGCGGCATCAAGGTGGAATCGGTCAAGACCGCGATGCAGACCTTCTTCGACGACTACCGCGAACAATCGGGCGTGCACGGCGCCTCGCGCAGCTACCTCAAGCGCTCGCTCGACCTGGCGCTGGGGACGGACTTGGCCAACACGGTACTGAACAATATCTACGGCGATGAGCTGCGCCCGAAAATGGCGCGCCTGCAGTGGGCCTCGCCGAAGTGGCTGGCCGAGTACATCTCCAACGAGCACGTGCAGATGCAGGCCGTGTTCCTGGCGTTTCTGCCGCCGGCGCTGGCCGGCCAGATCATCGATGCCCTGCCCCAGGAAGGCCGCGACCTGGTGCTGCTGAACCTGGCGCGCCTCGATGAAATCGACCGCGACCTGCTGCAGGAGCTCGATGAACTCGTGGTACGTTGCCTGAGCTCGTTCGATCTGCAAAGCACCAGCGTCGAAGGCATCCGCCAGACCGCCGAAATTCTCAACCGTCTGCCAGGCAACCGCGCGCAGATGGTCGAACTGCTGCGCGCCCACGATCCCGAGGTGGTCTCCAAGATCGAGCTGTCGATGTACGACTTCCTCATCCTGGGCAACCAGTCCGAGGCATCGATTACCCGCATCATCGAGGAAGTGCCGCTCGAACAGTGGGCGATTGCCCTCAAGGGCGCGGAAATTTCGATCCGCGATGCGATTTTGAAAACCATGCCGAAACGCCAGGCCCAGGCCTTCGAGGACATGATGCGCCGCGCCGGTCCGATGCCGATGTCGCGTATCGAGCAAACCCGCCAGGAAATCATGAACACCGTCAAGGCGCTGGCCGATAACGGTGAAGTCGAGATCCAGCTGTTTGCCGAACAGGTGGTGGAATGAAGCAGTTCCGCGCCTACCGCTTCCCGCCGCTGGCCCAGTTCACCAACATGGCGCAGCAGCGCGCTGCCGCCAATGGCCAGTCGCATGGCGGCGACGGCGGCGCCCAGTGGGCGGCCTCGGTCACCGAGGGCTTTGAACAGGGCCAGCGCGACGGTTACGAAATCGGCCTGGCGCGCGGCCAGGAAGACGGCTACGAAGCCGGCCGTAGCGCCGGCCAGCAGCAGGGCCGCGAAGAAGGCCGCCATGAAACCCTGGTCGCCTACGATCAGATGGCGCGTCCCGTGGACGCCATGCTGAAAAGCCTGAAAAAGCTGCGTTCCGACTACCGCTCGGCGCAACGCAAGGAAGTGGTGGACCTGGTGGCCAAGGTGGCGCGCCAGGTGATCCGCGCCGAGCTGGCCTTGCAACCGGTGCAACTGATGTCCCTGGTTGAAGAAACCCTGGCCTCGATGCCGCCGACGCGCGAAGACATCGATGTCTACCTGAACCCGGAAGAACTGAAACGTATTGTCGAGCTCGATCCAAAACGCTCCAAGCGCTGGAACCTGATCGCCGACGCCCGCCTCGAAGTGGGCGAATGCCGCATCAAGGCTGGCGATAATGAAGTCGATGCCGGCTGCCATCAACGTCTTGCTGCCGTCATGGAACAGGTCGATAATCAGTTGCAGGCCGCCGATGGCGGCGATGAAACGGAGATCGAAGAGTGATCGCTGACGCCTTGCGCAATCTGGAACTGGGCAGTGTTCCCATGGCGACCCCGACGGGTCGCCTGGTGGGCGCTTCCGGTTTGCTGCTCGAGGCGGTTGGGTGCCCGCTGCACACCGGTCAGCGTTGCCAGATTGAGACAGTCAGCGGCGACTGGCTCGATGCGCAAGTGGTGGGTTTCCGCGACAAGGTGTCGTACCTGATGCCATTCAAAAAGGCCATCGGTCTGACCACCGGCGCGCGCGTGCTGCCCTCGCCCGACAAGACCACGCTGCAGATCGGTTCCGGCTGGCTCGGACGCATGGTCAACGGCCTTGGCGAGCCGATCGACGGTCTCGGCAAGCTGGGCGGCGATTATCCGCTCGAAGCACAGCCGCCGCGCGTGCATCCGTTGCGCAAAAAGCCGGTCACCGAACCGCTCGATGTCGGCGTGCGCGCAATCAACGCCATGCTGACACTGGGCCAGGGCCAGCGCGTCGGCCTGATGGCCGGTTCCGGCGTCGGTAAATCCGTACTGCTGGGCCTGATGACGCGGCAAACCGTGGCCGACGTGGTGGTGGTCGGCCTGATCGGCGAACGTTCGCGCGAGGTGCGCGAATTTGTCGATATGTCGCTGGGCAAGGATGGCCTGGAAAAAGCCGTGCTGGTGATCGCCCCGGCCGACGAAAGCCCGCTGATGCGCATCATGGCGACCGAACTGTGCCACTCGATTGCGGCGCATTACCGCGACCAGGGCAAAAACGTGCTGCTGCTGGTCGATTCGCTGACGCGCTACGCCATGGCGCTGCGCGAAGTAGCGCTGGCGCTCGGTGAGCCGCCAGCTACCAAGGGTTATCCGCCGTCGGTGTTTTCCAATCTGCCGCAGCTGGTGGAATCGGCCGGCAATGGCGAAAACCCGGAAGGCAGCATGAGCGCCATCTACACCGTGCTGGCCGAAGGCGACGACCAGCAGGACCCGGTGGTCGATACCGCCCGCGCGATTCTCGACGGCCATATCGTGCTGACGCGCGAACTGGCCGAGCGCGGCCACTACCCGGCCATCGATATCGGCCAGTCGATCAGCCGCTGCATGGCCCAGGTGATCACGCAGGAGCACATGCTGGCGGCGCGCGCGCTCAAGGCCAGCATGGCGCGCCACGACCGCGTGCGCGACCTGATCCCGCTCGGCGCCTATGTGCCGGGCGCCGATCCGGTAACGGACAAGGCTGTCATGCTGCACCCCCGGGTAGAGCAATTCCTCTGCCAGGGCACCAAGGAAGAAGCGCCCTACGATCCCTGTGTCAACCAACTTGAGAAGTTAATGACATGAGCCAGCACAACATCCGTAACCTGACCACCCTGGTGGCCCTGCGCAATACCGAACTGGAACGGCTGCAGACCGAGATGGCGGAAAAGGCCAACGTCCGCGAGCGCTACCAGAAGAATCTCGAGCGCCTGACCGGCCTGTACGTGAACAGCGGCGCCAGCGGCAGCCTGCACCCTGCCCTGGCCGGCAACTGCGGCGACTACAAGCAGGCCGTGATGGTCATGGCCGACAGTCACCGGCTCGACCTGCATCTGCACGAAGCCGACATGGCGGTAGCGCAAAAGGCGCTGACCGCCGCCTGGGCCAAGCGCGAGGTGCTGGGCAAGGTGCTGGACAAGGAACAACGCGTGCTACTGAAAGAACAACATGCCAAAGAACGCAAGCAACATGATGAACTGGCAACGCAAGCATGGTGGCGCGGTCAAAAATAGCGCTGCCTGAATGGCAACGCCGGGTGCGACGTCCGCGCAACACCCAAAAAAAATTGAAAATCTTTTCATAAGGAAACGATTAGGGTCGCCTTGTATCAGGGTACACTTCATCCATCCTTTCCAGGAGCACGAACATGGCAATCACCGCCCCAACTTACGATCCGATTCCAACGGCCACCGGCTTGGCCACTACGTCCGTCGCCAAGAGCCGTGCCCTGCTCAACTCGCAATCAGCCACCAACAAGGCTACCAACGCCGCCCTGACCACGCTGGGCTCGGCGCTGAGCGCGTTCCAGTCTTCGCTGTCCTCGCTGACCAGCGGCACCAAAACCATCAGCGCCACCTCGGCGACGTTCAGCAATACCGCCGTGGCCACCGCCACCGCCACGTCGAAGGCGGCGGCCGGCACCTATTCCTTCTATGTCGAACAACTGGCGACAGCCGGCCAGACCTCGTACGACATTCCCGATGCCAGCGTGCCCAACACGGGCGTGATGAACATCACCCTGCAGGACAACTCGACCTTCCAGGTGTCGCTGGCCAATGCCGACACCGATGGCAACGGCCTGAGCGCCAAGGAAATCGCCGCGGCGATCAATGCCTCGGCCAGCAACAATTCGCAGGTCACCGCCTCGACTGTCACTGTCAATGGCGCCACCAAGCTGGTGCTGACCTCGACCAAGACAGGTTTCAACGCCGGCGTCAAGGAAATGGCGTTCCAGGATGACGATCTGAATATCGCACCCGACGTCAAGACGCAAACCGTGCTGACGGCAGCGGCCGATGCCAAAGTCTGGCTGGGCGGAAAAACCGGCACCCTGATCCAGCAAGCCACCAACACCTTCAACGTGATTGATGATGTGAGTTTCACCATCAACCAGGCACAGGCGCCAAGTGACAACCCGCTGACGCTCAAAGTTGCGCCCGACAACAGTGCCACCGCAGCCAATGTGCAAAGCTTCGTCACCGCCTATAACACCCTGCTGGGCGTGTTCAAATCGGTGGCCTCGGTGGGCGACCCGGCCACCGGCGTGGCCGCTGGTGCGCTCAGCAGCGACTCGGCGATCCAGGCGCTGCGCAACAAGATCGACAGCACGCTGCGCGCCGCCACCGGCAATAATTCGCTGGTAAGCTTCGGCGTTACCGGCAACCGCGACGGCACGCTGTCGCTCGACACGGCACGCCTGACGCGCAGCGTCGCCGCCAATCCCGAGGCCATCGACAAACTGTTTGGCCGGGCTTCGTCGATCGGTTCCAACGAGTCCGGTGTGCTTGGCGCGCTCAACAAGGTAGTCGATGCCTGGACCAATAGCACCAACGGCACCCTCAACGCCCGCAAGGATGCCAGCACCCGTCAGGCAGCCAGTATCACCGCACGCCTGGCGACGCTGGACACCCAGTACGACAGCGCCTACAAGCGCTACCTGACCCAATTTACAACGTTGCAGCAACTGCAGTCATCGATGAACAATACCTCAGCCCTGTTCACCGCCATGTTCTCCAGTAACAGCAACAACAACTGAGCTTAACCCGGGCCCCGGCCCTTTACCCTGTACGGTGAACCCCATGCTGAACCACGAAGCCTATAGCAGTTACCACGCTACCAACCTGGACGCCCAGGTCGCCCGCGCCTCGCCGGTCGACCTGGTACTGGTACTGACCGACGGCTTGCTGGAAGAACTGGCGCGTGCCCGCGGCCACCTGGTCGGCAAGCGCTATGAACTCAAGGCGCACAGCCTGAATAAATGCACCGACATCATCAATGGCCTGTCGAGCTCGCTTGACTTCGATAACGGCGGCGAGGTCGTGAAAAACCTCGGCAACCTGTACGACTATTGCGCCGGCCGCCTCTACACGGCTGGCGTCAAGCTCGATCCGGCCATCATTGATGAAGTGACTACCCTGCTGACCACGATCAAAAAAGGCTGGCTCGGCGTACAGGCCAAGAACAATGGATAGACAACGTACTTTGCTGTCGCTGGCGCAGAAAATGAACGCCGCGACAGCAGCCGAAGACTGGAAGATGCTGGCAGCGCTGAACACGCTGATTGCATCGACCTTGCCGCAGATGGCGGCGCAGGGCGCCTGGAGCAGCGCTGAACAGGCGGCACTGTCCGCCCTGCACCGGATGCACCAGGAAGCCGCCCGCCGTTGCGATCTTGCCACCATCGACATCGGACGCAAGATCAACGATATGCAGGCAAACAAAGAGGGCTGGATGGCGTATGCCCTCGATAGCGAACTCGCAGAGAACGGAATTTAGCATGACCATGAATATATCCAACGCCGGCGCTGCTGCGCTTGCCTTGCCCGGCGCACCGATTGCCGCCAGCCGCGTCAGCGACGATGGCGCACGCCCGCGCCGCGCAGATACGAGCGCCACGGACAACCGCAACACCGACAGCCGCAGCAACGGCATCAACGTAAACGCCGCTGGCAAGACGCCGGTACAGCTGCGCAATGCCAACAGCAGCAATAGCAACAGCGCCACCAATACCAGCACCAGCGGCGCTGCCAGCAGAGAAAAGGCAGGCGCCACCAACCAGCAGAATGCTACCGGCGCCACCAACCCGCGGTTTGCGCAGCTGCTCGGCCAGGCTGTCGAAGACGATGCCGACACCAGCGTCGATGCCGGCAGCACCGCCAACACCGTGCCGGCAGCCGATATCGCCGCTGCCGCCCACGCCCCCCCAGCCCAGCCCCCCCTGGCGGCAGCGGTACTGGCCGCGCCTGCGCCAGTAGTGGCCGCCGTTCCTGCGCCGCTCGAAGCCGACGGCAACAGCGCCGCCCGTCAAGACAGCACCGAGGCAGTGAGCGCGGTATCGACTCTCAGTGTTGCGCCCACGCGCCTGAACCTGGCGGCGGCCGGCGTGGCCGTGCATGCCATCACCGACACCGGTGCTTCTGCCCAGCCCGGCAACCCTGTCAGCAGCCAGTTGACAGCGCTCGCCACGCCGGCCGACAGCGAAAACAACAAGCAAGCCCAGGCAGCAGCAACCGTAGCAACAGCCGCAGTAGCGGTGACCATCAACCCTGCACCTGCTCACGCCGTGCTGGCGCAGCAGGCTGGCGTAGCAAGCAGCAGCAAGGCCGATACAGCACAGATACAGGCAGCCCCGACTGCAACGCCCGTCGCCGCACCCGCAGTGGCGCCGACACCGGTACCGGCAGCGCCGGTATCGGAGCGCGTCGCCGCGCGTCCGCTACCGGAGAGCACTGCTGGCGTTGATGCAGCGCGGACTGCCGCAGCAACGCCGGCAAGCTCGGCCACGACCACCGGCAGCAAGGAAGACAGCCGCGCCAACGCCAGCCTCAACGGCAGCGCCACGGTGGCACAGCCTGCGCTGGCCGCCGCCCCGGCAGCCGGCAATGGCAACGCCAGCGCCGTGGTCAAGCTGGCCGGCACGCCCGAGCAATGGCAGCAACCGCTGCGCGAAGCCCTCGGCGACCGCCTGCAGCTCAATCTGCAGCGTAATAACGACCACGCGCTGATCCGCCTGGAACCGCCGAATATGGGCAGCATTGAAATTTCAATCCGCCACAGCGCCGGCGCGCTGCAGGTAAATTTGTCTGCCAACAACAGTGAAGTGCTGCGCCAGCTCAACACCATCGGCGACAGCGTGCGTCAGGACCTGTCGAACCGCCAGTTCAGCGAGGTTGCGGTAACGGTATCGTCGGCCCGCTCCCAGGCACAATCGCAAGGACAGGCCCAGGCCGACGGTGGCCGCCAGCAGCGCGAGCAGGACCAGCAGCGCACGCCAGGCCGGGCGTTGTCCGAGGACGACACGCTGTCCACCTTTGCCATGAATCACCAGGAGTAACCGGTAGATGAAGAATATGAAATTAATCATTGCCGTGGTGCTGGCCGTGGTCGTCGGCGGCGCCATCGCAGGCGGTGCGGTCTGGTATATGTCGAAAGGCGAAGCGCACGCGGCCGAAAGCGAAGACGGCAAGTCGGACAAGAAGAAAGTAGCCAAGAAAGAGAAAAAAGAGAAGGATGCACTGCCGCCCAAGTACCTGACGGTGGACAAGGTCATCATCATGCTGCGTCCTACCCAGGAAGGCGCCAAGGCGCACTATATGTCGGCCGACCTGGTGATCACCACCGATACCAAGCTGGAGAAGGAAGCCAAGGAACAGGTACCGCTGCTGCGCAGCGTGGCCGTGCGCACACTGTCGCAACTGCCCGTCGATACCGCGCGCAGCATGACCATCGACCAGTTTGCCGAAGCACTGAACAAGGCTTTTGATGAACAGTACGAAAAAGATGAACGGGAAAAACCGTTCGGCGATGTCATGATCGGCAAGCTCATCATTGAGTAGACAGGCGCCAGCATGAACACCAGTGGAGCGGGCATGGCCTATGTAGAGCAAAGCGCTGGCACCTACGCGATGGGCGACACGTATGGCGAGGCCTATGGCAGCGGCGCGCCGCCCGTGCATAGCCCTGCCGACGAGCAAAAGTTTTTGCTGGCGTACGCGCCGCTGGTCAAGCGCATCGTGCGCCAGTTGAATTCGCAGGTGGCGGGAGCCATCGACCGCGATGACATGGAGCAGATTGGCCTGATGGGTTTGCTGGAAGCGCTGCGCCGCTATGGCGAGCCGGACACCAATTTCGGCAGCTACGCCAGCCTGCGCGTGCGCGGCGCCATTCTCGATGAATTGCGCCGCCAGGACTGGCGTCCGCGCGCCGTACGCCAGCAAAGCCATAAGCTGCGCGACGCCGTGCGCGCCCTGACCCGCAAGCTCGGACATGAGCCCAGCGAACAGGAAATCATGAGCGGGCTGAACCTGACGGCCGAGGAATACCAGGCTTACCAGCTCGATGAAAATGCCGAGCTGATCGCCAGTTTCGACGAGGTATTGCAGGAAACCGTCGGCCAGGACAGCGCGCCCGGGCCGGAAGAACAGTTGATGGTGCGGCGCAGCCTGGAACAGGCTTTGCGCAGCCTCGATGAACGCGAACAGCGGGTGGTGCAGATGTATTACGAGTTCGAACTGAGCTACAAGGAAATCGCCGCCGTGCTGGACTTGACCGACGCCCGCGTCTGCCAGCTCAACAAGGCGGCGCTGAACAAGATGAAAGCGGTACTGCAGCACGCCTGAGGGCGCCTACCGTAACACCCGAGAAATCCAGAATCATGACGCGGAAAGGCGAATAATCATGCAGCAACTAGTTGGCATCCTCATCATTTTAGGCAGCGTGTTCGGTGGCTTTGCCCTGATGGGCGGCACGTTTCACCAGATCTGGCACCCGCTCGAACTGGTGGTGATCGGCGGCGCCGGTCTTGGCGCGCTAGTGCTGGGCAACCCCAACCACGTGCTCAAGGAACTGGCCACCCAGATCAAGAAGATCGTCATCCGCAAAAAATACGATTCGGAATTCCAGCGCCAATTGCTGCTGCTGATGTACGAACTGCTGCAACTGGCAGCCGGCGGCCTGAAAGCACTGGACGCCCACGTTGAAGCACCGAAGGACAGCCCGCTGTTCCAGCGCTACCCGCGCGTGCTGGAAGAACCGAAACTGCTGGCCTTCATCGTCGATAACTTCCGTCTGATGGCCATGGGCAAGATCAATGCGCACGAACTTGAAGGCGTGCTGGACCAGGAACTGGAAGCGCTGCACACCGAGCTCGAACAACCTGCCAAATCGCTGGGCAAGATCGGTGAAGCGATGCCGGGCTTCGGCATTCTGGCCGCCGTGCTCGGTATCGTGATCACCATGAGTACCGTCAGCCAGGGCGCGACCTCGGGCGAAATCGCGGAAAACGTCGGCGCCGCCATGGTCGGTACCTTCATCGGTATTTTCCTGTGCTACGGCCTGATCGATCCGCTCTGCAACATGATGAAACAGCTGGTCAACCAGGAAGCGTCCAACAAGGAAACCGTCAAGGTGGTGCTGGTGACCCACGTGGCCGGCAAGCCGGCGCTGCTGGCGATCGACTCCGGCCGCCGCCTGGTGCCGCTGAACATCAAGCCGAGCTTCGCCCAGCTGGAACGCTGGATCAACGACCTCGAAGGCCGCGACAGCGAACCTGCTGGCAACAGCAAAGGAGGCCGTGGTGCTAAAGCCGCATGAGAAGGGCCATGACCAGACCATCGTCAAGCGCGGTGGCGGCAAGCACAAGCACGACGACCACGGCGGCGCCTGGAAGGTAGCGTTTGCCGACTTCTGCCTGGCGCTGATGTGTCTGTTCCTGGTGCTGTGGCTGATTGCAGCGCGCAATACCGAGGCGCTGGAACAGGTCATGACCGAATCGGACGGCGCCAAGACCGACCAGGGCAAGGGCGTGATGCCCGAGCAGGTCGGTGGACCGCGCGGCAGCCTGATCGACCGCTACCCGATGCCGGAAACCGGCAGCACCGATGACCCGGGCGACAAGCGCGCCACCGGTGAAGTCGGCCAGGGCAATGGCGAGCCGGCCTCGGAAATCAAGCCGGAAAAGGTCAAGTACGAAACGCCGGAAGACTTGCGCAAGCTGTCCAAGACGCTGACCAGGATGAGCGACGAGTTTGGCCTCACGGCCAACCTCGATGCCGTGGTCACGCCCTATGGTTTGCGCGTGATGTTGCACGACACTGACAAGCAAGGCATGTTCGTGCGCGGCAGCGCCGTGCCGACCGACAAGTTCCGCGCGCTGCTGCGCAAGATGGGACCGCTGTTCGCACGCATGGAAAACCAGATGCTGATCGTCGGCCATACCGACTCGCTCCAGTATGCAGATACCAGCTACGCCGCGTTTTCCAACTGGACGCTGTCGGCCAACCGCGCCATGTCGGCCCGGGCGCAACTGCTGGCCGGCAGCATGAACCCGGAATCGGTGTTGCAGGTGGTGGGCATGGCCGACCGTGCACCGCTCGACGTCAAGCGCGCCGATGCCGGCCTCAACCGCCGCATCGAATTGCTGATCCTTACCACTGCCCAGGCCAAAACCATTGCTTCGATGTTCGGCATGCCCGACCATACCGTGCCGCTGACCGAGCAGGTCAAGACCGCCCTGCCCGACCCGACCTTGCTGCAGCAGTTGCGTGAGTCGCTGGGCGTGGGCGGCAAGCCATAGGCAGCACCAGCAGACATCGAACCGCGTAAAAGGCCAGCCCGTCAGATCATTGAGTACAATACCGTTATGCAAACCAAGCCAACCAGAGGCACCCGTATGAGAATCACGACATCGACCCCGGACGGGCTGGCCGTCCAGCGCGTGGCCGAACCGGCCCCAGTCGAGGCGGCTGAGGCGCCAGTGGCGCAGTCAGCGCCGGCGCCGCTGCAGTCGGCAGTGATGCAACCGGCGCTGCAGGCCATGGCCGCCATGCCCGAGATCGACCAGGCCAAGGTGGACATGCTGCGCGACGCCCTGGCCAAGGGCGAGCTGCCGTTTGATCCGGCCAAGCTGGCCGGATTGATCCAGCGCTTCCACGGAGCCGAGCAGTGACCGCTGCCGCCACTCCGGCTGCCCAACCGGCAGCCCAACCGGCAGCGGGCCAGCAGACGCGCCAGGACGCCATGCGCGCCCTGCTGGCCGGCATCGCCGAAGACTTGCAAGCCTATACGACCCTCACCGTTTTGCTCGAACAGCAGTTCGACGCCGCCGTGCGCCACCAGGGGCCGCGCCTGGCCGAGGTGGCCGACCAGATCAGCACGCTGGTGGACCAGGCCAACGCCCGCCGTCTGCAGCGCGTTGCGCTAGCGCAACGCCTGAATGGGCCGGAAGCCACCATGGCGCAGGCATTTGCCTTGCTGAAAGATGCTGCACGCGAGAAAATACAGGCTGACTGGCAGACGCTGGAAGGCATGGTGCTTGAATGCAAACGCCTGAGCAAGCGCAATGCCGACTTGCTGGTCGAACAGCACAGCATCATGCAGCGCGTTCTGCATGGCGAGGAACATATTTATGCGCCAATTTAACCCCGTATTCAGCACTCAGGCGACCAGCGCCGCGCTGTCGAACGTCAGCGCCACCCGGCCCACGGCCGGTTTTGGCGCGCCCGTGTCGAGCGGCGCTTTTTCGTCAACATTTCAGCAGGTACAAAACGAAGTCAGCGGCTACATCAGCCGCGGCGACGGCGGCTTCGCTTCGTCTTCGTCCTCGCCCACTTCGGCACAGGCGGCGCAATGGCAGGCCATGGCGCTACACCGTGCCAATGGCGCCAACGGCGCAATCGGTGACAACGTCGAGGGTGTAGAC
>JBEVNE010000022.1:0-8329 GCA_040508275.1 Duganella sp.
CGGCTGCCATCGGTGTGATATTCGACGATGCCGCCGCCATAGGTGGTGGCCCACCAGCGCTGAGGGGCGATTTCAGCCAGCGCCAGCACCATGTGTGCATCCATGTCGCGCACCCCGGTGAGCGCCAGCAGACGCGCGCTGTCACGCTGCGGGTCGGCCATGCCCACACCGCTTTTATGCGTGGCAAAGCCGATCTGGCCCTGCCGGTTCTCGGCCAGCGCCAGCACCGCGTCCTGCCATTGTCCCTCGGCGCCGGTGACTACCGGCACGGTGGCGATGGCGCCACCCGGGCGCAGGCGCGCCAGGCCCTTGCCGGTGCCGATCCACAGGTTGCCGGTACGGTCAAACAGCAGCGCACGAATCTGGTTATCGGGAAGACCGGGACTGTTTTCGTGGGTGTAGCTGCTGACCGTGCCAGCTGCAGCATCATAGAACTTGAGCGCCGCCGGCGTGCCGACCCACAGATTGCCCTTGCTGTCGCTGGCAATCGCGTTGATGGCGCCCCTGCTCAATTCCTCGTGCGGGCGGACGAAATGCTCCTTGCGCTTGTCATACAGTGCCAGGCCGGCGGCAGCGCTGCCCACCCACAGGCGGCCGGCGTGATCGACATGCAGGGTTTGAATAAAGTCGCCGGGGAGGGAAGTGGAGAGCGCGGCGTTGTGGCTGAAGCTGCGCACCTGGTAGCCATCCCAGCGCGCCAGGCCGCTCTGGGTGCCGATCCAGATATAGCCGTCACCATCCTGCGCCAGCGCCATGCCGACCGGATGCGGCAAGCCCTGGTCTAGGCCCAGGTGCTGGAACAGCGGCGTGGCAAGTTTGTCCCAGCGCTCCTGGCCGGCGTGGGCCGGACCGCTGGCGACCAGTGTTCCAACAAAAACGCAAGTCACCGCAAACACCCAAATCCATGCCAGCGCCGCCGCCCGAACGGCGGCGTGCAGCTGCCGGTGCAGGGAAGCCAGGTGGTCGGGCGTTGATCTGGGCTGTGTAGTCAAGTGCGTGCACGCTCCGGGAAGTAATAACGAGGATACGTAATCGCGGCGCGAAAGTCCACGCGTACCAGCGTGAAATCACCACCGCCAGTACAATCGTTACCGTTCTTTACAACACATGGAAGCCGATATGAAACCTGAAGTCCTGGTGATTGCCGCCAGCCCCTCCGCCGCCGTAATGGCGCAGCTGGACCAGCATTTTCACTGCCACCATGTGTGGCGCCAGCCAGCCGCCGAACGTGCGGCCTACATCGCTTCGGTGGCGCCGGGCGTGCGCGCGGTACTGACCACGGCCGCACTCGGCGTGTCGGTGGCGCTGCTCGAGCAGTTGCCGGCGCTGGAAATGGTGGCGATCAACGGCATCGGTCTCGATGCAGTGCCGCTTGAGGCCACCCGTGCGCGTGCGCTGGCCGTCACCAATACGCCCGATGTGCTGACCGAAGACGTGGCCGACCAGGCACTGACGCTATTGCTGGCGGCGGCACGGCGTTTGCCGGCGCTGGACCGCTACGTGCGCAGCGGCGCCTGGGAGGCCGGCCAGCCGCTGGCGCCCACCCGCGCTTTGCGCGGTAAAACCTGCGGTGTGTTCGGGTTTGGCCGTATCGGCCAGGCGGTTGCGCAGCGTGCCAGGGCGTTTGGCATGGAAGTACAGTATTTCCAGCCGCGCGCCATCGATAACGCCAGCGCACCGCGCGCGCCTTCGCTGCTGGCGCTGGCGCAGGCCAGCGACTACCTGGTGGTATGCGCGCCGGCCAATCCGGCCACCCGCAACGCCATCAACGCCGAAGTGATGGCGGCGCTGGGCGCGGACGGCACGCTGGTCAATATCTCGCGCGGCGCGCTGGTGGACGAAGCCGCGCTGGCAGTCGCCCTCCAGGACGGCACGCTGGGCATGGCGGCGCTCGACGTGTTCGCCGACGAGCCGCGCGTGCCGGCTGCGCTGCGCGAGCGCGATAACGTCGTCCTCACGCCCCACGTCGGCAGCCTGACCGTGGAAACCCGTCACGCCATGGGCCAGCTGGTGGTCGATAATCTGTTGGCCCATTTCAGCGGCCAGCCTCTGCTGACGCCTGTGGCCTGAACCATTCATCCAGTTTCATCATGAGGCGCGCCGGTCATCGGCGCGTCACAATCCTTGGGTATATTGAAAACGTATCTGTTATGCAATTGTAATTTCCCAAGGGAACTTGATATGAAACTTCCGCAATTCTCCGCCTTCAGCACCGGTATGCGCGTGAGGGCCTCGTTTGCAGCGCTGCTGTTACTCATGGCCTGCATGTCGGCGATCTCGCTGTGGCGGCTGCAGTCGGCCAATACCACCACTGCGCACCTGGTGCACGACAAGCTCGCCAGGCAGCAGCTCACCTCCGAGTTGCTGGCGGCGGCTGAACTCAATGGCTTGCGCACCGTCTCGATTGCGCGCAGCGACAGCCTGGAAGTGTCGGACCTGTTCCAGGCCCAGCTGCGCGCCGGTGAGCAGCAGGCCGCGCTGATCTCGCGCAAGCTGGCCGCCATCCCGGCGGAGGGCGAGGAGGCTGCCTTGCTGGGCGCGGCTGCGGAGAAAAAGACCACCTACCTGGCGCTGCGTGCGGAGCTGTTCAAGCTCAAGGAGATGGGCCGCATCGAACAGGTCGGCGAGTTGCTCGATAACCGCCTGGGGGCAGCATTCAAGGCTTACACGGATGCGCTGGAGTTGCTGCTGGCCTATCAGACGCGCGAGGCGGCTGCACTGGCGCAGGCGTCGGCCCGGCAGTTTGACGGCAGCCGCCTGCTGCTCATCGGCCTGGGCGCCACCGCATTGCTGCTGGGCGTGCTGCTGGCCTGGCGCCTGACGCGTAGCGTGGTGCAGCCCTTGCAGCAAGCGGTGACGCTGGCCGGGCAGGTGGCGGCAGGTGATCTGCAGGTGGCCATTGCCCATGGCCGCCGCGACGAGATTGGCCAGTTGTTTGATGCCTTGAGCGAGATGACGCGGCGCCTGGCCGCCACCGTGGGCCAGGTGCGCGATGGCGCCCAGGCGATCGACGGCGCTTCGCGCGAAATAGCCAGCGGTAATAGCGATCTGTCGCGGCGCACCGAACACCAGGCCGGGGCGTTGCAGGAAACCGCTTCGGCAATGCTGCAGTTGAGTGAAACTGTCCGGCAAAACAGCAGCAATGCACGGCATGCCAGCACGCTGGCAGTGAATGCGTCGAAGGCGGCTGAAAACGGCGGCGCGGTAGTGTCGCAAGTGGTGCGCACCATGGCCGCTATCCATGACGACGCCAACAGGATTGCCGGCATTTCCGGGGTGATCGACAGCATCGCGTTCCAGACCAACATCCTGGCCCTGAATGCGGCGGTGGAGGCGGCACGGGCCGGCGAGCACGGACGCGGCTTTGCAGTGGTGGCCGCCGAAGTACGCAATCTGGCACAGCGTTCAGCCGGCGCCGCGCGCGAGATCAAACAGCTGGTGGATACATCGGCCCGCCGCATCGCCGATGGCGGTGAGCTTGCCAGCCGCGCCGGCGTTACCATGGATGACATGGTAGCCAGCGTGCGCGAAGTGACCGTGATCATGGCGGCCATCAGCGCCGCCAGCAGCGAGCAGGAAGCAGGTATCGAACAGGTCAGCATCGCCATTGGCGAGATGGACGGCGTCACCCAGCAAAACGCTGCGCTGGTCGAGCAGGCCGCTGCAGCCGCCGCCTCGATGCAGGCGCAAGCGCGCGCGTTGGCAACGCTGGTGGGCGCATTCAGGACCGGGGCGGTTCGTGCGGTCGCACACGCGCTGCCGCCGGCAGATGGCGGGCGATCGCGCGCAGCATATCCTCGACATCAATCGGCTTTGCAATAAAGTCGTCCATGCCCGAGGCAATGCATTGCTCGCGTTCGGACGCCAGCACGCCGGCCGTCATCGCCAGCACCGGCAAGCTCAGTTGCAGTTCGCTGCGGATCAGCGCGGTGGCTTCAAAGCCGTCCATTTCCGGCATTTGCACGTCCATCAGCACCATGTCGTACAGGTGGGCGTCGCTGCGCAGCAGCTCGACGGCGGCGCGGCCGTTGTCGACGGTGTCGATGTGGGCGCCCGCGTGGGCCAGCATGCTGCGCGCCACCAGCTGGTTGATCGGGTTGTCCTCCACCAGCAGCAGGCGCGCGCCATCGAGGCGCACGCCGCCGGACGGCGCTTCCGGTTCACCCGTGCCGGCTGCGACTGCGGCCGTGCCGGCGGGTGTCGATGCGGCCGCCAGCACGCCCGGCACGGCCTCGTGCAGGCGCAGCGCCGTCACGGGCTTGAGCAGCACGGCGCTGGCCTGCTGGGCTCCGGGCGTCAGCAGCAGCCGTCCCTGGCCGAAGGCATTCACCATCAGCACCACCGGCAGCGCATCGCGGCCGGCCTGCAAGGCCGCAGCGCGCAGCGCCTGCATGGTGTGCAGGCCATCCATGTCCGGCATATTCCAGTCCACCAGCACGGCATCGTAGTGCGCCCGATCATTCGCCTGACTACTGGCCAGCTGCGCCAGCGCCTCGCGCCCGGAGGTGACGCTGTCGCAGCGCCAGCCGCACGAGCGGATGGTCTGGCACAGATGTTCAGCGCTTTCAGCATGGTCGTCCACCACCAGCAAATGCAGCGCCGCTGCGCCGGCAATGGCAGGCGCTCCGGCGCCAGAAGCAATCTGCTGCAGCGGCACGGTCAGCACAAACTCGCTGCCCACGCCAGGCGTGCTGCGCACGTCGATGGCGCCGCCCATCAGCGCGGCCAGGCGGCGCGAAATCGCCAGCCCGAGACCGCTGCCGCCAAAGCGCCGCGTCATCGAGGCATCGGCCTGCGAGAAGGGCGCAAACAACTGCGCCTGCCGCTCGGGCGCGATGCCGATGCCGCTGTCGCGCACGGTGAAACGCAGCACAGTACTCTGTTCTGGCCCAGGCAACTGCTGCACCACCAGCGACACCGCACCTTTTTCCGTAAACTTGATGGCGTTGCCGACCAGGTTGACCAGGATCTGTTGCAGCCGGTGGCCGTCGCCGAGCAGTTGCTGCGGCACGCCAGTGCCGGCGCCGATCGACAGTTCCAGGTCTTTTTCGCCGGAATTGACGGTCATGATGGTGGCCACCGCTTCCAGCACGGCTGCCAGCTGGAAGGGCGCCGGTTCCAGCTCCATGCGGCCGGCCTCGATCTTGGAGAAATCGAGCACGTCGTTCAGGATGGCCAGCAGCGAATTGCCGGACGAGCGTATCATGCCGACGTAACGCTCCTGTTCCGGCGACAGGCCGGTATTGCCCAGCAAGTGCGCCATGCCCAGCACGGCGTTGAGCGGGGTGCGGATTTCGTGGCTCATATTGGCGACAAATTCGCTCTTGGCGCGGCTGGCCGCTTCGGCCTGGTCGCGCGCGACGATCAGCGATGCTTCCGAGGTGCGCAGCGCAGCCGTCATCTGGCGCGCCAGGCCGGTGGCGTACACATGGCGCGCCGTCAGCGCGCGCACCACGCCGAAGAACAGCAGGCTGATGATCACTCCGGCCAGCAGCACGATGTGCGATTTCTGGCGGTCGATCGAGCGCTCGAACGCCGGCAGGGAACTGAAGCGCAGCGTCCAGCGGTGCTGCAGCAGGTCGAGCGTCATCACGCGCTGGTAGGGATTCGGGTATTGCAGCTGGTCGGCGGCGCTGCGGTCGGGGGCGCTGCTGTACAGGCGCGCCGCCGGCGCCGTACTGTCGCCGTCGAAAATCTCGAGCCGCACATCGTGCACGCCGGTGCCCAGCAGCCCTTGCATCAGGTCGGCGGCGCGGATCGGACTGTAGGCAAAGCCTTGCAGTGCCGCCATGCGTTGCGCCGGCGTGGCGTTCGGCCCCAGGCCGGACTGCTTGCGGTAGACGGGAAAATACATCAGGAAGCCAGGCTGGCTGGCGCCGTGTTCGTCCTGGATCAGCACCACCCGGTCGGTCAGCGCCGGCTGGCCGTTGCGGGCGGCGTTGAGCAGGGCGGTGCGGCGTACCGGTTCGGACATCATGTCGTAGCCGAAGGCCACCACGTTGCGGCCGACGAACGGCTCCAGGTAGTACACGGGTACATGCATGCCGTTATCCGGCATGGGGTTGCGGCTCCAGACACGAAAGTCTGGAAAGCCTTCGCGCTGCAGCTGTTCTTCCATCGCCGCAAGCTCGGTGCTGCGGACCATGGCGCCGTAACCGAGCCCCATCACACCGGGAAAGTTGCGCTGCAGGTCCATGCCGGCGGCAAAGCTGCGCCACTGGGCACGGCTCGGTTGCTGTTCGGCCTGGAACAGCGCCTGCGCCGCGCGCAGTCCCGATTCGTACAGCGAGAGGCGGCGCGCGATCCGTTCGGCGATGTCACCGCTATCGGAATAAAAGTGTTCGCGCGTGCGGCGCTCGGTGCCTACTGTAACCAGGTGCCAGACCAGCACCGTCAGCGCCACGCCCAGCAGCAGCGTGGCCCATTGCACCGCGCTGTGTTGCAGCAAGCTGGCCTGCAGGCGCTTGCGTTCGGCAGCGTCGGCGCACAGCACCATGCCGATCAGGCTGCACAGCACCACGAAGGTGTCGAGCGCGATCAGGGCGTCGTTCAACGTGCCGGCGACAAACGGACCGAGGCCGTTGATGGTGGCCAGCAGCGCAGCGCCGGCGGCCAGCAGGCAGGTGGCGCTGGCGCCGCGCAAGCCATAGCGGTAAGCAGCCCAGGCCACGCAAGGCACGAACAGGTAGGGCAGCCAGCCGAGGTAGTCGTCGCCGGCATAGCTGCGGAAGAAGATGGCCTTGCTCATGGCGAGCAGCAGCGCCAGCCACGCCAGCGCCTCCAGCACGCCGCGCCAGTGCAGCACGGGGCGTGGATACAGGCTCCAGATCACGATGGCCGGCGCCACCAGCAGCACGCCGGCAGCGTCGCCGACCCACCAGGTCAGCAGCACGGTGCCAAAGGCACCGGCCGGCGCCAGGCCGGCCACCACCAGCGTGCTGGCGCCGATGCCGGCGCTGATGATGCACATGACCATGGCGATCAGGGCAAACTTGTAGACGTTTTGCAGTTGTCCGAGCGGTTGCGAGGTGTCGGTGTAGTGGCGTATCAGCCACGCGCCGGCCAGCGCTTCGAGTACATTGCCGGCTGCAATCGACATCGAGGCCAGCACCAGGCCGGGATTCACGCCCAGGCCGTTGCCGTAAAACGCCAGCAGGTTGGCGGCGACGGCGCCCAGCGCAATCGCCGGCCAGGCGCGATAGCCAAGCAACACGATGGCGGCAAAAGCGATGCCGGAAGGAGGCCACAACGGCGTGGCGTTGGTATGGGCGAAGCCCAGCAGCAGGCTGGCGCGCGCCACCAGCGCGTAGCACAGCGCCAGCAGCAGCAGGGTTTTGAGGGTGGGCCAGTGACCGGAGCGTGGACCGCGCTGGGTGGTGGATGGCGCCCCGGGGCCGGAATGGTGCTTCCTGAATGGCCCCTGGTCGAGCGCGGGTTCAAACGTCGGTGTTGAAGTAAAGTCCGGATTGGGTCCTGAACGCATGGCCGCTCTCGAGGAAACGCATTGTTGCGCTCACTATAACGTAGTTCAGCCCCTTGCTGCCCCTTATTTGAGGACCGGCCGTACCTTGCTGGCAGCGAGCTTGGCGCGCTCGCGGGCGCTGTCGACGTCGTCGGCCACGGCCAGCGCCACGCCCATGCGGCGGCGGGCAAACGATTCCGGCTTGCCGAACAGGCGGATGTCGGCGCCTGGCACGCGCAGCGCGTCGGCCACGCCTTCGAAGGCGATACCGGCTGCTTCGTGCTGGCCGTAGATCACGGCCGAAGCGCCGGGCGCGCGCAGCGCCACGCTGACCGGCAGGCCGAGGATGGCGCGCGCGTGGATTTCAAACTCGCTCTGCACCTGGGTGGCCATGGTGACCATGCCGGTATCGTGCGGGCGCGGGCTCACTTCCGAGAACCATACCTGCTCGTCCTTGACGAACAGCTCGACGCCGAACAGGCCCAGGCCGCCCAAGTCAGCCGTGACCTTGGCGGCGATATCGCGCGCGCGTTCCAGCGCCAGCGGGGCCATGCGGCAAGGCTGCCACGATTCGACGTAGTCGCCCTGTACCTGCACGTGGCCGATCGGGTCGCAGAACTGCGTGATCACCTGGCCGTTGGCGTCCAGCGAGCGCACCGTCAGCAGCGTGATCTCGTAGTCGAAATCGATAAAGCCTTCGACGATCACGCGACCTGAATCGACCCGGCTGCCGGCGGCGGCATAGTCCCAGGCCGCCTTGACTTCGGCGGCGCTGTCGATCTTCGACTGGCCTTTGCCCGACGACGACATGACCGGCTTGATCACGCACGGGAAGCCGATCTGCGCGGTGGCCGCTTCCAGCTCGGC
>JBEVNE010000081.1:0-4403 GCA_040508275.1 Duganella sp.
CGGTGCGCCTGCCGTCGGTGCAGGGCTACCTGATCGCCGTGGGAGGACTGGGCGCAGCCACGGCCACGCTGCCGATGCGCATGGCGCTCGACTACCTCGACTGGCGCGCGCTGTTCGTCTGCCTGGCGGCGGCGCTGCTGCTGGCAGGCGTATTGATACGCCTGCTGGCGCCACCGTCCGCGCCGGTGCCGTCCAGCGAGCGCCAGGCATTGGCGTCGGCGCTGGGCGAAGTGATGCGCCATCCGGCGTTTCGCGAAGCGGTGCTGCTGGTGCTGATACCGCATACGGTATTTTTTGGCATCCAGGGATTGTGGATCAGCCGCTGGCTCAGCGACGTGGCTGGCTATTCCGACGATGCTGTCAGCTATCTGCTCTACCTGGGCATAGCGGCGCTGATCTTCGGCGCCATTGCGGTGGGCATGATCACCGAGTGGGCCGGCCGCCATGGCGTCTCGCCGCTGCGGGTGGCGGCGCTGGGGGTGGCCTTGTTCATGGCGGTACAACTGGGTTTTGTCTGCAACTGGCGGCCCAGCTACGCTTTATTGGCCGTGTTGTTTATGCTGGTTGGCACGGTGACCGGCATCGAATACACGATGGTGGCGCAAAGCCTGCCGGGACGGCTGACCGGGCGCGCTGCCACCTGTCTCAATCTGCTGATTTTCCTCGGAGCGTTTTTGGTGCAGGCCGGCTTCGGGCTGGTGGTGGGCTGCTGGCGCCCCAACGCGGCGCTACAGTATCCGGTGCAGGCTTACCAGAGCGCGTTTGCGCTGCTGGTGCTGCTGCAGGCGCCGGGGCTGGCCTGGTATGGCTGGCGGCGTTGGAGACATGGCGCACCTTCCGGTAGAATGGAAAATCAGCCCGCCACCAGTTCCCATTAATGTGAGACCGATGTGATGACCGACGCGATGACCGACCCCCACGCCCCCTCGTTAGCTGCCTTGAACGCACTGCCGCAAACCTGGCAGGACTGGATCATGGATAACCTGGCGCGCGGCTGCAGCGCGCTCGATATGGCCAACAGCATGGCGCGCTCGGGCCAGTACCCGATGGCCGTTGCGCGCGCCGCCATTGACGCCGCGCTGCACCGCCAGGCCGCCGCCGACGGCACGGCGCTGCCGGCCGACAGCGTATTCGTGGCGCCGCAGGCCATGCCGTATCTCGACACGTCGCGCAACCGCATTGCCACCGCCGACCGCGAGGTGGAGGTGCTGTTCGTGCTCCAGCAGCCGCAGATTATTTTGCTGGGCAACGTGCTGAGCACCGAGGAATGCGACGCCATCGTCGAACATTGCGGCAGCCGCTACACCCGCTCCACCGTCACCGGCGAAGCGGATGGCGCCAGCGTGGTGCACGAGGGCCGCACCAGCGACATGGCGTTCATCAACCGCGGCGAGGCCGAGGTGGCCGAACGCATCGAGCGGCGCCTGGCCGCCCTGGCGCACTGGCCGGCCGAATGCGGCGAGCCGTTCCAGCTGCAAAAATATGCCAGCACCCAGGAATACCGGCCCCACTACGACTGGCTCGACCCCGACAGCCCCGGCCATCGCAACCACCTCACGCGCGGCGGCCAGCGCCTGGCTACCTTCATCCTCTACCTGACGGACGTGGAGCAGGGCGGTGGCACGGTGTTTCCAGGCCTGGGCCTCGAAGTGTTTCCCAAAAAAGGCAATGCCCTGTGGTTCCTCAACACCGACAGCAACCACCAGCCGGACCGCCAGACCCTGCACGGCGGCGCCCCGGTGGTCAGCGGCACCAAGATCATCGCCAACAAATGGCTGCGGCAGGAGCGCTACGGTTAAAATGGCGGCGACATCTTAACCAAGGAATAGTATGCGACTCGTGCGTTATGGCCGTCCCGGCAAAGAAAAACCAGGCTTGATCGACGATGAGGGCAAGCTGCGTTCGCTCGCCGATGTGATCGACGATATCGACACGGCGGCGCTGGCGCCCAAATCGCTGCGCAAGCTGGAAAAAATCGACCCGGCATCGCTGCCGCTGGTACGCGGCACGCCGCGCTTTGGCGTGCCGGTGGCGCGCGTGGGCAAATTCATCGGCATCGGCCTCAATTACTCGGACCACGCCGCTGAAATCGGTATGCCGCCACCGAAGGAACCGGTGGTATTCATGAAGGCCATTACCTGCCTGAATGGCCCGGACGATCCGGTCATGCTGCCGCAAGGCTCCAAAAAGACGGACTGGGAAGTGGAACTCGGTGTGGTGATCGGCACGCGTGCGCAGTATGTCAGCGAAGCCGATGCGCTCAAGTATGTGGCTGGCTATTGTGTGGTCAACGACCTGTCCGAGCGCGCCTTCCAGCTCGAAAAAGGCACGCAGTGGGACAAGGGCAAGGGTTGCGACACCTTCGGCCCGGTCGGCCCGTGGCTGGTCACGCCCGAAAATATCGGCGACGTCCAGGACCTCGACCTGTACCTGGAGCTGAACGGCAAGCGCATGCAGACCGGGAATACCCGCACCATGATTTTCACGGTGGCGCAGATCATCAGCTACCTGTCGAAGTTCATGACGCTGGAGCCGGGCGACGTGATCGCCACCGGCACCCCGCCAGGCGTGGGCCAGGCGCGCAAACCGCAGCGCTTCCTCAAGAAAGGCGACACCCTGCGTTTGGGCATTCCCGGCCTCGGTGAGCAGCAGCAGGAAGTCATCGCCTGGAAGGCGCGCTAACTCTACTGCACACTGGCCACCGCCCGCGTCACCGCGTCCACCAGCCTTCCCGTGATCTCCGCCAGGTCCGCATCGGTGGCGATAAACGGTGGCGCCAGCAAAATGTGGTCGCCGCGCAGGCCATCGATGGTGCCGCCCATCGGGTACACCATCAAGCCGCGCGCCATGGCCTGCTCCTTGACCGCCGCATGCAGGCGCAGCGCCGGATCGAACGGCGCCTTGCTGGCGCGATCGCGCACCAGCTCCACTCCCACCAGCAAACCACGGCCGCGAATATCGCCCACGTAGGGATGCTCGCCCAGCGCCTCGCGCAGCAGGCGCCGCAGCGTGGCGCCGCGTACCGTCACCGCGCCCAGCAGGCATTCGCGCTGTATCACCTGCTGCACCGCCAGCGCGGCGGCCGCAGCCACCGGGTGGCCCATATAGGTGTGGCCATGCTGGAAGGCGCCGCTGCCCTCGCGCAGGCGGTCGACGATGGGTGCGCGCGCCAGCACCGCGCCGATGGGCTGGTAGCCGGCGCCGAGCCCCTTGCCCAGCACGACAAGGTCGGGCAGCGCGCCTTCCTGTTCAAACGCGTACAGGGTACCGGTGCGGCCCATGCCGCACATGACTTCATCGGCAATCCACAAAATGCCGTAACGGTCGCACAGGCGCCGCACGCCGCGAAAATAGCCGGGCGTGGGCGGCACGGCGCCGGCGGTGGCGCCCACCACGGTTTCGGCGCAAAAGGCAATCACGCGCTGCGGTCCCGCCGCCACAATGGTTTCTTCCAGTTCGTCCAGCAGGCTGGCGGTATAGTCCTCGGTGCTCTGATCGGCTGGCCGGTAGCGGTACTCGAAGCAGGGCGCCACGCGCGGCACGTCGATCAGCAGCGGTGCAAACGGCCGCCGGCGCCACTCGTTGCCGCCGATGGCCAGCGCCCCCAGCGTATTGCCATGGTAGCTCTGGCGCCGGGCGATGAACACGCTGCGCTGTTCTTCGCCCGCTTCCACGTAGTACTGGCGCGCCAGCTTGAGCGCCGTTTCCATCGCCTCCGACCCTCCCGACACCAGGTATACATGATCGAGATCGCCCGGCGCGTCTTCCGCCAACCGGGCCGCCAGTTGTTCGGCTGCCTCGCAGCTGAAAAAAGCGGTATGGGCGTAGGCATTGCGGTCGATCTGGGCGTGCATGGCGGCCAGCACCTCGGGATGGGCATGGCCCAGCGACGATACGGCGGCGCCGCCGCTGGCGTCGAGGTAACGCTTGCCGCTGCTGTCCTGTACATACAGGCCGGACGCATTGACGGCCAGCGGCGGGTTGCGACGCAGGTTGCGGTGGATGAGGTGACTCATGGGTGGTCCTTTCTGGCAGGGGCGGGTGGTGTGAGGTGTGACCGTCAGCAGACGATAGCGGCGTTTAACTTGTCTTCTGTTGATCTATGCCGCAACATGGACAAAAAAGTTACGAGGAGCAATTTTCATGAGCGATCGCCTGGGACCGATACCGTTTGCGCAGATGAGCGCCAGCCAGCAGGTGGCGGCGCAAGCCGTGATCGACGGCCCGCGCGGCGCGCTGTATGGGCCGTTTGTGCCCCTGATCAGAAGTCCCGAACTGATGGCGGCCGCCCAGCGCATGGGCGAATACCTGCGCTACCGCAGCGCCATCGGCACGCGTCTGACCGAACTGGCGATACTGGTGACGGCGCGCCACTGGAGCCAGCAGGTGGAATGGGCCATCCA
>JBEVNE010000146.1:0-8291 GCA_040508275.1 Duganella sp.
CCCAGACGCTGACCAATATTTCGCCGTCGTTCAACTCGACGCGCCAGAGCGGCGCCGATGGCGCCGACCTGGTCGACTCCGCCGCCCTGCGCGGCCTCGGCTCCGACCAGACGCTGGTGCTGGTCAATGGCAAGCGCCGCCACACCACGGCGCTGGTCAACCTGTTTGGCGCGCGCAATCGCGGCAATACCGGCACCGACCTCAACGCGATTCCGATGCTGGCGATCCGCGACGTGCAAATCCTGCGCGACGGCGCCGCCGCCCAGTACGGCTCGGATGCAATTGCCGGCGTGATGGACATCAGTCTGAAAAAGACCAAAGGCTGCGAAGCGATTACCGGCTACAGTCAGTACTCGGCCGGCGATGGCGAGAACTGGATGGGTTCGGCCTACTGCGGCTTTGCCATCGGTAATGGCGGCACGCTGGCCCTGACCGGCGAATACCTGAACCGTGGCCGCTCCAACCGTGCCGAGCCGGACAACCCGCGCATCATCGGCGACACCAAGACCGAGAGCCAGACCCTGTACGCCAACGGCGAACTGCCCACCACCGGCAACGGCCGCCTGTACTTCACGGCCGGCGCGCAAAAGCGCGACGGCTCGAGCGCAGCGTTTGCCCGTGGCGGCCTCGGCTCCGACGACATTCCAAGCCGTAACTCGGCGGCCATGTACCCGAACGGTTTTGTACCGTTCATCAACGCTGAGATCGAAGACCGTACCGCCATCCTCGGCCATCGCATCCAGCTCGGTGAGTGGAATACCGACCTGTCGCAGACGTATGGCTACAACAAGATGATCTACGACATCAGCAACACCATCAATGCCTCGATCGCCAACCGCGATCTGCTCAATGGTGGACGCGGCATCAGCCCGGACAAGTTCGATGCCGGCGGTTTCTCGTTCCAGCAAATGACCACCAATCTCGACCTGAGCCGCTATTACGACGGCGTGCTGGGCAAGGGTATGAACTTGGCGTTCGGCGCCGAATATCGCCGCGAAGAATTCAAGATTTTCTCCGGTGAAGCCGGCTCCTACATCGACGCCGATGGCGTGGGCGTGGGCGGCAACGCCGGCAGCCAGGGCTTCCCCGGCTTCCAGCCCGGCGACCGCATCACGGCCAAGCGCCACAGCAGCGCCGCTTACCTCGATCTCGAAGCCGACTTCACCGACCGCGTGAAGGCGCAGGCCGCCGTACGCTATGAAAAGTTCAGCGATTTCGGCTCCACCGTGACCGGCAAGCTGGCCGGCAGCATCCGCACCACCGACACGGTGCTGCTGCGCGGTTCGGCCAGCACGGGCTTCCGTGCGCCATCGCTGCAGCAAAGCCATCTGTCCACCACCTTTACCGACTTTATCGGCGGCGTGCCGAAAGAAGTGGTGCTGGCGCCTAACGGCGGCGTGGTGGCCAATGCGGCCGGCATACCGAAGCTGAAGGAAGAAAAATCGACCAGCTTCACGCTGGGCGCCACCTGGACGCCTACCCAGGCGCTGTCGTTCACGGCCGACCTGTACCAGATCACCATCAAGGACCGCATCGTGCTGTCGGGCCGCTTCAACTCGGGCAACTACCCGGTGCTGGCGGACCGCCTGTCGGCGCTGGGCGTGGGCGAAGCGCAGTTCTTCGTCAACTCGGTCGATACCAAGACCCGCGGCCTGGACCTGACCGCGTCGCACAAGACGCCATTGGGAGAGGGCCGCCTGAACACCTTCCTGGCGCTCAACGCCAGCAAGACCGAAGTGACCGGCATCCACGCCCCAGATTCGCTGCGCGGCTTTGAAGACGTGCTGCTGTCGGAAAAAGAGCGGCTGTACATCGAGCAGGGCGCGCCGCGCTCGAAGTTCACGCTGGGCTTCAATTATGGCCTGGGCGCCTGGGAAAGCGATCTGCGCATCATTCACTTCGGCCCGCAAACCCTGGGCACCTTCAGCGGCACGGCTGAAGGCGTACCGAACCAGCGCTACGAGTCGAAAACTTCGGCCGACCTGAGCTTCACCTACAACATCAGCAAGGACATGAAGTTCACCTTCGGCGGCAATAACATCTTCAACGCCAAGCCGAGCACCCAGGACCCGGACCAGACCGACAACGGCTTCAAGTATGAGAGCGTACAGTTTGGCCTGAACGGTGCATCCTACTTCGGCCGCCTGTGGGTGAAGTTCTAGTCCGATTAAATAGTCAGCAACGCCATCTCCCGCTCCATGTTCTCAATGGCGCGGGCGTTGTACTGGTCGGCAAAGTAGGCATCGCCGAACAGCTTGCCGGCCTCGGCCTTGCGGCATAGATGCGCCAGCGCGCCCCGGCGCTGGCGGCGGTATTCGTCGTCCGGCAGGTGGATGTATTCCTGCCGGATCGCCTGCGCGTAGTTGTGATACACCTCATCATCCTGGCCCAGGATGGCCAGGTCCACGCTCAGCAGCACATCTTTCAGGCGATGGTCGATGGCGGCTTCCTGGAAGTGATCGGTGGCGCGGATCAGCGCGGCAGCGTCGGCCATTTCCTGACCCAGGCCACTGCCCAGCCACAGCAGGGCGCTGGCTTCCTCGTTGCTCAATACGGTGGGTTCGCCGCCATGGCCGTATTCGGCGTCGTGGAACCAGAACGCCTGCTTGACGATCTCCACGTCCAGCGCGGCCGGTCGGGTGTTGGCGGCCCAGGCGCGGATTTCGGACAGGCCGTGCACCAGGTGGTCGAGGTTGTGATAATGGCGTGACGGGCCGCCGTAAGCGGTGGCGCCGGTCAGGCGGGCAAACCACTGGTCCGCGTGGTTGATGGCGGATTCATCGGCCTGGGCATAATCCCACAGCAGTTCCCACTCCTTGCGCAGCCAGCCCAGCACCCAGGCGTGGTAGGCGGGCGCAGGCACGAAGGTTTTCATGATCCAGTTCCAGCCTATCGGTCCTTCCAGTGCTTTGACAAAACTCGAGCTGACCGAACCGAGGTCGCGCGGTGGCATCACGAAAATCGTCTTGGCGCCTTGCAGCACATCGACATTGGTTTGCTGGATCAGGTTTTCGTAATCGAAGTCGGCGGTAGTGCGGATGCCGCGGATCAGGTATTCGGCGCCATGCTTGCGCGCCGCACGCGCCGTGTAATCGCCGCGCACAATCACCACCTGCACATTGTGCCAGCCCTGCTCTGCACAACTGAGCTCGATGATGCTCTTGCGCTCTTCGGCGGTGAACTTGGGCTTCTTGGCCGTGTTTTCAGACAGGAACACCACCACTTCGTCCGCCATGGTCCGCGCTTCGTTGATCACCCACATATGTCCGTTGGTGATCGGGTCCAGCGTTCCCGAGAATCCGATTTTCTTCATTCCGCCGCTCCAGCCACATTATCAACACGGCATTTTAGACTGGAGTGGGCTTGGCAGTCTCGGGAAAATCGAGTTTGATCTGCAAGCCACCGAGGCGTGCGGACTGGTCGAGCGTGAGCGTGGCGCCGTGGCGTTCGGCAATCGACTTGATGATCGCCAGTCCCAGGCCGCTGCCGCCAGCCTGGCTGCCAGGCACGCGGTAGAAGCGGCTGAACACGCGTTCGCGTTCTTCCGGCGGAATACCGGGGCCGGAATCTTCCACGCTGAGCAGCACCCTGCCCGGCCGCCCCTTGACGATGGACGGCGCCCGGCGCAGCTCGATATCGACAGTGCCGCCGGCCGGCGTGTACTTGATGGCGTTATCGACCAGGTTGCGCAGCAGGATGATCAGCGCATCGGGCTGGCCATCAACGGCAGCCTCGTCCACGTGGTTGAGGCCCAGGTCGATCTGGCGCGCCTGCGCCAGCCCGGCCATGTCGCCCAGCGTGCGCTTGACCAGCTCGGACAGGTTGACGCGGTCGAGCCGCACATCTTCCACCGAACCCTCCTGACGCGCCAGCACCAGCAGCTGCTCGACCAGCCGGGTGGCGCGTTCGATGCCGGCCGAGACGCGGCCAATGGCGACACGACGGGCCTCGTCATCCGGCGCCCGCTCCAGGCTCAGCACCTGCAGTTTGAGCGCCGCCAGCGGCGAGCGCAGTTCGTGCGCGGCGTCGGCGACAAAGTGCTGCTGCGCCTCAAAGGCGGTGCGCACGCGGCCAAACAGCAGGTTCAACTCGTGCACCAGCGGCAGCACTTCGTCGGGCAAGTCGTTTTCCGATACCGGCGACAGATCGTCGGCCTGGCGCGCCGCCACCTGGCGCCGCACGCGCGAGACCGGCGCCAGCGAACCGCTGACCACCCACCACACCACCAGCATCAGGATCGGCGCCATCACGGCAATCGGCCCCACCGTGCGCAGCGCCAGCGTGCCGGCCATGCGCTGGCGCACGGCCATGTCCATCGCCACCTGCACCGTCTGGTTGCTGGTCTTGACCGAGAAAATCCGGTACGTGGTGTTGTTGGCCTTGACGTTGGAAAAACCGAGCACGGCGCGCTGCGGCAAGGCTGCGCGCGACAGCGAGCGGAATACCTGGGCGCCGTCCTGGGTCCAGACCTGCACCACCAGGTCGTCGTTGCCGGGATCGGGATTGGCTTCGCCTTCCTTGTTGGTCAGCGTGGCGCTGGAACGCAGCGACATGGCCATCTGCTGCATGTGGTAGTCGAAGATTTCGTCGGCGTCGTTCAGCGCGCTGCGGTAGGCGATCAGGGCTTGCGCGATGGCGGCCATGGTGATGGCGGCCAGCAGAAACCACAGCAGGCGGCCGCGCAGCGAGTGCGTGACCACCGGCACCCGTGGCATCGGCGGCAGCTTCACCTTCATTTTCATAGCTTGGGCACCATGTAGCCGAGGCCACGGACGTTCTGGATCAGTTCGGCGCCCAGCTTTTTGCGCAAGCCGTGGATGTACACTTCCACCGCATTGCTGTTGACTTCATCCTTCCAGCTGTACAGTTTTTCTTCGAGCTGGTGGCGCGACAGCACAATGCCGGGACGGGCGATCAGCGCTTCGAGCACGGCCCATTCGCGCGCCGACAGGTTGACCTGTTTGCCATCGGCCAGCACTTCGCGCGTTTGCGGATTGACGCTGACGCCGCCGTGTTCGAACACCGGCTCGGCGCGCCCGGCAGAGCGGCGCAGCAAGGCGCGGATGCGTGCCAGTAGCTCGTCGAGGTCATATGGCTTGAGCACGTAGTCATCGGCGCCTGCATCAAGGCCGGTAATGCGCTGCTCCTTGGCGTCGCGCGCGGTGGCGATCAGCACGGGCGTGAGCTCCTTGCGTGCGCGCATCGAGCGCAGCACTTCCAGGCCATCCTTGCGCGGCAGGCCGAGGTCGAGCAGCACCAGGTCATACGTTTGAGTTTGCAGCGCGGTATCGGCCATGTCGCCATCCTTGACCCAGTCCACCGCGTAGTGCTCGGCCCGCAGCAGGTCGAGCACTACCTCGCCGATCATGATGTCGTCTTCCACCAGCAGAAGTCGCATATTGTGTTCCTTTCTGTTTTTGTTGTAGCGTTCTGCACGGGTCGGTTAACCGATACGCACCGGGATAAAGATTGTATCGCCGCCGCGCTGGATCAGCAACGCGACTGATTTGCCCGATTTATCGACCACCTGGCGCACCTGGTCAACGCTGTTGACGGCATAGCCATTGACCGACAACAGCACGTCGCCCGGCTGCACGCCGGCATTCTGGGCGGCGCCGCCGGCGCCTTCGATCAGCAGGCCGCCGGGCAGGCCGCTATCGCGCCGCTCGGCCGGGTCCAGCGGACGCAGAGACAATCCCAGGCGCGCTTTGGCGCTACCCTGCTCTGCCACCTCGGCAACGGCGACCTTGTCGTTCAGATTACCCAAGGTGGCTTCCAGCGTCACCAGCTTGCCCTGGCGCCAGATTTCCATCTTGGCCTTGCTGCCAGGCTGGGCCAGGCCCACCATGGCGGGCAGGTCGGCCGAGCTGACCACCTTGCGGCCATTCATGCTGCGCACCACGTCGCCCGGTTTCAGGCCGGCCTTGTCGGCCGGACCACCACGCTCGACCGAACTCACCAGCGCGCCTTCCGGCGTATCGAGCTTGAAGGAATCGGCGAAGTCCTGGCCCACCTCCTGCACGCCGACGCCGAGCTTGGCGTGTTCGACCTTGCCGGTAGCAACGATCTGGTTGGCGATCTTGGTGGCGACTTCGATCGGAATCGCGAACGACAAGCCCTGGTAGCCGCCGGTCTGGCTGTAAATCTGCGAGTTGATACCGACCACCTCGCCCCGCGTGTTGAACAGCGGGCCACCCGAGTTACCAGGGTTGACGGCGACGTCGGTCTGGATGAACGGCACATAGGTTTCATCCGGCAGCGAACGGCCCTTGGCGCTGACCACGCCGGCGGTCACAGTGTTATCAAGACCATAAGGCGAACCGATGGCCAGCACCCACTCGCCCACTTTCAGGTCGTCGGCTTTGGCCAACGGTACGACGGGCAGGTTCTTGGCGTCGATTTTCAGCACCGCAACGTCGGTCTTGGTATCGGAACCGAGCACCTTGGCGCGGAATTCGCGGCGGTCGGTCAGCTTGACCGTGACTTCACGCGCATCGCGTACTACGTGGGCATTGGTCAGGATAATGCCGTCGGAATTAATGATGAAGCCGGAACCCATGCCATGGGTGGGCATGTCACGCTGGCCGCCACGCGGGGCCTGGCCCTGGAAGCGGCGGAAGAATTCAAGGAAGGGATCGTCGCCAAATGCATCTGCCCTGCCCTGACCGTCGTAAGAGGCCTTGGTCGTACCCTTGACATCGATATTGACCACGGCCGGGCCGTTATGGGCGGCCACCACGCTGAAGTCCGGCAGCGAAATGCTGGGCGCGGCGACTGCGGCCGGGGCGCCTGCATTGGCCGATGGCGGCGAAGTGACAGCCGGGGCGGTGGCCGCAGCGACTGGCGCGCCGGCGGCAGCGACCGCGTTACTTTGTTTGACTGCAATAGCGCCCCCTGCGCCCACGGCTGCCAAAATCGCCAGTGCAGCCACAGTGCGCTTGAAGGTCTTCGATCCGTTGGAATGAGTTTGGGACATGTTGCGCTCCTACATTGAATTGAGGATTGTAGATGTATTCAATATGAGGCAAAAGACTTAGACCCTACTTAACTAAAAATGCCTCGCAACAATTGGTTACAACAGACGCAACACTGGCCGGATAACCGGCCAGTAATTGTTGCTTTGTTATTTATTGCAGCAGGGCGTTAGGCGACCTGGCGTTGCTCCAGGGCCGTCACGTTGTCGCCGCCATCGATGACGATTTTGCGTGGCTTGAGCGCCTCGGGCACTTCGCGCACCAGTTCGATGGTGAGCATGCCGTTGTCGAAGCTGGCGCCGGTCACCTTGACGTGGTTGGCCAGCTGGAAGCGCTGTTCGAAGTCGCGGGCGGCGATGCCGCGGTGCAGATAGGTGCGCTCAGTGGCGTCACGCTGTTTGCGGCCGACCACGTGCAGCGAATCGCGCTCGAAGGTGATGTCGATTTCGCTGCGGTCAAAGCCGGCCAGCGCCATCACGATGCGGTACTGGTCGTCGGACACCAGTTCGATATTGTAGGGAGGGTAGCTGGGTGTAGCATCCGCGCGCTGGGCGTCGTTGAGCAGTTGTGCCAGACGATCGAAACCGATGGCGGAACGGTACAGTGGGGTCAGGTCGAAAGTACGCATGATAGATATCCTTTTAAAGTTAAGCGATATGATGAAAGTACGGCGAGACAACACTCGCCAGGTGATCCCCTTCTGGGCAACCACTGAGTCCGATATAGGGTGGCGGAGAAGCGCTTTCAAGGGCTTTTTTTTAAAATTTTTCTGATTTTTTTGCAGGCAACATCGCCAGGTCCGCATGCTAAACTCTTCCCCTTGTTCAATCCAAAGTCGAGCCTCATGTCCCTTACCCGCACCGCACTCGCCGTCCTGCTTGCTACCACCTTCAGCGCGCATGCCGAAACGATGTCCGAACAGCCTTACCCAGGCACCATCGTCCTCAACGTGGACGCCACCAACACGGCGCAGCAGATTTTCCGCGTGCGGCAAACCATTCCGGCCCAGCCCGGCAAACTGACCTTGTTGTACCCGCAATGGGTGGTTGCCAACCACGGTCCCAGCGGTGCGCTGAACCAGTTCGCCGGCCTGAAAGCCAGCGCCAACGGCCAGCCGCTGGCATGGCAGCGCGATCCGCTCAATGTGTGGGCGTTCAGCATGGAAGTGCCGGCCGGCGCCAGCGCGGTCGAGATTGAATTCCAGTACCTGTCGCCGGTGGAAGCAAGCCAGGGCCGCACCACGTTTACCAACGATATACTCGGCGTGCAGTGGCAATCGCTGGCCATGTATCCGGCCGGCTATCGCAGCCGCAACAT
>JBEVNE010000166.1:0-7685 GCA_040508275.1 Duganella sp.
GTAGGGCGCAAACGAAAAACGGATGAAAATTCATCCGTTTTAACGATACGCCGAACGCGCGCGAAGTCGTGTGAACCTTCGCCTGTCGAGCCGCTTGAAATACAGCTTTCCACGCGATCAGCTAACAAGCAGAAGGCTTATACAGCCAGACGCTTGCGGCCTTTGGCGCGGCGTGCGTTCAGCACCTGGCGGCCACCACGGGTAGCCATACGTGCGCGGAAGCCGTGGGTACGCTTGCGGCGTACAACGGAAGGTTGGTAAGTACGTTTCATGTTGGTCTCGCTTAAAGCAGAAAAAAATGCAAAATCGGGTATGACAGCCCGTCAGTTTTTGGTGCCAATGACACTTCGCGCACCCATGCCAACGCTACGGCACAAGCTGGGTCCATCTCATCGCCCGCTAAATCCACGCTTACTCCATATTGACGTTCAAGTGAATAAACACGGAATACGGGCGGGGAACCCTGAATTATCAGCATTTTGATCCCCCTTGTCAACAACTGAAGGCTTCGGGTTGCTGCGGCACGGCTGCCGGGACGGCGCCAAAATCGCGAAAAAACGCGTCGCGCCTGTGGATAACTTGGCCGGTCGAGAGTAGAATAGCGCGTTACGTGTGAAAAACTTCGAAGTTGCCCACACCTTTATCCGCAGAATACGCAGTAAGAAATCGCCGTTGTTTGCCCACGGTTCTTGCTGCATCAAGTAAGAAACGACCGTCGATTCATGGAAAATTTTTGGCAGACCTGCTCCGCCCAGCTGGAGCTGGAGCTGACGCCGCAACAATTCAGCGCCTGGATCAAGCCGCTAATCCCCATCGATTACGAAGGGGGCAAGCTGCGCGTAGCCGCACCCAACCGCTTTAAGCTCGACTGGGTGAAAACCCAGTTCGCCAGCCGCATCACGGCGCTGGCCTGCCAGTACTGGGAGCAGCCAACCGAGGTGCAGTTCATCCTCGATCCACGCCTGTCGGCGCCGAAAAAGCCCGCCGCCACGGTGGCGCCGGTACCGGACGTCAATGGCGGCGTGCCGAGCAGCGGTGCGCGCATGGCCCTGGCCGACCCGGTGCCGTCCGTGCCCGAGCTACCGGCCAGCGCGCCGCCGCGCCGCGAGCAAAGCCGCATCAACACCGACCTGACCTTTGACAGTTTTGTGACTGGTAAGGCCAACCAGTTGGCGCGCGCCGCCGCCATCCAGGTGGCCAACAACCCGGGCGTGTCGTACAACCCGCTGTTCTTCTACGGCGGCGTGGGCCTTGGTAAAACCCACTTGATCCACGCGATCGGCAACCAGGTCATGGCCGACCAGCCCGGCGCCAAGATCCGCTACATCCACGCCGAACAATATGTGCGCGACGTGGTGACCGCTTACCAGCGCAAGGGTTTCGACGACTTCAAGCATTACTATCACTCGCTGGACATGCTGCTGATCGATGATATTCAATTCTTTGGAGGCAAAAGCCGCACGCAGGAAGAATTCTTCTATGCGTTCGAGGCCCTGATCGCCGCCAAAAAGCAGATCATCATCACCTCGGACACCTATCCGAAAGAAATCACCGGCATGGACGACCGCCTGATTTCGCGTTTTGACTCCGGCCTGACGGTGGCGATTGAACCGCCCGAGCTGGAAATGCGCGTGGCGATTCTGCTGAAAAAAGCCAAGCAGGAAGGCGTGACTTTTTCGGACGACGTGGCGTTTTTCGTCGCCAAGCACCTGCGCTCGAACGTGCGCGAGCTGGAAGGCGCGCTGCGCAAAATTCTGGCGTACTCGCGTTTCCACGGCAAGGACATCACGATCGACATCGTCAAGGAAGCCCTGAAGGATTTGCTGTCGGTACAGAACCGCCAGATTTCCGTGGAAAACATCCAGAAGACCGTGGCCGATTTCTTCAACATCAAGGTGGCGGACATGTATTCCAAGCGCCGCCCGGCCAATATTGCGCGGCCACGCCAGATTGCCATGTACCTGGCCAAGGAACTGACGCAAAAAAGCCTGCCCGAAATCGGCGAACTGTTTGGCGGCCGCGACCACACAACCGTGCTGCACGCGGTCCGAAAAATCGCGCTGGACCGGACCAAGAACCCGGAATGCAACCATGAGTTGCATGTGCTGGAGCAGACGTTAAAAGGCTGATGTGAAACCCCACGGCAAAAGGGGTAAAGGGAAGCACAATCAGACTGGCCTGCAACGCTGTTTGCCATTATGATTCAAGCAACCGGCGCCCTGCCCATCCGCCAATATTGCTATAAAAATAAATCGTTAATTTTTACTTTTGAGGACTATCCATGCAATTGGTCAAAACCACCCGAGACACGCTTCTCCGGCCACTGCAGATCGTGAGTGGTATTGTCGAGCGTCGGCACACTATGCCGATTCTGGCCAATATCCTCATCCGCAAAGACGGCGAAAGCGTTTCCTTCCTGTCCACCGACACGGAAGTACAGATCACCACCAACGCCGAGATCGGTTCTGGCGCTGAAGTGACCGGCACCACCGTGGCGGCCCGCAAGCTGCTCGACATTCTGCGCGCCCTGCCCGAATCGGGCGACGTCACCATGACGCTGCTGAACAAGCGCCTGACCGTGCAAAGCGGCAAATCGCGCTTTGCCCTGCAGACGCTGGCAGCCGAAGAATTCCCGACCGTGCAGGAAGCCGACAGCTACAGCGCCAACGTCACGCTGCCGCAAAAAACCCTGAAGCACCTGTTTAACATGGTGCACTTCTCGATGGCCCAGCAAGATATCCGTTACTACCTGAACGGCCTGCTGCTGGTCCTGGACGGCAACAACGTGATCGCCGTGGCCACCGACGGCCACCGCCTGGCCTTCTGCCAGGTCGCCACCGAGCAATCGTTTGCGCGCCAGGAAGTGATCATCCCGCGCAAGACCATCATCGAGCTGCAGCGCCTGCTGGAAGAAAACGATGAAACCGTGCAGCTGGACATCGCCGGCAACCAGGTCAAGCTGACCTTTGCCGACATTGAACTGATTTCCAAGCTGGTGGAAGGCAAGTTCCCCGACTACACGCGCGTGATCCCCAAGGGCCACACCAACGAATTCACCATCGGCCGTGATGAACTGCTGCGCTCGCTGCAACGCGCCGCCATCATGACCAGCGATAAGTTCAAGGGCGTGCGCTGCATTATCACCCCGGGCAGCATGAAGATCAGCTCGACCAACGCCGACCAGGAAGAAGCGGTGGAAGAACTGGAAATCGACTACGGCGGCGACAGCGTGGACATCGGCTTTAACGTCACCTACCTGCTCGACGTGCTCAACAACCTGAAGTGCGACCAGATCAATGTGTCGCTCGGCGATTCCAACTCGTCGGCGCTGATTTCGATCCCGGACAACCCGGACTTCAAATACGTTGTGATGCCGATGCGCATTTAAGCATCGCCGAAGCGCCGCGCCAGCGGCAATCGATACTGAGCAACCGCAGCCCCCAGCAACACGTTATATTGAGAAAGCAGTTCATGTCCGCCATTCCAGAAGAGAACCCAGTACCCGCGGTGAAAAGCGAAGAATACGGCGCCGCCTCGATCCAGATCCTTGAAGGCCTGGAAGCCGTCCGCAAACGTCCCGGCATGTATATCGGCGACACCTCCGACGGCACCGGCCTGCACCACCTGGTGTTCGAGGTGCTGGACAATTCCATCGACGAATCGCTGGCCGGCTACTGCACTGAGATCCACGTGACCATTCACGCGGATAACTCGATCTCGATCACCGACAATGGCCGCGGCGTGCCGACCGGCCTGAAAATGGACGACAAGCACGATCCAAAACGCTCGGCAGCCGAAATCGTCATGACCGAACTGCACGCCGGCGGCAAGTTCGACCAGAACTCGTACAAGGTCTCGGGCGGCCTGCACGGCGTGGGCGTATCGTGCGTGAACGCGCTGTCGAAAACCCTCAAGCTGACCATCCGCCGCGACGGCAAAGTCCACTTCATGGAATTTGCCCGTGGCGTGCCGGTGGACCGCGAACTGGAAATGCGCGACGGCTTTGCCGTGTCGCCGATCAAGGTCATTGGTGAGACCGACAAGCGCGGCACCGACGTGCACTTCTGGGCTGACGAAACCATTTTCGGCAATGTCGAATTCCACTACGAAATCCTGGCCAAGCGTATCCGCGAACTGTCGTTCCTGAATAACGGCGTCAACATCAAGCTGACCGACCAGCGCACCGGCAAGGAAGACATTTTTGCGTTTGAAGGCGGCACGCGCGGCTTTGTGGAATACATCAACAAGGCCAAGACGGTGCTGCACCCGACCGTGTTCCAGGCCACCGGCGAGCGCATGTCCGACCAGAACACCAATATCTCGGTGGACGTCTCCATGCAATGGAACGATGCCTACAATGAACAGGTACTGTGCTTCACCAATAACATTCCGCAGCGCGACGGCGGTACCCACCTGACCGGCCTGCGCGCCGCGATGACCCGCGTCATCAACAAGTACATCGAAGAGCAGGAATTTGCAAAGAAAGCCAAGGTAGAAATTTCCGGCGACGACATGCGCGAAGGCCTGACCTGCGTGCTGTCCGTGAAAGTGCCGGAACCGAAGTTTTCGTCGCAGACCAAGGACAAGCTGGTCTCGTCCGAAGTGCGTGGCCCGGTTGAGGAAATCGTCGCCAAAACGCTGGCCGACTACCTGCAGGAAAAACCGAACGACGCCAAGATCATCTGCGGCAAAATCGTTGAAGCCGCGCGCGCCCGCGAAGCGGCACGCAAAGCGCGCGACCTCACGCGCCGCAAAGGCATCATGGACGGCCTGGGCCTGTCGGCCAAGCTGGCCGACTGCCAGGAAAAAGACCCTGCCCTGTCCGAACTCTACATTGTCGAGGGTGACTCCGCAGGCGGCTCGGCCAAGCAGGGCCGCGACCGCAAGTTCCAGGCGATTCTGCCGCTGCGCGGTAAAGTGCTGAACGTGGAAAAAGCGCGCTTTGAAAAAATGCTGTCCTCGGAACAGATCACCACGCTGATCGCCACCCTGGGCACCTCGATCGGCCCCGACGAATTCAACGTCGAAAAACTGCGCTACCACCGCATCATCATCATGACCGATGCGGACGTTGACGGCGCCCACATCCGCACCCTGCTGCTGACGCTGTTCTACCGCCAGATGCCGCAACTGGTCGAGCGCGGCCACATCTACATCGCCCAGCCGCCGCTGTACAAGGTCAAGGCCGGCCGCGACGAACGCTATCTGAAAGACGACGCCGAAGAAGCCGGCTACATGATGAACGTGGCGCTCAACACCGCCGTGCTGATCCCACGCGAAGGCGCCAACCCGATCGTCGGCGAACCGCTGGCCGAACTGGTACGCCAGTTCAACCTGGCCAACGTCATCATGACGCGCCTGACCCGCGTGATCGACCGCGCCGCCCTCACCGCCATCATGACCGGCGTAACCCTCAACCTCGACACGCTGGAATTGGCCGAAGTATCCGCCCGCGCACTGGCCGACAACATCAACGACATCGCCGTCAAGGTAACGGTACGTTCGGACGAACTGTCGGAAAAACACCTGCTGTGGATCGAACGCATGCACCACGGTAATGTGAAAGTCAGCACCATCAACGCCGACTTCGTGCAAGGCGCCGACTACCGCGTACTGGCCGACGCCGCCGCCACCTTTACCGGCCTGATCGGCGAAGGCGCGATCGTCAAACGCGGCGAAGGCGACCGCACCAAGGAAACCGCCGTCCACGACTTCCACCACGCCATGCAATGGCTGCGCGACGAAGCCGAACGCGTGGTCACCAAGCAGCGCTACAAAGGATTGGGTGAGATGAACCCTGAACAGTTGTGGGAGACCACCATGGATCCGACCGTGCGGCGCCTGCTGAAGGTACAGATCGAGGACGCGATTGCTGCGGACCAGATCTTTACCACGCTGATGGGGGATGATGTGGAGCCAAGGCGGGCGTTTATTGAGTTGAATGCGTTGCGGGCGGATAATATTGATGTGTAACTGCTGCATGCTGTGAATGCCTAAGGCGCTCTGTTGAGCGCCTTTTTTTATGAATCAACTGTTCGTTTTGTCCATGGATTCCGTTGATTACCACATGAGCTCGCCTTAAATACAAGCAAGCTCATCTATAAGTGGTAAAGTAATGCCTGAAATCAATTGATAACTAGGCATCTTAGGAGTCGCATGGAATTTTATTGGGTTAATATTGGCGCCACCCACAAAACGGTGATCGATCAACATTTTCTGTGGGCTCCCAAAAGCTCTGTCAATAAAGTAGGAAACGAAGTAACACGACTCTTCTGGGACAATGTCGGTAAGGTCCGTCAGGGCGATATCATTTTTTGCTGTTACGACCAGCGAATCAGCTTTTTAGCCATCGCAGATGGCGACTCATACACGGAGGAACGTCCGATTGCTCGTTCATTTGGTGAATGGGATGCTATCGGCAACCGTGTAGACGTACAGATTGTCGAACTTGACCGGCGAGTTCATCGCGACGAAATTTCGTCAGAGTTTATTGCAAGGTTTAACAACCGAAGTGTCCCTTCATTGTTCAGCAACCAAGCAACGCTCAATCAAATTTACATGGCCCACCTACCAGCGGATGCTGGCATGTTTCTTCTTGAAGCAGTAAACCAGACAGCAAGATGTGAGGAAGCGTTTATTAGCTCCGGCAGTTCCGAACCTGCCAAGATTTCTGCAACGACCCGCGAAGCGCTGGTGATGGCCCGGGTGGGGCAGGGTAGATTTAGAGCTGATCTGATCAAAAGATGGGGCGGAAAATGTGCTCTTACCGGTTTGCAAAACGTCAACCTGATGGTAGCGTCGCATATTAACTCTTGGGCATTATCGAACAATGTCGAGCGGCTGGACGTCGACAATGGACTTCTGCTGGCACCGCACATTGATCGGTTGTTTGACCAGGGGCTTATTTCATTTTCAGGTGACGGGATGCTGCAAATTTCACCCAATCTAAGCGGTGATGATCGGCTTATTTTTGGGTTGGATAAATTCACGCGTATAATGACTTTGAGTGGCGGGAATTTATCCTACCTCGAACGTCACCGTAAGCGGTTCAATTTTCTTTAGAAAACATTAAAAAATAAACGCAGAATATCAAGATTCGTTTAAAAACCGTGCCTTCTAATTACTGGGAAAATTATATAGAGTTGGAATCAGATTTTCGATCAATCGGACGAGGACGAAGGCTCGAAGAAATTTTATCCCACAATGTAATTGCCTCGTTATCAGAAAGTGACGAGTTTACCGGTTTTCCAGGCCTGCCAATGCCCGTTGTAAGCTCCAAAGAAATATTGGGAAGATAAACATCATTTTGGGTTCCCAGAGACTCCCACATGAATCCATGCCCAACACTCCCATTCAGTTCATCGACACGATGAAGGACTTCCTCCCCCGGAATCCGATTGATTGATCTCTCCCCGATCCGCAAAGTATTGAAATGAGATCTATAACTAGCCTGTACCGAGTTCCCGGAATTTCTTTGGAGCAAAGTCCTTCCACTTTTAAGACCTGCTGATGTACTAATACTTATAGATAAATCCGGGTTATCTTCCATCCCAATGAAAGCGCCCGTATATTCGCTTTGCGCAGCTGCAAGTGGGTCTAAAACGATCCCATGATCGAAGCAAAACCCGCTTTCACTTGGCAGTTCGGCGTTAGGAAGTCCTCGTAGCTGAGATAAAATTTTCACC
>JBEVNE010000181.1:0-11132 GCA_040508275.1 Duganella sp.
GCCGAGCAGATCGAGGGCGCGGTTGCCGGCCTGGTCAATCTGCGTACTGCCATGCCGTTCGACTACAAGGGTTTCAAGGGCGTGCTGGGCGCCTCCGAATCCTATTCCACGCTGCGCAAGGGCAAACCTTCCCCCACCGCTAACGTGCTGCTGTCGAATCGCTGGAATACCCCCTTCGGCGAATTCGGTGCGCTGATCGACATCGCCCATGCCAAGAGCCCGAGCCGCTCGGACGGCGTCGGCGTCGATCCTTACTTCCCGCATGTGAACTCGACCGACCCGGCCAGGTACGATCCGAGCAAGACGCAGTGGATACCGCTCGGTGTTGGCTACCGTTCGCAGGATTTCGATCGTACCCGCCGCGGTGAATACGCAGCTTTCCAGTGGCGTCCGAACAAGGACCTGACCGCCGGGCTGACCTATTTCAAGACCCGCTACAAGGAAGACCTTGACGAGCATGTCGTGGCCTCGTCCGAAGACAAGTGGTACCAGCAGGTGGCCAGTGCCGACTCGGTATTCAACAGCAATGGCGCGTTCCAGAGCGGCACCATTTCGAACCCGACCTATGGCGGTTCGCCGTTCAACAGCTCGCAGCGCATCAACACCCGTGAATCGGGGACCCGCGACCTGGCGCTGAACGTGCAATGGCGCGTCACGCCGTCGGTGACCTGGACCAACGACTTCCAGCACGTGCGCTCGACCACGGAAGGCTTCGACGCCGATGTATCGACGGGCTTCATCCTGCCGAACCAGACCATGGACATGCGCGGCAAGGTGCCGCAGATCAGTCTCGGTTCGGCGGCTTACATGGCCGATCCGAAAAACTACTACTGGGCTTATACCCAGGAAGCGCTGGACCATGCCACGGCAAGCCAGAAGGCGTGGAAGTCCGACGTCAAGTATTCGTTCGACGATCCGGTACTGCGCGATGTCCGCTTTGGCGTGCGCATGGCCAACCGCGAAGGCGAGAACAACAAGGCGCAGAAATATTACAACTGGCAGGCGATTACCTTCCCGTGGATGGAAGGCTGGCAGATCAACGGTGTGGCGCGCCTGAGCGATCCGCGCTTTGCCGGCGGCGCCTCGCTGCAAACCATCGACAACTTCTTCGGCGGCAAATACAACCTGCCACCGATGCTGTTTGCCGATGCCGCTACCGTGCGCGGCTTCCCCGACGAATGGACCAAGATCCACGCCTACCACGACGTGCTGTGCGCGGAAAAAGGCTCGACCTGCGATCCCTGGAAGGCGGCGACGTTCAACGACCCCGCTGCCAGCAACACCCAGACCGAGAAGACCCGCTCCGCCTTTACCCAGCTGCGTTTTGGCTGGGATGATCTGAAGTATCCGGTGGACGGCAACGTCGGCGTGCGCTACGTGCGCACCTACAGCGCCGGCACCGGTTACGTGTCGTTCAGTCCGCCGTCGCTGCCGTCCGTCAATCCCGGCACCCCTACCACCGGCCTCAATAACCTGATCAGCATTGCGCGGTTTGCCGAACGACAGTCGTACAACAATTCCTACGACAATTGGCTGCCGAGCCTGAATCTGCGCATGAAGGCCAACGAGCAGCTGCAGTTCCGCTTTGCCGTGGCCAAGGCCATGTCGCGCCCGGACTTCAACCAGTTGCAGGTGCAGACCACGCTGGACGCCCAGCACCTGCAGACGACGGTGCGTGATGCGGCGGGCAACACCACCGCCGTGCGCTTCGACGGCACCAGCCTGAGCGGCAGGAGCGACGGCAATCCGCTGCTCAAGCCGACCACCTCGACCAACTTCGACCTGACCGCCGAGTGGTACTTCGCCAAGGCCGGGTCGCTGACGTTCTCGGCGTTCAACAAGGACCTGAAAGACATCGTCATCACCCAGGACTATGCGTACACGGCCAATGATGTCAATGGCACACCGCGCTCCTTCGTGGTCACCGGTCCGGTCAACGGCGCCAAGGGCTATGCGCGCGGCTTTGAAGTGGCGCACCAGCAGTACTACGACTTCGTGCCGGACTGGCTGCGCGGCTTCGGTACTCAGGCCAGCTGGACTTTCGTCAAGAGCGAGCGGACGCTGAAGAATCCGGTGTACCAGGCCTGGTGCTCGGGCAACGACGCCACCTCCAACTACAACCTGAACATCAACGGTTGCGATACCGACGCGCGCGCGTTCGGCAAGACGCCGCTGCAGGGCCTGTCGCGCCATACGATCAACCTGGCGCTGATGTACGAGCAAAAAGGTCTGTCGATGCGGCTGGCATACAACTGGCGTTCGCGCTACCTGCTGGGGGTGAACCAGTGGGGCAGTCGTGGCAACAACGGCCTGAACACCAATCCGGCCTCCGGTGCGGGCCGCTTCCTGATCCCGACCACCAACAACGACCAGGCCTTTGGTCTGCCCCTCTACCAGGCTGCGTATGGACAGCTGGACGGTTCGATCTTCTATGACTTCACGGACAAGTTCCGTCTCGGCCTGGAAGCGACCAACCTGACCAACTCGTACACGCGCCAGAAAATGGAACAGCACGCGGGCAGCTTCACCCGCCAGGTGTTCATGAGCGGCCCGCGCTACACCTTGCTGGCGCAGTACTCGTTCTGATGGCAGTGACTGGTGGCCGCGGAGGTTCAGCTTGAACTTCCAGGTCACCAGCCGCATCAGCGTGATTGCATTAATGCTATGGGGTGGGGATCAGGTCTACCGCATCCCAGGCATAGCCGGCGCTCAGGTACTGGGCCGCGCCCGAGCCGCTGATGGCGGTCAGGGTCAGCGTGTTCTGGCCCACGACCAGTTCGCTGGCCGGGATGTTGAACGACAGTATGGTGTTATTGCCACGGTAGGTGCCGACTGTCAGCGTGCGGGTTTTCGGCTGGGTGGGCGCGGCCGGGTTGGCCGAGCTCCAGTTATTGACCGCAATTTTCGGCCGTCCTCCCGAGAAGCCGACCGTGATGCCGGCGCGCAGCGTGTAGGCGCGGATTTCGTTTTGCTGGAGGTTGAAGCGGATCACCAGGTTGCCGTTGATGTCTTTCCACTGGTAGGCCGGGAAGCCAGTCGCTGGCGTTGACGTGCCGATGATGTAGTCAGGCACGGTCCAGGGGCTCATGCGCACGTCCTGCGGGTGCATGGTGGTGAGCCTGCTGCCGTTGATGAATTCCTTGGGCGTGCCATCCCAGTCGCCGATGCGCCACTTGGGTGTGACGCTGCTGGGGTCGTTGGCGATGGTGACCGTGTTGAGCGTGGTGGTGGCACCGGCATTGACGGTGACCGTGCGGGTATCGACGGCCAGCTCGTTCTTGTAGACCGTCATCGTGTAGGTGCCGGGAATCATGCCGCTGCTGTTGAAGTAGCCGGTGGACGGGTTGGCGTCGGCATAGTATTGGGCGGTGGCGTTGGCAAAGCCGACCGTGTACGGATAGTTGCTGTCGCGGTTGGCAATGCCGACGCCGGCCACGCCGCCGCGCCCGCTGGCCGGAATGTAGCCGAGCATGCCCACGCCGCCGAACCACGAGGTGTCGATGGCGCCTGGTGCGGCGCCGTTGGTAAACGTCAGCGTGTAAGTGTTGAGGATGCCTGGGCGGAACGCTTCGGTCTGCGCTTCGCCATAATTGATGATGTAGGTGATTTCCTGGTTGGTGGCGGTGGCCTGGTTGAGCAGGCTGCGGTAGAACGGGCCGCCCGAGCCGCCTTCGTGGTTGTCGCGCACGATCCACAGGCCGACGCCGGGACCGGTGGCGCCGATGTGGCGCCAGTCCTTGAGGCGCATATTCGAATAATGCTTGGAACGGGTCTGGCCGTTGGGCAGGCCGAATACATCGCCCGATTCGATGGCGCCGCTGGTGCCGCGCAGGTCCGATTCGATGGGACCGTTGGGCAGGGCGGCAATCGGCACCCGCACGATAAAGCGCGCCAGCCCCAGCGTGCTCGGTTCGGTGGTGAAATAGGTGCCCATGTAGATGTTGGCGTCGCCGCGGCGCGCCAGGTAGTAGTGGGTCAGGTCGCCGGCCTGCACGGTGATCTTGATGGTATCGGCGCCGATGGTGGTGGCGCTCACGGCGACGGCCGAAACGTTGTTGTACAGGTAGTCAAAGCCCGAATTGAGCTGGGTGCCGCGCGACTGGTCCTGGTATTGCACGCCGTTGTAGATCATCGAGGCGATGTCGCCGGCTGATTGCGTGCTCACGCCATTGTCGGTGCGGCGGATCTTGAAGACCAGGCCGGCGCCGGTATCGACGGTATAGAAATTGGCGTCCTGGGTCAGCCCGAAGCTGTCGGCCGCTGCGGTGACGGTGGCGCCGGCCAGCAGGCGCGGCGCCTGAGCGGTGCTGTTGTCGGAACTGCTGCCGCCGCAACCGGCGAGCAGGCTCAGCGCCGCAGCGCCCGTGAGGACGCGCAGTATGGTTGTTTCCATGGTTGTCTCCCTGATTGTTTTGAATGAATAGGGCGCGCCGGCACGCTCTGCACATAGTCTTGCGTCGAAGGGAGTGGGTCAACAGTGGCTATACAACAATTAATAATTAATCACGAACGTGAGCACCAGTTTCAGGACCGTTGCCGAAAATGATATCGCAAACGCGGTTTTGCGATATTCCGTGATCTCGATGGCTTGATGCCTTTGAGGGCTTGAGGGCTCAGTGGCGCGAAATGCGCAGGTCGAATTTCCAGGTCAGCAGGCGCATGGCGGTGATCGACAGTGCGCTCACCCACAGCGCCACGTCGTCGGACACATCGGTGTATTGCAGGCCGATATACAGCCAGCAGCCGAAGAACGCGCAGATGGCGTACGGTTTGCCGTCGCGGAACACCATCGGCACCTCGTTGCAGACGATGTCGCGCAGCACGCCGCCGAAAATACCGGTGATCACTCCCATCATCGAGGCGATAAACAGCGGCATGCCGGCCGTTTGCGCGTGCGATACGCCGGCCACGGCAAACAGGCCCAGGCCGATGGCGTCGGCGATGACAATCAGGCGTTCCGACAGAATTTGCTTGAGGGTGCGCATCAGCGGCGCGGCGATCAGGGCCAGCACAAAGATCAGGATCGCGTATTCCTGGTGCATGACCCAGAACAGCGGCCGGCGGTCGAGCAGGATGTCGCGCAGCGTGCCGCCGCCAAACGCGGTGATGAAGGCGACCGTGAACACTCCCACCAGGTCCATGCGCTTGCGGCGTGCTTCCACAAAACCGGAAAACGCCCCCACCAGGATAGCCACGATCTCGATGACGGTAACCAGGGAGAGGTGGACGGGGACGTGGTTCATGTAGCGCGGCGTTGTGGGAGAGTGGCAATGTCCGCTAGGTTAACATGGCCGCCACGGCGCGTGTGAGATTGTTGCTGCGCAGCAGCGCAGATGAGCAGATGCTTAGTATGGCTGGATAACCCTACCGTCGTTCCGGCCGCAACGCTGCGCGCAGCAGCACCACCAGCGCGCCTTCGCCGCCCTCGGACGAACGGGCCTGGCAGAACGCCACCACTTCTTCCTTTTGCACCAGCCAGCTGTGCACCATCGATTTGAGCACCGGTTCCTGGCTTTTCGAGCCGAAGCCACGGCCATGAATCACGCACACGCAGCGGTGGCCGCGCATGTTCGACTTGCGCAAAAAATCGCCGATGGCGTCGCGGGCCTGGTCGCGGCGCATGCCGTGCAGGTCCAGTTCGTCCTGCACCGGCCAATGGCCCTTGCGCATCTTTTTCACCACGTCCGGCCCCACGCCGGGGGCGGCGTAATTGAGGGCCGGGTCTTCTTCGAGGTAATGATCGACTTCAAACAGGTCCGACAGCGACTCGCGCAGCACGGCGGCGTCGTCCTCGGCCTGCGTCAGCTTGCGTGGCGCCGGCTGGGCCGGCGCGACCGACTTGGGCAATTGCGGCACATGGCGGTTCTGCTCGGGCATGCGCTGGACGCCGCCCAGGCTGGACTGGAACAGATTGGCTTCCACCGCCTGCACTTTTTCCCGCTTGACGCGCTCCGCCTCGGCGGCGGCGCGCGTCTCGGCCTGGTCCCTGAGCTGCTTGCTCAAGGACTTCAGTTCCGAGAAGTCTTTCATGCGGCTTACTCCTGCGCTTCGAGGTAGCGCTGGGCGTCCAGTGCAGCCATGCAACCGGTACCGGCGCTGGTGATGGCCTGGCGGTAGATATGGTCCTGCACGTCGCCGGCGGCAAATACGCCCGGTACGCTGGTGGCGGTGGCCATGCCTTCGGTGCCGGACTGGGTTTTGATGTAGCCGTTGTGCATGGTCAGCTGGCCTTCGAAGATGCCGGTGTTGGGCTTGTGGCCGATCGCCACGAACAGGCCGTGCACATTGACGTCGGTGACGGCGCCGTTATCGGTGGACTGGATGCGCACACCGGTTACACCGCCTTCGTTGCCCAGCACTTCCTGCAGCGTGTGGTTGTACTTGATCTCGATCTTGCCTTCGGCAACCTTGGCATTGAGGCGGTCCACCAGGATAGGCTCGGCGCGGAACTTGTCGCGGCGGTGGATCAGCGTGACCTTGTTGGCGATGTTGGACAGGTACAGCGCTTCCTCGACGGCGGTGTTGCCGCCGCCGATGACTGCCACTTCCTGGTTGCGGTAGAAGAAACCGTCGCAGGTGGCGCAGGCCGATACGCCGCGGCCCATGAATTCCTGCTCGGTTGGCAAGCCCAGGTACTGGGCCGAAGCGCCGGTGGCAATGATCAGCGAGTCGCAGGTGTACTCGTGGCTGTCGCCCAGCAGGCGGATCGGCTTTTCGTTCAGGAAGGTGGTGTGAATGTGGTCGAACACGATCTCGGTCTTGAAGCGCTCGGCGTGCTGCAGCAGGCGCTGCATCAGTTCCGGGCCTTGCACGCCCATCGGGTCGCCGGGCCAGTTTTCCACGTCGGTGGTGGTCATCAACTGGCCGCCCTGTTCCACGCCGGTGACCAGCATCGGGTTGAGGTTGGCGCGGGCGGCGTAGACGGCGGCGCTGTAACCGGCTGGGCCGGAGCCGAGAATCAATACGCGGGCGTGTTTAGCAGTGGTCATGGCAGGCTTCTTCGTAGATGTTGGATTAATCCAAAAGTGGGGGCGAATGCGGGGGCTGCAAGCGCAGGCGCCTATTGCATTCGCGCAGGCAATACAAGATTATAGTGCAAGCAGATGTCCGAGATGAATCGTCAGGCCGGTTGTGGCGCGTTTGCCGTAGAATAGCTACCTCTGAATCTTTCCTGTGCGATAACGTTGCAACCCCTTAATACCTATGAGCAGTAAAAAAGTTCAGGAACGCACCTCAAAAGCCGGCACCGCTGCCAGCGCGGTGGCTGGCGGCTACAAACGCGCGCCCGTCGAACGTCAACCTTTGCCCAACCGCCTGGTGCGGCTATTGTCCGAAGCGCGCTGGCTGGCGCTGGCCGTGCTCGGCCTGTATTTTGTCTTGATCCTGGCCAGTTACAACAAGATGGACCCCGGCTGGTCCCACGAAACGCTGGTGCCCAAGGTGACCAACCTGGGCGGGCGCGCCGGCGCCTGGCTGTCGGACCTGTTGCTGTACATATTTGGCGTGTCGGCCTGGTGGTGGGCGCTGTGCCTGCTGCGCTTCGTCTGGAAGGGCTACCGCAGCCTGACGCAAAAATACGTGATGACCAAGGACGCCGAGCCCGAACATGCGCAGGAAGGCCTGATCCGCGGCATCGGTTTTGTGCTGCTGTTTGCCGGCAGCGTCGGCCTGGAATACCTGCGCCTGCGCTCGATCACCGCGCATGCCGAGCTGCCGCGCGTATCGGGCGGCGTGTTGGGCGAGCTGATCGGCCATTCGGCCCACGTGGCCTTCGGTTTTACCGGCGCCACTTTGCTGTTGTTGCTGCTGTTCGGCCTGGGCTTCTCGCTGTTCTTCCAGGTGTCGTGGCTGGCACTGGCCGAGCGTATCGGTTATTCGATCGAATCCGGCATCGTCTGGTTCATCCAGCGCTACCAGTACCGCGAAGACCGCCGCCAGGGCGAGGTTGCCTCCGTCAAGCGCGAGGAGACCGTGGTCATCGAGCGCGCCAAGCACGTGGAAAAACACCCGGTGCCCACGCCGGTGGTGCGCGTGGAGCCGCAGGTGGTCACGGTGGTCAAGTCCGAGCGCGTGGAAAAAGAGCGCCAGGCCAGCCTGTTCCAGGACCTCAATGGCGATACCCAGTTGCCGACTCTGTCGCTGCTCGACGATGCGCCCGAGTTCCAGGAGACCGTGGCCGTGGAAACGCTGGAATTCACCAGCCGCCTGATCGAGAAAAAACTGTCCGACTTTGGCGTCGATGCCAAGGTGGTGGCCGCTTATCCGGGGCCGGTAGTCACGCGCTACGAAATCGAACCTGCCACCGGTGTGAAGGGCAGCCAGATCGTCGGTCTGGCGCGCGACCTGGCGCGTTCGCTGTCGCTGACCTCGATCCGCGTGGTGGAAACCATCCCCGGCAAAAATTACATGGCGCTCGAGCTGCCCAACGCCAAGCGCCAGATCGTGCGCCTGTCCGAAATCGTCGGCTCCAAGGTCTACAACGACAATGCCTCGCCACTCACCGTGGCGCTGGGCAAGGACATCGCCGGCAAGGCCGTGGTGGCCGACCTGGCCAAGATGCCGCACTTGCTGGTCGCCGGCACCACCGGTTCCGGTAAATCGGTGGGCATCAACGCCACTATCCTGTCGCTGCTGTACAAGGCCGATCCGGCCGATGTGCGCATGATCCTGATCGACCCGAAAATGCTGGAGATGTCGGTGTACGAGGGCATCCCGCACCTGCTGGCGCCGGTGGTCACCGACATGCGCCAGGCCGGCCACGCGCTCAACTGGGCAGTGAATGAAATGGAACGCCGCTACAAGCTGATGTCCAAGCTCGGTGTGCGTAACCTGGCCGGCTATAACGCCAAGATCGCCGAAGCCACCAAAAAAGAACAGCACATACCGAACCCGTTCAGCCTGACGCCCGACTCGCCGGAACCGCTGGAAAAACTGCCGACCATCGTCATCATCATCGACGAGCTGGCCGACCTGATGATGGTGGTCGGTAAAAAGGTCGAGGAACTGATCGCCCGTATCGCGCAAAAGGCGCGCGCCGCCGGCCTGCACTTGATTCTGGCCACGCAGCGCCCATCTGTGGATGTGATTACCGGCCTGATCAAGGCGAACATCCCGACCCGTATCGCCTTCCAGGTATCGTCGAAGATCGACTCGCGCACCATTCTCGACCAGATGGGCGCGGAAACCCTGCTCGGCATGGGCGACATGCTGTACATGCCGCCCGGCACCGGCCTGCCCGTGCGCGTGCACGGGGCGTTTGTCTCGGACGAGGAAGTGCACCGCGTGGTGGCGCACCTGAAAGCGACTGGCGAACCCAATTACATCGAGGGCATCCTCGAAGGCGGCACGCTGGAAGGCGAGGGCGGTGGTGATGGCGCCATGGCCGGCGAGGGCGGCGGCGAAGCCGACCCGATGTACGACCAGGCCGTGCAGGTGGTGCTGAAGAACCGCCGCGCCTCGATCTCGCTGGTGCAGCGCCACTTGCGCATCGGCTATAACCGTGCGGCGCGCCTGCTGGAACAAATGGAAAATAGCGGCGTGGTCTCGGCCATGCAATCGAACGGTAACCGCGATATTCTGGTGCCCGCCGCCAGTGCAGAATAAGGAATCATGATGATGCGTTTGAAAACTTCGGCGGCCATGGCCGCCATCACCGCCAGCGCATGGCTGCTGGCCGGTAGCGCCCACGCCAGCGCGCTGGAACAGTTCAAATCGTTTGTCGGCTCGACCAAGGCCGCCAAGGGCGAATTCACCCAGCGCCAGGTCAAGGCCGCCAGCGCTGACGGCGCCAAAACCAAGGCCGTGCCACCGTCGAGCGGCACCTTCATGTTTGCCCGTCCCGGCAAATTCATCTGGACCTACACCAAGCCCTACGAACAGGTGTTGCAGGCCGATGGCGACCAGCTGTTTATCTACGATAAAGACCTGAACCAGGTCACCACCAAGAAGCTGGGCGACGCGCTCGGTTCGTCGCCGGCCGCCATCCTGTTTGGCAGCAATGACCTGGAAAAGAGTTTTACCTTGTCCGAAGCAGGCACGCGCGACGGCCTCGAGTGGCTGAAAGCGGTGCCCAAGGCCAAGGACAGCAGCTTTGAACAAATTAGCATCGGCCTGCGCAATGGCTTGCCTGAAGCCATGGAGCTGAAAGATTCGTTCGGCCAGACTTCCTTGCTGTCGTTGAGTAAAATCGAAAAAAATCCGGCATTGACGGCCGCCAGCTTCAAGTTCGTCATGCCCAAGGGCGCGGACGTGTTTAATAACTGATCATTGCATGGCTGATTTATTTACCAACGAGCCGCGCCAGCCGCTGGCAGAAGCTTTACGTCCCAAAACGCTCGATGACGTGATCGGCCAGCACCACCTGCTGGGACCAGGCAAACCGCTGCGCCTGGCGTTTGAATCGGGCCAGCCGCACTCGATGATCTTGTGGGGCCCGCCCGGGGTGGGCAAAACCACGCTGGCGCGCCTGACCGCCAATGCCTTCGACTGCGAATTCATCGCCCTGTCGGCGGTGTTTTCCGGCGTAAAAGACATACGCGCCGCGATGGAGCAGGCCCAGCAGAATCTGGTGCTGGGCAAGCACACCATCCTGTTCGTTGACGAGATCCACCGCTTCAACAAATCGCAGCAGGATGCGTTGCTGCCGTACGCCGAGTCCGGCCTGGTCACGCTGATCGGCGCCACCACCGAAAATCCTTCGTTCGAAGTCAACTCGGCGCTGCTGTCGCGCGCGCAAGTGTATGTGCTGAAGTCGTTCAGCGAGGACGAGCTGCGCCAGCTGGTGGACAAGGCGCGCAGCAAGGTGCTGTCGCACCTGGAATTCGCCGACGCCGCCATCGACACGCTGATCGGCTACGCCGACGGCGATGGCCGCCGCCTGCTCAACCTGCTGGAGCAGACCAGCACCGCCGCCAATGCTGCGAAGACCAACAAGGTCACGCCGGAATTCATCGAAAACGCGCTGACGCTGAACGCGCGCCGTTTCGACAAGGGCGGCGACAATTTTTACGACCAGATCTCGGCGCTGCACAAGTCGGTGCGCGGTTCCAACCCGGACGCCGCCCTCTACTGGCTGTGCCGCATGCTTGACGGCGGCGCCGACGCCCGCTACCTGTCGCGCCGCATCGTGCGCA
>JBEVNE010000184.1:0-8091 GCA_040508275.1 Duganella sp.
CTCGGCTGCCACCAGCGTTTCGGGCATGTGCGGGAACAGCGTTTTCTCGTCGCCCAGCACTTCGAGCTTGACCAGCTTGTGCCCATTCAGTAGCTCACGCGCCATCTGCAGCGTGTACACGGCGTCTTTGGCGCTATAGCAGCCGGCCGTATTGGGCAAAATCGTGTACTGCGACGGTGGCAGCACGTCGAGCAGGCTGGGGGCGTTGGGATCCTGGCCGATGTTGACGCGACGGATCGCCACGGTGATGATTTCCGCTGCTGCGGCGTCAGTGGCCTCGCGCGTCTGCTCGAGATTCTTGTATTTGCCGCTGCCCACCAGCAGGCGCGACTGGTAGGTTTTGCCTGCGATGGTCAACAGGTCCTGGTTTGCTACAGTCATTGCATGTCCTTTCAATGAGCTTTTAATTCAGCTTTCAAATCAGCCGCCGCCAATGGCGCGCACAATATCCACCTTGTCCCGCGCCTGCAGTGCGCGCTGCGGCCATTGCTGGCGAGGCACCACGCTGCGGTTCACTGCCAGCGCCAGCGCCTGGCCGCCCAGCGCCAGCGCATCGACCAGTTCGGCCAGGGTCTGGCGCGCCGGCACCTGGTGCGGTGCGCCGTTCAGTTCAATCTCGATCATGGCGTGCCTCACAACTTGCGATACAGCTCGGCGCCGCTCTTGATGAACTCCACCGCCTTCACCTGCATGCCCTGCGCCAGCGCCGCGCCGTCGCTCACGCCCTGGGCGGCGGCGAATTCGCGCACTTCCTGGGTGATCTTCATCGAGCAGAAATGCGGGCCGCACATCGAACAGAAATGCGCCACCTTGGCCGAATCCTTGGGCAGGGTTTCGTCGTGGAACTCGCGCGCCTTGTCCGGGTCCAGTCCCAGGTTGAACTGGTCGTCCCAGCGGAATTCAAAGCGCGCCTTGGACAGCGCGTTGTCGCGGATTTGCGCGCCGGGGTGGCCCTTGGCCAGGTCGGCTGCGTGGGCGGCGATCTTGTAGGTGATGATGCCATCCTTGACGTCGTTTTTATCGGGCAGGCCCAGGTGTTCCTTGGGCGTGACGTAGCACAGCATGGCCGTGCCATACCAGCCGATCTGCGCCGCACCGATGCCCGAGGTGATGTGGTCGTAGCCGGGCGCAATGTCGGTGGTCAAAGGCCCCAGCGTGTAGAACGGCGCTTCGTGGCACTGTTCCAGCTGCAGGTCCATGTTCTCCTTGATCAGCTGCATCGGCACGTGGCCCGGTCCTTCGATCATCACCTGCACGTCATGCTTCCAGGCGATCTGCGTCAGTTCGCCCAGGGTTTTCAGTTCGCCCAGTTGCGCCTCGTCGTTGGCGTCGTAAATCGAGCCGGGACGCAGGCCGTCGCCGAGCGAAAACGCCACGTCATAGGCTTTCATGATCTCGCAGATGTCTTCGAAATGCGTGTACAAAAACGATTCCTGGTGATGCGCCAGGCACCACTTGGCCATGATCGAGCCACCGCGCGAAACGATGCCGGTCAGCCGTTTGGCGGTCAGCGGCACATAGCGCAGCAGCACACCGGCATGGATGGTGAAGTAATCGACGCCCTGCTCGGCCTGTTCGATCAGCGTATCGCGGAAGATTTCCCAGGTCAGGTCTTCGGCCTTGCCGTTGACCTTTTCCAGCGCCTGGTAAATCGGCACCGTACCAATCGGCACCGGACTGTTACGGATGATCCATTCGCGCGTTTCATGAATGTGCTTGCCGGTGGACAGGTCCATCACGTTGTCGCCGCCCCAGCGGATGGCCCAGGTCATTTTTTCCACTTCCTCGCCGATCGACGAGGTGACGGCCGAGTTGCCGATATTGGCGTTGATCTTGACCAGGAAATTGCGGCCGATGATCATCGGTTCCACTTCCGGATGATTGATATTGGCCGGGATGATGGCGCGGCCGCGGGCGATTTCCTCGCGCACGAATTCCGGCGTGATTTCCGCTGGAATGCTGGCGCCATACGACTGGCCCGGATGCTGGCGGCCCATCAGGTCGGCCAGGCGCTGGCCCATCGGCCCCGATGCCTGCAGCTCGGCCAGGTACTCGCGGCGGCGCAGGTTTTCACGGATCGCCACAAATTCCATCTCGGGCGTGATGATGCCTTGCCGCGCATAGTGCATCTGCGTGACATTGCGCCCGGCGCGCGCACGGCGCGGCTGGCGGTGCAGGTTAAAGCGCAGCTCGGCCAGCGCCGGATCGGCCAGGCGCGCCTGGCCATACTCGGAGCTGGGACCATCCAGTTCTTCGGTGTCGCCGCGTTCGCGTATCCACGGCAGGCGCGGCGTGGCCGCCAGGCCGGAGCGGATGTCGATCACGGCGTCGGGATCGGTATACGGTCCCGAGGTATCGTACACATACACGGGCGGATTGGCCTCGAAGCCGAACGATGCGGGCGTGTCGGCCTGGGTAATCTGGCGCATGGGCACGCGGATATCGGGGCGGCTGCCCTCGATATACACTTTGCGGGAATTCGGCAGCGGCGCTATCGCCGCCTGGTCCACCGTGGCGGTGGCTGAGATGAATTTCGGGTTGGCGTTCATTTGGCTCCTTTGGGCTCACAGGAGCCAGCAAAGGAGGGAGGACGGCGCCACACCGGCGCAGTGGCGGGTGACGGCAACATCCTGAGCTTCCCTTCGCTGGCATTATCCAGATCAGGTTCGGAGGGTATTTCTCACCCGTGCATCACTTTTGTTTGCGTGACGCACAGGACCCCTAGCGTGTGCCGCCGGCAGATATCCCTGCCGGCAGCGCGCCGATTATACGCGCCCTTGCGGTCTCTGCAACCTTGTTATGTAGCGCGCCGGCCATCGCCGCGTGGACGTGGTGAAAATCCCACAGCACAGCGGTGACAGCGAGACGCTCAGGTATAGTTCCTTTATGCCACCTAGCAACTTTTTTCACCCACGCCAACCACTGCCGTGCCGGACCGGCCTGGCCAGGGTCATCGCCACACCTTGGCCGCTGGCGTTGTGGGCCTGCGTGCTGGCGCTGTGCCTGCCCTTGCGCAGTGCACTGGCTCAGCAGCCTGCTGCAGCAACAGCATCCGCCCAGCGCTGGACCGGCATGTCGCACACCGTCTTTACGCATCACACCCAGTCCGGCCTTTCCAGCGCGCTCTGCATCGTGCAGGACCGCCAGGGTTTTGTCTGGCTGGGCACCCAGTCGGGCCTGGTGCGCTGGGATGGCAACCGCTACGTGAAATACACGGCCGACGCCACCCGCAGCGACGCCATTCCTGACAGCTACATCATGAGCCTGCATATCGACCGCCGTGGCCAGCTGTGGGCGGGCATGAGTGCAGGAGGCCTGGCGCGCTACAATCCTGCGCGCAATAATTTTGTCCGCTACGGCGCCAGTCCCGGCGGACTGCGCGACGCCCGCGTGACGGCGCTGGCCGACGATGGCGCCGACGGCCTGTGGATCGGTACCGGCAAAGGCCTCGACCATATAAACGCCGAGGGCGCCATCACCGGCCGGGCCACGCCCTGGAATACCACGCTGCCGGCCGGCGGCATCGATGCGCTGCTGTACGACCGCCAGGGCACGCTGTGGATAGGCACGCGCCGCGGCTTGTTCAAGCTGCCAGCCACCTCTGGCGCGCGCTTGCAGGCAGTCGCACTGGGCGCCAGCGCCAGCAAAAACAAGCCAGTGGACGACGACGCGCCGGCAGTCCATGCGCTCTACCAGGACAGCAGCGGGCGCATCTGGGTTGGCACACGCACACGCGGCGCTTTCAGCCTGGACGCTGATGCCAGCAGTGCCAGCGCCGTGCGCGAAAGCGGTGTGAACGAGGGTGGCAACGGTAGCGCCACCCTGCACACCGAACGCGTCAGCACGATCGTCGAAGCAGTACCCGGGGAAATCTGGCTCGGCACCAGCAGCGGCGATGGCGGTATCGTGGTGGTCGATACCCGGCGTGGCGCCACCCACCGCATCCGCCACCAGTCCGACACGCCGGACAGCCTGGCCGACAACAGCATCATGGCGCTGTTTCGCGACCAGAGCGGCATCATCCATGTCGGCCACATGAGCGGCATGAGCCAGCACGATCCGCTGCCGCGCGCCATCACCACCATACGCCACCTGGACACGCCAAGCCACGGCGCCGGCCCCAGCGCCAGCACGTCCAGGCTCAGCGTACCGAGCATGATGGAGACGCCCGATGGCCGGCTGTGGCTGGGCATGGTCAACGGCGGTATAAACATCGTCGATCCCTACCTGGGCCTGCGCCGGCAACTGCTGGCCGGTACCGACCTGCCCAGGACCCAGGTACTGGCGATGGCCAGCGGTCCTGATGGCGCGGTCTATATCGGCACTGGCCAGGGCCTGTACCGCGCCGACCGCGATGGCCGCCGCGTGCGCCGGCTGGCGGTACCGCAACGGCGCGACGACGATGAAGTCTGGGCGCTGGCCGTGGTGGACAACACGCTCTGGCTCGGCGGACTCGATGGCGTGCGCCAGCTGGGGTTCAAGAGCGCCGGCGGAAGTGACGCGTTTACATTGCTGCGCCACGAAAGCAGCAGTCTCGGCGATCCGCGCGTTACCGCCCTGCTGGTGCAGGGCCCGGACCTGTGGGTGGGCACGCGCACCGGCCTGGCGCGCCTCGCGCCCGATACCGTCGAGTTGATTCCCACCGACCTGGCCGCGCCCGACCGCCTGCCGCCCGGTTATGTGTCGTCGCTGATGACCGATCAGCAAGGGCGCCTGTGGCTGTCGAACTTCGGCACCGGCATCGTGATCCTGCAGGCGACCGGGGCCGATGGCAGGCGCCGCTTCCAGCGGCTCGGCATCGTGCAAGGCTTGCCCGACAACTCGGCCAACATGCTGCTGCAGGACCGCCAGGGCATGATCTGGGCCAGCACCGACGCCGGCCTGGCACGCATCGACCCGCAAACGCTGGCGATCCGCGCCATCGGTCCCGGAGAAGGCGTGCACGTGCCCACCTACTGGACCAATTCCGGCGTCTTCACGCGCGCCGGCGAACTGATATTTGGCGGTTTGTCCGGCCTGACGGTGCTGCACCCGCAGCCACTGAGCACCTGGCGCTACGTGCCGCCAGTGGTGGTTACGCGCATCCTGCTGAACGACCAGCAAATCCCGTCTGCCCTCTACAACCCCAGCCACACCGGCGCCACGGGCACAGGCAAGGCCAGTCGGGCCGTGGCGCCGGTCACGATACTGCCTGAAGGACGCGAACGCGGTTTTTCGCTGGAGTTTGCCGCCCTCGATTATTCCGCGCCCGAGCGCAACCGCTATAGCTACCGCCTGCAGGGCTTCGATCCAACCTGGGTCGAAACCGACGCCAATGCACGCCGCGCCAGCTATAACAATCTGCCGCCCGGCGATTATGTGCTGCAGCTGCGCGGCTCCAACCGCAACGGTGACTGGGCACCGGTACTGGCAGTACCGGTGCGGGTGCTGCCGGCCTGGCACCAGCGCCCGCTGGCGCGCCTGCTCATGGTGGCGCTGGGATTGCTGGCTGCGGCAGGGCTGATGCAGCTGCGCACACGCTACCTGCGCCGCCGCCAGCGCGAGCTCGAAGCGGTGGTCGAAGCGCGCACCGCCGAGCTGCGCGCCACCCAGGCGCAACTGGAAACCCTGGCCTACGGCGATCCGCTGACCGGGCTGGCCAACCGGCGTTTATTCAACGACGAACTGCGCCAGCTGGTGGCCCAGGCCGAACGCGGCGCGGCAACCTTCACGCTGCTGCTGATCGACCTCGATCACTTCAAGCAGATCAACGATACGCTCGGTCACGACGCCGGCGACGCCCTGCTGGCGGCAGTTGCCGGGCGCCTGCGTGCAGCGCTGCGCGAAGCGGACCGGCCGTTCCGCCTGGGCGGCGACGAATTTGCCGTGTTGCTGAGCCACAGCCACGATACAGCAGTACCGGCCCAGGACGCGCTGGCGGTGCTGTGTGAGCGCATCCTCGACAGCCTGGCCCAGCCGCTGCCGCATGGCAGTAGCGTGATCCAGGTCAGCGCCAGCATCGGCGCCGCCGTCTGCCGCCATGGCGACGACCACGAACAGCTGTACAAGCAGGCCGACCTGGCCCTGTACCAGGCCAAGGGCGCCGGACGCAACACCTGGCGGCTGGCCTCCGTGTCTGCCCGATAACTGCATCCCACCATGCAAGCTGCCATAATAATACGCAGCAGGGGCCAGCTACTTTATAATGGCTGTTTTCGCAAATTTACTCTGCCCTATCATGGAATTAGCCAAGTCTTTCGAGCCTGCCGACATTGAACAATTCTGGCGCAGCGAGTGGGAATCGCGCGGTTACTACACCGCCACCCTCGACGCCGGCAAACCTTCTTTCAGCATCCAGCTGCCGCCGCCGAACGTCACCGGCACCCTGCACATGGGCCACGCCTTCAACCAGACCATCATGGATGGCCTGACGCGCTACTACCGCATGCGCGGCCATAACACGGCCTGGATACCCGGCACCGACCACGCCGGCATCGCCACCCAGATCGTGGTGGAGCGCCAGCTCGACGCGCAGAAAATCTCGCGCCATGACCTGGGCCGCGAAAAATTCATCGAAAAAGTCTGGGAGTGGAAGGAAAAATCGGGCTCCACCATTACCGGCCAGATGCGCCGCCTGGGCGCCTCGCCCGACTGGCAGCGCGAATACTTCACCATGGACGAAACCCGTTCCAAGGTCGTCACCGACGTCTTCGTGCGCCTGCACGAGCAGGGCCTGATCTACCGCGGCAAGCGCCTGGTCAACTGGGATCCGGTGCTGGGCACCGCCGTTTCCGACCTGGAAGTGGTATCGGAAGAGGAAGACGGCTCGATGTGGTACATCAAGTACCCGCTGGCGGACGGCAGCGGCTCGATCACGGTGGCCACCACGCGTCCTGAAACCATGCTGGGCGACGTCGCCGTGGCCGTCGATCCGACCGACGAGCGCTACCTGCCGCTGGTGGGCAAGATGCTGAAGCTGCCGCTGGTCGGCCGCGAGATCCCGATCATCGCCGACGAATACGTCGACAAGGCCTTCGGCACCGGCTGCGTGAAAATCACGCCGGCGCACGACCAGAACGACTATGCGGTCGGCCAGCGCCACAAGCTGCCGATGCTGTCGATCTTCACGCTGGAAGCCAAGATCAACGACGAGGCGCCCGAGGCCTATCGCGGCATGGACCGTTTCGTCGCGCGCAAGCAGATCGTCGCCGACCTCGAAGCGCAGGGCCTGCTGGAAGAAGTGAAAAAACACAAGCTGATGGTGCCGCGCGGCGACCGCACCGGCGTGGTGATCGAACCGATGCTGACCGACCAGTGGTTTGTCGCCATGAGCAAACCGGCGCCGGAAGGCACTTTCTTCCCCGGCAAATCGATTGCCGAGACGGCCCTGGCAAAAGTCGCCAGCGGCGAGATCAAGTTTGTGCCGGAAAACTGGAGCACCACCTACAACCAGTGGCTCAACAATATCCAGGACTGGTGCATCTCGCGCCAGCTGTGGTGGGGCCACCAGATCCCGGCCTGGTACGACGAAGCCGGCAATATCTTTGTCGCCAAGACCGAAGCCGAAGCAGTGGCCAAGCAGCAGGCGGCCGGCAGCAGCGGTCCGCTGCGCCGCGACGCCGACGTGCTCGACACCTGGTTCTCGTCGGCGCTGGTGCCCTTCTCCACGCTGGGCTGGCCGGAAGAAACGCCTGACCTCAAGGCCTTCCTGCCGTCGTCGGTGCTGGTGACCGGTTTCGACATCATCTTCTTCTGGGTGGCGCGCATGGTGATGTTCACCCTGCACTTCACCGGCAAGGTGCCGTTTGAAACCGTGTACGTGCACGGCCTGGTGCGCGATTCGCAGGGCCAGAAAATGTCCAAGTCCAAGGGCAACACGCTCGATCCGATCGACCTGATCGACGGTATCGGTGTCGATGCGCTGGTGGCAAAACGCACGACCGGCCTGATGAACCCGAAAGACGCGGCCAAGATCGAAAAGGCCACGCGCAAGGAATTCCCGGAAGGCATAGCCGCCTACGGCACCGACGCCGTGCGCTTCACCATGGCCTCGTATGCTTCGCTGGGCCGCAACATCAACTTCGACCTCGGCCGCGCCGAAGGCTACCGCAA
>JBEVNE010000221.1:0-13310 GCA_040508275.1 Duganella sp.
GCCTCAGCTGGTCAGCACAACCACGTCGGCGCCATCCCACCACGCATACACGCGCTGGCCGCGACCGAGCGCGGCGTCGTCGTGGCGGGCGGCGTTGGTGCGCGATACCTTGATCGACAGGCCGGTGTCGAGCTGCACGTGGTACAGGGTTTCGTTGCCAAAGTAAGCGAGCGAGGTGATCGTGCCCTGCACGCAGTTGTAGCCATGCTCGCTGGGCTGGGCGCGCTGTTCGAGCGTGGGCGGCATGGACTGCACGGCGATTTTTTCGGGCCGCACCGCCACCGACACCGCCATGCCCAGCGTGCCGGTAATGCCGTGAGTGACATAGTGGCGCCCTTCCGGCGTATCGATGATGACGTGGTCCGGTTCATCTTCGGCCACGCTGCCGCCGAACAGGTTGACGCTGCCGATAAAGTCGGCGACAAAGCGGCAGTTGGGTGTTTCGTAAATTTCTTCGGGCGCACCCACCTGCAGGATGCGGCCGGCGCTCATGACGGCGATGCGGGTGGCCATGCTCATCGCTTCGTCCTGGTCGTGGGTGACCATCACGCAGGTTACGCCAACTTCTTCGATGATGCGTACCAGTTCCATCTGAGTGCGTTCGCGCAGTTTTTTATCGAGCGCGCCGAGCGGTTCGTCGAGCAGCAGCAACTGCGGCCGCTTGGCCAGGCTGCGCGCCAGCGCCACGCGCTGCTGCTGGCCGCCGGACAGCTGGTGCGGCTTGCGCTTGCCATACTCGCTCAGTTGCACCAGCGCCAGCATGTGCTCGACGCGCGCGGCAATTTCATCCTTGGGCAGGCCGTCGCGGCGCAAACCAAAAGCGATGTTGTCCCATACGGTCAGGTGCGGGAACAGTGCATACGACTGGAACATCATGTTGATCGGCCGCTGGTAGGGCGGCACGCCGACGATATCCTGGCCGGCCAGCGTGATCTCGCCGGAAGTCGGCGTTTCGAAACCGGCCAGCATGCGCAGCAGCGTCGATTTGCCGCAGCCCGAGCTGCCCAGCAGTGCAAAAATCTCGCCCTTGTTGATCGCAACGGAGACATCATTGACGGCGCGTACGCCATCGAAGTCCTTGACCAGGTTGCGGATCAGGAGAAAAGGTTCAGCAGCTCGCTCTTGGGTCATATTATTGGGATATAAATAATTTCGATGTCAACCCATGATTATAAATGCAGCGCGCCCCGAGGGGGCATCAGACATGTAGCAACAAGTGTTCCCGCTCCCACGGGCTGATGACCGTCATGAACTCCTGGTGCTCAACCTCCTTGATCGCCGTGTAGACGTCGATAAAGCGCTCGCCCAGCACTTCGCGCAGGCGGTCGTCGCGGCGCAGCCATTCGAGCGCCTGTGGCAGCCCTTGCGGCAGTTCGTGCGGATAGTCATAAGCGCTGCCGGTAATCATGGGCGTGGGGTCGATTCGGTCCACCATGCCCAGGTAGCCGCAGGCCAGCGTGACGGCCATGGCCAGGTAGGGGTTGGCGTCAGCACCGATGATGCGGTTTTCCACGCGGCGCTGACCCACGCCGGAAATCGGAATGCGAAAGCCCACCGTGCGGTTGTCGATGCCCCACTGGACGTTGATCGGCGCCGCCGTGTGGCGCACCATGCGCCGGTAGGAATTGACATACGGCGCCAGGATGGCCATGGCCGCAGGCGTGTAGCGCTGCAGGCCGCCGATGTAGTGGCGGAAGATGCTCGATGAGGCGCCGTCGGCATCGGTAAAGATATTGCGGCCGGTGGCGGCATCACTCACGCTCTGGTGCACATGCATGGCCGATCCCGGCTCGCCGGCCATCGGCTTGGCCATGAAGGTGGCATACATATGGTGCTTGAGCGCCGCCTCGCGCAGCGTGCGCTTGAAATAAAACACATTATCGGCCAGCGCCAGCGCATCGCCGTGCTGGAAGTTGATGCCCATCTGGCCGGCGCCGGTTTCGTGGATCAGCGTATCGACATCCAGGTTCATCAGCGCGCAATAGTCGTAGATATCCTCGAATAGCGGATCGAATTCGTTGACGGCGTCGATGCTGTAGACCTGGCGGCTGGTTTCGGCGCGGCCGCTGCGGCCTATCGGCGCGCGCAGCGGCAGGTCGGGGTCGATGTTTTTCTCCGTCAGGTAAAACTCGAGCTCCGGCCCCACCACCGGCTGCCAGCCACGCTCCGCGTACAGTTTGAGTACGCGCCGCAGCACCGAACGCGGAGCGAAATCGACCAGCGTGCCGTCGGCAAAATAGCAGTCGTGGATCACCTGCGCGGTCGGGTCCTGCGCCCATGGCACGGTGGTGATGCTGCCAGGGTCGGCGCGCAGGATCATGTCGCGGTCGGTGGACGAAATGGCGCGGTCGTAGGCAGGGTTGTCGGTCGGGTAGTTGCCGGTGACGGTCATGCCCAGCACCGCCTCGGGAATGCGCATGCCGCGCTCCTGGGTGAACTTTGCGCGCGGCAGGATCTTGCCGCGCGCAACACCGGTCAAATCCGGCACCAGGCATTCGATTTCAGTCACGCGATTCTCGTTGAGCCACTGGTCCATGGCGGCATCGGAAAAATTGGCACGGATAGACATGTTCGCTTTCGTGGTGGTGATCCAGCGATAGATATATTCAACGCGAACTAATTTACCATGTTTTACAAAAAAGTAATGCCTCCACCGCCCGTCAGGCTGCGCGCTCTTCCTCCGCCACGCGCGTTTGCACGAGGATTTTCTTGATCTCGGGGACGCACGAACCGCAGTTGCCGCCCGCCTTGAGGCAGGCCGTGACCTGCGCCACCGTTTCCAGTTTTTGTTCGACGATGGCGTTGCAGATGGTATTGCGGCCGACGCCAAAGCACGAGCACACGGTGGGGCCGGTGTCCGCCCCCTTCTCCACCGGCATGCCGACCAGCAGGCCAACGCGGTCGATTTCGCTCAGTTGCTCCTTGGCGAACAAGCTGGCCAGCCAGGCGCGCGAGGGCATGTCCTGGCGCGGCGACAGGAAGATGCACTGCTCGATACGGTCATCCACCACATGCACGGCGCGGTACATGCCGGCGGTTTTGTCTTCGTATTCGAGCCAGTCGGCGTCGAGATCGGTCACGCCCAGCAGGGCACGGGCCCAGGCGCCGAAGTCGCTGATATTGTTACGCCCAGCCAGCTCGTAGCGGGCGAAGGCCTTGCCCTGGATGCGCGTCCAGTGCGCCACGCTGTCAAGATTGACTTCGCTGCGGCTCAGGATAAAACTGTGCCAGTTCACGCGGAACTGGTCGATGCGCACCGGCGTATGCTTGAATTCCGGCTCGCCCGATACCGGATCGACCACCGGATTGACCAGCGCACCCACGCGTGCATCCGACGACGTCTGTCCATTCCAGTGAATCGGAATGAACACGCTGCCGCGCGGGATGCCGCCGCCGTGCTGCACGCGCGCCACCATGGCGCCCCAGGCGGAGCTGATGCGCGCCAGTTCGCCCTCTCGCACGCCAGCCAGCAATGCATCCTGCGGATGGATATCGACAAACGACTCCGAAATATGATCGGCCAGCGTGTGCGATTTGCCGGTGCGCGTCATGGTGTGCCACTGGTCGCGCACGCGGCCGGTATTGAGCGACAGCGGATAATCTTCGCAGATGGCGTTGACCGGTGCGCGCGGAGCGGTGGCGATAAAGCGCGCCTTGCCGTCGGCATGGGCAAAGCGGCGGTCGGCAAACAGCCGTGCCTCGCTGTGCAATGCTCCGGCGGCATCGCGCCGCACCGGCCACTGGATCGGCGCCAGCGCGTTGTATGCGTCTTCGCTCATGCCGGCCAGGCCGGAGATATCGAAGGCGCGCGGCACGTCCTGTACAGCGTTGCGGAAGGCGCTCAGGCGCGCATGTTCATCGAACACCTCACCGGCACTGGCAAAGTCAAAGCCCGTATAACCCATACGCTGGGCAAACAGCGAAATGATCTTCCAGTCGCCGAGCGCCTCGCCGGGGGCCGGCAAAAAGGCGCGCTGGCGCGAAATGCGGCGCTCGGAATTGGTGACCGTGCCGTCCTTTTCACCCCAGCCCAGCGCCGGCAGCAGCACGTGGGCGTAAGCGTTGGTATCGGTGTTCTGCATGATGTCGGACGCCACCACCAGCTCGCACCTGGCCAGCGCGCGGCGGGCCTGGTCGGCGTCCGGCAGGCTGACGATGGGGTTGGTGGCCATCACCCACACGGCCTTGACCTTGCCGTCTTCAATCGCCTTGAACAGATCGACCGCCTTCAGGCCGCCCTTGTCGGCCATGGCAGGCGAATCCCAGAACGTCTGCACCACCTCGCGGTGGTCGGCGCGCTCGAGGTCCATGTGCGCGGCCAGCATATTGGCCAGACCGCCCACTTCGCGTCCGCCCATGGCGTTGGGCTGGCCGGTGATCGAAAACGGCCCCATGCCGGGCTGGCCCACGCGACCGCCGATCAGGTGGCAGTTGATGATGGCGTTGACCTTGTCGGTGCCGCTCGACGATTGATTGACGCCCATCGAATAAGCGGTAATGGTCTTGGCGGTGGCGGCAAAGGCTTCGTAAAACTCCAGCAGCAGCGCCGGATCGAGGCGGCAGGCCTTGGCCACGGCAGCCAGGTCGCTGCAATCGGCATTGGCCGTGGCCAGCGCTGCATCGAAGCCGTTGGTATGCTGCGCGATAAACGCCGGATCAACCGCGCCGATACGCGACAGGTAGCTGAGCAAGCCGTTGAACAGCCAGACGTCGGTGCCAGCCTTGATCGGCAGGTGCAGATCGGCCAGCTCGCAGGTAGCGGTACGGCGCGGATCGACCACCACCAGTTTCATTTCAGGACGCGCTTCCTTCGCTTTCAGGATGCGCTGGAACAGGATCGGGTGGCACCAGGCCGTGTTGGAACCGACCAGCACCACCATGTCGGCCAGCTCCAGGTCGTCGTAGCACAGCGGCACCAGGTCTTCGCCAAATGCGCGCTTGTAACCGGCCACCGCCGACGACATGCACAGGCGCGAGTTGGTGTCGATGTTGGCGCTGCCCACATAGCCTTTCATCAGCTTGTTGGCGACATAATAATCTTCGGTCAGCAACTGGCCCGAGACGTACAGCGCCACGGCATCCGGTCCATGCTCGTCGATGATGGCGCGCCAGCTGCTGGCCACCTTGTCCAGGGCATCGTCCCACGACACGCGGCGCAGGCCGTCGGCTTCGCGCACCTGCGGGTATAGCAGGCGGCCGTCGAGGCTCACGGTTTCGCCAAGGGCCGAACCCTTGACGCACAAACGTCCCTTGTTGGCCGGATGCAGCTGGTCACCGGCAATGGCAACCGTGCCGTCGCCACGCGGCGTGGCGCTGACACCGCAACCCACGCCGCAGTAGGCGCAGGTGGTGCTTACAGTGCTGGTGCTGGTGCTGGTGCTGGCGTGGTTAGCAAGATGGACTTGGGAAAGGTTCAAGGTGTGCTCGCTTTTTTCATGCGGCGCGGGCGCTGAGCGCCTCGCCGAATAACAGGGTTTGCCGGATCGGAGCAATATCGGTGCGGTTCTGGATCAGGTTGAAGTACCACGGACCGTCCTTCACATCACCATACAGCACGGCGCCGGTCACGCGATTATCCTTCAATACCAGGCGTTTATACACGCCGCGCCGGGCATCGCGCAAGACCAGGTCTTCGCTGCCTTCGCCGCCGATGAAGTCGCCCACCGAATACAGGTCAACGCCGGTCACTTTCAGGCGCGTGGGCGAGGTCTGCTGCACGTAGCGGCGCACGCCGGCGCCGGCCAGGTGGGCGCCGCACACGCGCGCCTGGTCCCAGATCGGCGCCACCAGGCCGAAGGTGGCGCTACGGTGCTGCACGCATTCGCCGACGGCGTAAATGCGTGGGTCGTAAGTCTGCAGCGTGTCATCGACCACGATGGCGCGGTCGCAGTGCAGGCCGGCCGCCTTGGCCAGCTCGATATTCGGGCGCACGCCTGCCGTCATCACCACCAGGTCGGCCGGGATTTCGCTGCCATCCTTGAAGCGCACCGCCGTCACGCGGTCGGGACCGACGATTTCAGCGGTCTGCGCGCCCATCCGGAAGGTCAGGCCCTTGGCTTCCAGCGCTTTTTGCAGCAGCAGCGCGGCCGGCTTGTCGAGCTGCTGGTTCATCAACGCCTCGGTTACGTGCACCACCGTTACCGACATGCCCTGGCGCTGCAGGCCATTGGCTGCCTCCAGCCCCAGCAGGCCGCCGCCGATCACCACCGCGTGGCGATGGTTGCGCGCCATGGCCAGCATGCTTTCCACGTCCTGGATGTCGCGGAAGGCCAGCACGCCCGGCAACTGGTGACCCGGCACCGGGATGATGAAGGGCTTGGAACCGGTGGCGATCAGCAGGCGGTCGTACGGCACTTCAAGGCCGGAACGCGCCCGCACCACGCGCTTACGGCGGTCGATATGCTCGACCGGGTCGCCGGCGTGCAGGGTAATGCCATGCTGGACATACCATTCGCGCGTGTTGAGCATGATGTCTTCCATGCTTTTTTCACCGGCCAGCACCGGCGAGAGCAGGATGCGGTTGTAATTACCATGCGGCTCGGCGCCGAACACCGTGATGTCGTACATATCGGGCGCCAGCTTGTACAGCTCTTCCACCGTGCGCATGCCGGCCATGCCGTTGCCGATAACTACCAGTGATGGTTTCATAGCATTACCCTTTTAACCGTCATCCCCGCATGCGCGAGGATGACGAAATTGCTGTCACAGACCTACCCAGACCTTACCGCCGGCGATACGGGCCGGATACGTCCCCACCGAATGCGCTGGCGACTCCAGGCATTCGCCGGTCTGCAGATCGAAGTGCTGCTTGTAGATCGGCGAGGCCACCACGATGCGTTCGCCGATGCTGCCCACCAGGCCGCGCGACAGCACTGCGGCTTCCGAGTTGGGGTCGTAGTTATCGATGGCGAACACGCGCGGCTGATCGACGCTGGCGTCATCGACGTGGAACACGGCGACCTGGGCGCCATTGAGCAGGGCGCAAACGCCGGTATTGGGAACAATGTCTTCCAGCTGGCAGACGGCGATCCAGTGGTCGGTGTGTATATCACGATGCATGGTCATTCTCCTCAGGCTGCGGTAACGGCAATCGGAATCACGCGCTTGCGCTCTTCCACGGTGGCGGGACGGATCTGACCGCGTTCTTCCATGAACACCACGTTGTCGTCGCCCTTGTCGCTGTTCACAAAAGTGCGGAAGCGCTTGCGGGTTTCCGGATTTTCCACGGCCTCCTTCCACTCGCAGGCATAGGTATCGACCACGTGCTGCATGTCCGCTTCCAGTTCCAGCGCGATGCCGAGCTTGTCGTCCACCACCACCTGTTTCAGGTAATCGAGGCCGCCTTCGAGGTTTTCGCGCCAGGTGCTGGTGCGTTGCAGGCGGTCGCCGGTGCGGGTGTAGAACATCAGGAAGCGGTCGATGTAGCGCACCAGCGTTTCCTTGTCGAGCTCCGTCGCCAGCAGCTCGGCGTGGCGCGGCTTCATGCCGCCGTTGCCGCACACGTACAGGTTCCAGCCCTTCTCGGTGGCGATGATGCCGACGTCCTTGCCCTGCGCTTCGGCGCATTCGCGGGTGCAGCCCGATACGCCAAACTTGATCTTGTGCGGCGTGCGCAAGCCCTTGTAGCGGTTTTCCAGTTCAATGGCCAGGCCAATCGAATCATCAACGCCATAGCGGCACCAGGTCGAACCCACGCACGACTTCACGGTGCGCAGCGACTTGCCGTAGGCGTGGCCCGATTCGAAGCCGGCGGCGATCAGTTCTTCCCAGATCAGCGGCAGTTGATCGACGCGGGCGCCAAACAGGTCAACGCGGGCGCCGCCGGTGATCTTGGTGTACAGCTGGTATTTTTTGGCCACCATGCCGACTGCGATCAGGCCGTCGGCCGTCACCTCGCCGCCGGGCATGCGCGGCACCACGGAGTAGGTGCCGTCCTTCTGGATATTACCGAGGAAGTAATCGTTGGTGTCCTGCAGGCTGGCGTGTTCTTTCTTCAGCACGAAGTCATTCCACACCGAGGCCAGGATATTGGCCGCCATCGGTTTGCACACATCGCAACCGAGACCCTTGCCATGCTTGGCCAGCAGATCGCCGAAGCTCTTGATCTGCCCGACCTTGATCAGGTGGAAAAGCTCCTGGCGCGAATAAGCAAAGTGTTCGCACACGTGGTTGTTGACGTCCATGCCGAGCTTTTTCATCTCGGCCTTCATCACCTGCGTCACCAACGGCACGCAGCCGCCGCAGGCGGTACCGGCGTTGGTGCAGCTTTTCAGGTCGCCAATGGTGGTGGCGCCGCCCGCTACCGCCGCACACAGCGTGCCCTTGGAGACGTTGTTGCACGAGCAGATCTGCGCGCTCTCTGGCAGCGCATCCACGCCCAGGCCAGGCTTGGCCGCGCCGTCCGATTGCGGCAGGATCAAAAATTCCGGCGATTCGGGCAGCTCTATCTTGTTGAGCATCATTTGCAGCAGCGTGCCGTATTCGCTGGCGTCGCCCACCATCACGCCGCCCAGCAGGTATTTGCCGCAGTCGGACACCACGATCTTCTTGTAGATCTGCTTGCGCTCATCGGTGAACTGGTACGAGCGGCTGCCGGCCACGCTGCCGTGCGGGTCGCCGATACTGGCCACGTCCACGCCCATCAGTTTGAGCTTGGTACTCATGTCGGCGCCGGAAAACTCCGCCGCTTCGCCCAGCATGTGCTTGGCCGCCACGCGCGCCATCTCGTAGCCCGGCGCCACCAGGCCGAAAATCAGGCCGCCCCACAGTGCGCATTCGCCAATCGCATACACATCGGGGTCGGAGGTCACGCAGTTGTTGTTGATTTCGATGCCGCCGCGTGGTCCCACGGTCAGGCCGCATTCGCGCGCCAGCATGTCGCGCGGGCGGATACCGGCCGAGAACACGATCATGTCGGCGTCGAGGTGGCCGCCATCGGCGAACTCCATACGGTGCGTGCCCTCCACGCCATCGACGATGGCGGTGGTGTTTTTGCCGGTGTGGACGGTCACGCCCAGTTCCTCGATTTTCCGGCGCAGCACGCGCGCGCCGCTGTCATCGACCTGCACCGCCATCAGTCGCGGCGAGAATTCCACCACGTGGGTGTCAAGCTTGAGGTCACGCAGGGCTTTGGCGCACTCCAGGCCCAGCAGGCCGCCGCCGATCACCACGCCCGTCTTCGAGCGGGCGCCGCATTCGAGCATCGCTTCCAGGTCTTCGATGGTGCGATAGACGAAGCAGTCCTTGCGCTCCTTGCCCGGCAGCGGCGGTACAAACGGATAGGAGCCAGTGGCGATCACCAGCTTGTCGTAGGGGAGCACGTCGCCTTCGCTGGTGGTCACGGTTTTGGCGGCACGGTCAATCGCGGTGGCGCGGGTGTTCAGGCGCAGCACCATGTCTTCGCGCTCAAAGAAACCCGGTTTGACCAGCGACAGGTCCTCGGCGGTTTTACCGGAAAAGAATTCCGACAGGTGCACGCGGTCGTAGGCCGGGCGTACTTCTTCGCACAGCACGGTAACCTGCAGATTCGGCGTACCGCCGGTAGCCAGGCTTTCGAGGAATTTATGGCCGACCATGCCGTGGCCGATAACGATGATTTTCATGGTGTTTTCCTTGAGCTGGTAACGATGCGGGACAATCAAGCTGCGAGTTTGTTGGCGAGTGCCGATTCTTCAACGGCGGCGCTCGAGAAGCGCGCGGCCAGCGCGCACAGGGCGGTGGCAGCTACCACCACGCCGAGGATGCTCAGCGTTTGCTGCACGTCGCCGGTGCCCTTCATCAGGAAGCCGGCAGCCACCGCACCGACGTTGCCGCCGGCGCCGATAATGCCGGCCACGCCGCCCAGGGCGCGCTTGTCAACGAACGGCACGACGGCGTAAGTGGCGCCGCAGGCCATGTGGGTGAACAGGCCGAAGATCAGCATGGCGCCGATCGCCAGCGCAGCATTGCCGGCGTGGGCAAACATCAGCAGGCCGGCGCCCTCGCCCAGCATCAGCACGAACAGCAGGGTGACGCGGTGATTGAGGTTGCCGCGGGCGGCAAACTTGTCGGAAGCCCAGCCGCCCAGGGCGCGGGCAAACAGCGCCAGCAGGCCGAAGCTGCCGGCGGCCATGCCGGCCTGCGCCAGCGTCAGGTTGAAGTGATCGACGTAGTAGATAGCGGCGATGTTGTGGATGAAGATTTCGATACCGAAGCAGGCGCCGTAGGTGATGAACAGCAGCCATACGCGATAGTTGGCAGCGGCCAGCTTGAAGCTCGCCCAGCCGCCTTTTTTGCCGCCATCGATGGCAATGCCGGCGGCGCGCAGGTCGCTGTAGTTACCTTCCGGGCAGTCCTGCGTGTAGCGGTAGTAGACAAAGGCCATGATGATCATCAGCACGCCCGGTACGATCAGGGCAGCGCGCCAGCCTAAGGTTTCCGATACGCCCAGCATGATCATGGCGGTCATCAGGAGCGGCATCACGGCTTGCGCCACGCCGCCGCCCGCATTGCCCCAGCCTGCAGCAGCAGCGTTGGCGGTGCCCACCACTTTGGGGCCAAACATCACCGAGGTGTGGTACTGGGTGATCACGAAGCTGGCGCCGGCCGCGCCGATCCCCAGGCGGAAGAACAAAAAGCTCTCGTAGCTCTGGGCGAACGCCACGCCGATGACGGGTATGGAGCCGAGCAGCAGCAGGCCGGTGTAGGCCTTGCGCGGACCGAAGTGGTCGCACAGGGGGCCGATAATCAGGCGCACCAGGATGGTAATAGCGACGGCGGCAATGTTGATATTGGCGATTTGCCCGGCAGTGAGGTTGAATTCACCTTTGATCACCGGCATCAGCGGTGCACAGGCAAACCACGCGAAGAAGCAGACGAAGAACGCCATCCAGGTCAAGTGGAACGCCCGCATCTGAGGCGTGGAAATCGAGAAGAGCTTGATGCTGGTAGCTTTGCTGGCCATTTTTTTATCCCGTTCAGAAAACAAAAAGGCGTCCGCGCAACCGGGCCTCAAAGACCGGGTTGGGCGGACGCCGTTGTCCTGCCAGTCCGTCTTTGGACCAGCTATGTATTCATGTACTGCCAGGAGATCGCCGTTGACCCCTTGACCTTAGCTATTGCAAGAGCCGTGCCAGATCGGCTTTTAGGAGCGCAGCACAGGGAAAATGCGGGGTGGCCTGGTTCGATGGCGATCATGAGCGCGCCATGGAAACGCGGTTGGTGCAGTGTTGCGGTGCAAGGTGCACGCTATCGGTGCGCCAAGGCGGTGCGCCAGGGCGGTGCACCAGGCTTAGCCCGCAGTCGCCAGCGCGGTCGTGACCATCTGGTCGATTTCAGTGGTGATATTGGACAGCACCCCGGCCACCACGGCGAATTCACGACCGGCGTGGCCGGCCCGCGCCGCCACCACGCGCGCATTAAAGGCCACCATGCGTGCCTGTTTGTTAATGGTGTCGATATCGCTGATCACACCGCGCAACTGCTTTTTCATCAGCCGCGCATGCAGCCTGGCCTGTTCTTCATAAACGCTGGTGATCTGGTTGAGCACCGCCAGCGTCGGCGTGGTCAGCGCCACCAGCTGCGCCAGCAGGTCGGCAGCGGCGCCGCTGCCCTGCACCACCGCAGCCAGCGTGCGCTCGGCCTGGTCGGCAAAAGCGACGATGGCGCGGTCGCCGGCCAGCTTGCCGAAGTAGGCGGCCTGCAGCTCGGCGCAAAACACGCCGGGCAAGCCGTCCGCCTCAGAGAGCAGCGCCTTGTGGGCGCCGCGGAACAGCGCCAGCGCTTCGCGCGCGACCGCTACGGCATCTTCCTGCTCCGGCGCACCAGCAGGAGCAGCAGGAGCGGCCGGGCGCTGCTGCGCCAGCAGCGTGTACAGCACGATGCGCTGCGAGGTGAAGCGGCGCCGCCCGGACAGGTTGATCATGGCGCCAAACACCTCGCCGGACAGCACCTTGCCAGCCGGCGCAGTGGGTGGCGTGGACATATCCATTACGCGGCTTCTTTCGCAGGATGCGCCTGTTTGCGGTACAGGAACTCCAGCACCGCCGTGCGATAGGCCATGTAGCGTGCGTCCTGCGCCAGCGTCACGCGGTCGCGCGGCCGCTCCAGCTGGACATCGACGATTTCACCGATGGTGGCGGCCGGGCCGTTGGTCATCATGACGATGCGGTCCGACAGCAGCACCGCTTCATCGACATCATGGGTGACCATGACCACGGTGGAGCTGGTGGCGGCGACGATCTTCAGCAGCTCGTCCTGCAAGTGGGCGCGCGTGAGCGCATCGAGGGCGCCGAACGGCTCGTCCATCAGCAGCACCTTCGGTTCCATCGCCAGCGCCCGGGCGATGCCCACGCGCTGCTTCATGCCGCCCGAGATTTCATGCGGGCGCTTCGATTCGGCCGCCGTCAAGCCGACCAGCGCCAGCGCCGCCATGGTGCGCTCACGCAGCTGCGCCTTGGTCTCGGCCCTGCCGAACACGCGCTCCACGCCCAGGTAGATGTTTTCATAGCAGGTCAGCCACGGCAGCAGCGAGTGATTCTGGAACACCACCGAGCGCTCGGGCGACGGCCCGGCAATTTCACGGTTGGCGCACAGCAGCACGCCGTCGCTCGGTTTCAGCAAGCCGGCAATCAGGTTGAGCAGCGTCGATTTGCCGCAGCCCGAATGGCCGATCAGGGTGATGAACTCGCCCTTGCGCACGGTCAGGTCGATTTCGCGCAGCGCGTGGAACACGCCTTTTTTGGTGTGGAACACCATCTCCACGCCCTCGATGTCAATAAACTTATCGCTCAATTTCAGATCATCCATGACAGTGCTCCTAGTTCGATACTTGTTCGTAGGTGAAGGCGCGCGCCAGCGCCATCAGCGCCTGTTCCAGCAGCAGGCCGACCAGGCCGATGGCGACGATGGCGATGATGATGTGCGGTACATTGAGGTTGTTCCACTCGTCCCACACCCAGAAGCCGATGCCCACGCCGCCGGTCAGCATTTCGGCAGCGACGATCACCAGCCAGGCGGTGCCGATCGACAGCCGCACACCGGTCAGCACATACGGCAGCGCCGACGGCAGCAGGATCTTGGTGAGGATCTTCCACTCCGACAGGTTGAGCACGCGCGCCACGTTCATATAATCCTGCGGCACGCGCTGCACGCCGACGGCGGTGTTGATGATCATCGGCCAGATCGAGCAGATGAAGATCGACCAGATTGCCGCCGGATTGGCCGACTGGAACACCAGCAGGCCGATCGGCAGCCAGGCCAGCGGCGACACCGGCTTGAGCAGGCTGATGATGGGGCTGAACATGGCGCTGACAAACTGCACGCGACCGATG
>JBEVNE010000413.1:0-3861 GCA_040508275.1 Duganella sp.
GTAATTTATAAAATTCAAAGACTTACGTTTTGTTTTTTTGAAATTTTCAACGCTGGCACGGCACTTGCAAATACATGGGCATACCAATGAAGGAGAACGAAATGAATTGGCTGATCAGTGCGGGATCAGTGAAGCAAAAGCAGCGCCCGGCTAGCCTTGTTAATACTGGCGGAAGTCGTCCACTTAACTCGCTCAGTCCGCTCAATTTACGCGTGAGCTCCCATCACGAGGCAGGCCAATGGCATTTGTTTTCCAGCCCCTCCGGTTTGACGTCCGACGCTTCAGCAAAGAAGATGTGGCAGGATGTTTTGTCGGCGCTGGTTGAAAAATAACGATAGAGAGTAAAGAAAATGGAAAAAATAAACTACGACATCCTCGACACTGAGCACGGCGCCCCGATCAAAATGTGGACCCAGGGCGTTCCGGTAGAGGAGTCGGCGAAGCAGCAACTGGCCAACACGGCGCGCATGCCGTTCATCTACAAGCACATCGCCGTCATGCCGGACGTTCACCTGGGCAAAGGTTCTACCATCGGCAGCGTGATCCCGACGCTTGGCGCAATCATTCCGGCGGCGGTCGGCGTCGATATCGGTTGCGGCATGATGGCGGCCAAAACCACACTGAGCGCCTCTGACCTGCCCGATAACCTTGGTCCGCTGCGTAGCGCCATCGAAAAAGCCATCCCGCACGGCATGTCGCCCAAAACGCGAGGCTATCGCGGGCGTGACGAAGGCAGCTGGAACACGCCGCCAGCGCCGGTCGATGCAGCCTGGGCGCAGCTCAAGGAGGAGTTCGATGTGATCTGCCAGAAAACGCCCAAGCTCAAGAACACCAACAACTATCGGCACCTCGGCACGCTCGGCGGCGGCAATCACTTCATCGAAGTATGCCTCGATGAAGCGGGCGCCGTCTGGTTCATGCTGCACTCGGGGTCGCGTGGCGTGGGCAACGCCATCGGCAGCCACTTCATCGAGCTGGCCAAGAAGGACATGCGCACCCACTTCATCAACCTGCCCGACGACGACCTGGCTTACCTGGAAGAAGGCACGAGCCACTACCAGGATTATGTGGAAGCCGTGGGCTGGGCTCAGCGCTTTGCCCGTACCAATCGCGAAGTGATGATGCGCAACCTGATTGCAGCAGTGCGCACCATCATCACCAAGCCGTTCGAGACCCACGTCGAAGCCGTCAATTGCCACCACAATTACGTGCAGCGTGAACGGCACTTTGGCAAGGACGTGCTGATCACTCGCAAGGGCGCCGTGTCGGCGCGGCCTGGCGAGCTGGGCATCATTCCCGGCTCGATGGGTGCTAAAAGTTTTATTGTGCGCGGCAAGGGCAACGAGGAAAGCTTTAACAGCTGCAGCCACGGCGCCGGTCGTACCATGAGCCGTAACGAGGCCAAGCGCCGCTTCAACGCCGACGACCATGCGCGGGCCACGGCTGGCGTCGAATGTCGCAAGGATGCCAACGTGGTCGACGAGATTCCCATGGCCTACAAGGATATCGACGCCGTCATGCACGCCCAGCGCGACCTGGTGGAAGTGGTACATACGCTCAAGCAGGTCGTCTGCGTGAAAGGATGAATGGTATGACGATGATGAACATGATAGAACTGGACGGCGCGGCAGGCGAGGGCGGCGGCCAGATCCTGCGCACGGCGCTCAGCCTGTCGATGATCACGGGCCAGCCGTTTCGGATCGCCAACATCCGCGCGGGACGGCCCCGCCCTGGCTTGCTGCGCCAGCATCTGGTGGCGGTGCAGGCAGCAGCGCGCATCTGTGGTGCCGAGGTGGGGGACATCGCGGTCGGTACACAAACGCTGGAGTTCGTGCCGGGAGCCATCCGTGCCAGCGACTATACGTTCGCGATCGGCACGGCAGGCAGTTGCACGCTGGTGATGCAGACCGTGCTGCCGGCCTTGCTGTTCGCCGACGGGCCTTCACGGGTGACGGTGACCGGCGGCACGCACAATTCCATGGCGCCGCCGGCACACTTTCTCGAGCGCGCCTATGGCCGTGTACTTGCGGCAATGGGCGCCGAGGTGGATGTCGAATTGCGGCGCTTCGGTTTTTACCCGGCGGGTGGCGGCGAACTGTCGGCAGCGGTGCAGCCATGCGCCGGCTTGCGGCCGCTGGACTTGCCCGAGCGCGGCGCGCGCCTGCACGGTTACGCCGAGAGTTTTGTGGCCGGTGTGCCTGAGGCGGTGGCAAGGCGCGAACTGGAATGCATCGGCAAAGGCATGGGCTGGGGTGAAACGCAGCTATTGAGCCATCGGCTGCCGGCGGAGGTGGGGCCGGGGAACGTGCTGTTGCTCACGCTGGAGCACGAGCATGTGACGGAAGTGTTCGCCGGCTTTGGCGAAAAAATGGTGCGCGCCGAAACTGTGGCCAGGCAGACACTGGAGCGCGCACGCCGCTATATGGCCTCGGGCGCTGCAGTGAGCGAATACCTGGCTGACCAGATCATGCTGCCCATGGCACTGGCCGGCGCCGGCAGCTTTAGTACCGACGTCCTGTCATCGCACGCCCGGACCAATGCGCAGGTGGTCGGCCTTTTCCTGCCAGTACGCTTCGATATGGAGGCAATGGGCGGGCGGCACCTGGTGCGAGTGGTGGCGGATCAGAACTGGAAGCGGCCGCCGAATGACAGCAGCTTCACTTCAGTCTTGGTGAGATAACTGCCTTCCAGGTTGATCGACCATTGGCGGTTGAAGTGGTAGCTAACGCCCACGCCCAGCAAGCCGTCGGTCTCATCCTTGTCTTTCATCGACGTGCGGTTGGCTTGCATGGTGGTTCGGCCAATGCCGGCGCGACCGAACAGGCTGAAGCGCTCGTTGAGCGGCATCGTACCTTGCACGGCGATACCCAAGGTCTCATCCGGATAGTAGCTTGGTTCGTCGAACAGCCCGCGGAATGGCGCAAAGCTCAAGCTGCGAGCATAGACATCGAAGCCGAAGTTGCGCGTGTATTGGTAGCCGATCTTGCCGCCGAAGGAAACCTCGTCGCCGTCGACCTTGTATTTCGATGACGATGATGCGCGTCCGCCATCCAGCGCCAGGTAAACGCCTGGTTCGAATGGCGCGGCAATGGCAGGGGCGGCGGCCAGCGCCGCTAAAATGAGAACGAGATTTCGCATGCTGTTCCTCTAAAGTTTTTGGAATGCGGCATTGAATCATTGCAATGCCGTCAGGCAACCATATTAGTCGCATCTTACATTTAAAGCAATCTTGATGATTTGATGGCCGGTGGCGCCAGATAGCGGCGTAATACATCTGCCTCCTCGCTGGGGCTGCGGCCGAAAAAGCGTTTGAACTCGCGACTGAACTGGGAGGGACTTTCGTAACCCACCTGGACACAGGCTGCTTGTGCAGTCATGTCGTTGCGCGCCATGAGCAGCCGGGCCTGGTGCAGGCGGGCCGACTTGACGTACTGGATCGGCGAGCAGTGCGTGACCGATTTGAAGTGCACGTGAAAGGCCGGCACGCTCATGCTCGCTTCCGCTGCCAGCATGCCCACGTCGATGCTGGCCGCATAATCGGCGTGGATGCGGCGCAGCGCCTTGGCAATGCGGCCGAACTGACCCTGGCTGGTCAGCGCCGCGCGCATGGCCGCGCCCTGTTCTCCCATCAGTACCCGGAAGCAGATTTCGCGCACGATCGCCGGCCCCAGCACACGCGCTTCCAGCGGCGAATGCAAGGTTTCAAGCAGGCGCAGTACGGTGTTGTGCAACTGGTCATCCATGCGCGTGGTCATCATGCCCTTGGGGGCGGCCGGCACTTCATTGTCGCTCTGGTCGATGGCGAACATCAGGTCGGCAAGGGTGCTGCGATCGACCTGTATCGTCAGGCCCAGGAACGGT
>JBEVNE010000285.1:0-5608 GCA_040508275.1 Duganella sp.
ATCGAGCCGGGGACGTCGGACGGAATCACTTCGCCGCTGATCTGGGTGGTCATGGAAGCGGCTTCGCGCAGCATATTGGCTGCCAGCGTGACGTTAAACTGGTACCAGACCGGACTGCCGCCCGCTTCGGCGATACCGCGTGCGACAAACTCTTCGCGGTATTTTTCCATGCTGTCGGCCGCCTTGAGCAGCAGCGCACGGCGGGCGCCGGGGTTGAGCGCGGACCAGGCCGGGAAGGCGTCGCTGGCCGCCTGCACGGCGCGGTCAACGTCAGCCAATGATGCGGCGGCGGCGCGGGTGACCACTTCGCCGTTGGCCGGGCTGCGGCGTTCAAAAGTGGCGTTGTCCTGGGCGGCGCTGGTGCTGCCGCCGATGAGCAGATCGGTGTCAAACATGGTTGTCTCCTGATGGTATTGTGCGGTGATGGCTGTTTTTATTATCCGCGCTTGAAGGTCTGGAGACCCGGCTTGATGGTTTTATCATCGAGGAACTGCTTGAGGCCCTGGGCGCGGCCGCGTTCCGGGTCGCGGTGGTTGGACTGGTCGACCTTGGCGTACAGGTAGTCTTCGTTCTGGTCCCAGTTCAGTTCGCGGCAGCGCTTGAAGCCGTTCTTGGCGATGCGCAGCACCGTCGGCGCTTTTTCCAGCAGCTTGCCGGCCAGTGCGACGACTTCGTCACGCAACTGGGCGCGCGGCACGCTCTTGTTGACCAGGCCCATGGCGGCGGCTTCCTGGCCGGTGAAGGTGTCGCCGGTCATGATGTAGTGCAGCGCCTGGCGGTGGCCCATGGTGTCGGCCACGGCTTTGCTGACCAGATTACCGGGCGGAATGCCCCAGTTGATTTCCGACAGGCCGTACACGGCTTCGTCGGCCGAAATGGCCAGGTCGCACGCCACCAGCGGCGAGAAGGCGCCGCCGAAGCACCAGCCGTTGACCATGGCGATGGTCGGCTTGGAATACATGCGCAGCAGCTTCCATTGCCACTGCGAGCAGTCGCGGCGCAGGCGCTCCTGGTAAATTTCGGGTTTGCCGTCGTTTTCGCGGAAGTACTCCTTGAGGTCCATGCCGGCAGTCCAGGCGTCGCCGGCGCCGGTCAGCACGATCACCTGCGCCTGGTCGTCGAGCTCCAGCGTTTCCAGCACGTCGATCATTTCGCGGTTGAGCGTGGGGCTCATGGCGTTGCGTTTTTCCGGGCGGTTCAGGGTGATCCAGCCGATGCCTGCCTCGACTTCGACTTTGACGGTGGACCAGCGCTCTGCGTAGTTCGACATACGATATCTCCTGTTATGTAAGTGTTTGTTGTAGTATCAGGCTGCCTGATATGGAACTTATACTATACTCACGTCTGTCAATTTACAAGAAGATTTTTATGGTGACCGCTAAAGCACATGCCAACCTCTCCGACAGCAGCAAGCCGATCGGTCTTGCCTACCTGGTCGGCCGCCTCGACCACGTACTGGGCAAGCGCCTGCGCGACTGTTGTGCACCGGCCGGCGTCACGGTGCCGCAGTACACGGCGCTGTCGGTATTCCGCGCCCAGGGCTCGCTATCGAACGCCCAACTGGCCACGCGCACCATGGTGTCGCCGCAGTCGGCCAATGAAATGGTCAAGCAGATGGAAGCGAAGGGCTGGATCGAGCGCACGCCCGATCCTTCGCACGGGCGCATCATCCAGATCGGCCTGACAGCCGAGGGGCACGCCATACTCGGCCAGTGCGACGGCAAGGTGCGCGAAGTCGAACTGCAGATGTTCCCCGACCTTGCGGACGAAGAGCGCGAGCGCATGTACACGCTGCTGCGCGGCGCGGTTCGGGCGTTGAGTCTGGAGGGGGTGTAAGACACACGCGTTAAGTACCGGAATTGGTTGCTCTTTATCAAATTTCTTCTTGGTAATAGCGTCATCATCAGTAGCCTATGATGACCGCACAATCGAAAAAATCGCCGCCAGGTACCGTTGGCTACGGATATTGCACCCCTACGCAGGACAAGACACCACAAAAAATGGTTGTCTTTCCCAAGCGGGTGATTCCTATTATTTTTTTACCCGGAATCATGGGTTCAAATCTTCGTAACACCTCAGTCAGGCAGAGGGAGTCAGGAGGAAAAAATAATGTCGCATGGCGTCCAGACCGAATTTCGGATACCTTGGGACTCATCAATGCCAGCCCTGCCAGACGTCAGCTCCAGCTTGACCCCAGAGCCACTGAGGTCGATAGCTATGATCCTCAAAAAACACAGACCGGAGATCCTGGTGAAAGCAGCGCGAAGCGCCATGAAATTCCTTTTTTTCATCTCACCTTGAATGCCGGGCCTGACACTCCACTACTGGTAGACGACAGATTGGGAACGCCAAATTTTAAGTGGAAAGAACAGAAGGCAATGGAACGCGGTTGGAGTGAAATTTTGTTCAGCAGTTACGGGCAGATTTTGCAGCATTGCGAAGAGATGATGAACAGCTCTCGATCATGGACTCTGCAACAGATATTGAACACTGATCCTGCGAAATGGGGTGCGTCGTCCAAGACTCCGATGGAGCCAATCACCACGGATGAATTTTCCCGGATCACCAAGGATTGCTGGTTTCCCGTCCATGCGATGGGATATAACTGGCTGATGTCCAACCGTGATTCGGCTCGCATTGTCAGCGCAAGGATAAGGGCACTTATCAAAAAATATGCTGAACAGTATCAATGCGAAAAAGTGATCCTCATGACCCATTCAATGGGGGGACTTCTTGCGCGGGCACTGCTTCATCCCGGAATGGGAAATCTTGATTCGGTGGTGCTTGGCGTTGTACATGGCGTTATGCCGGCAGCTGGCGCCGCTGCTGCGTACAAGCGGATGCGAGCAGGAACGGACGAAGGGCTACTTGGCGCCAGCATTTCCGCTCGGGTGCTTGGAAACTTTGGCAGTGAAGTCACAGCAGTTTTGGGAAATGCGCAAGGTGGACTCGAACTGTTACCAAATCGAGAATACGGCAACGGCTGGCTCCAGATTGTTCAGAACGGTATGCTGGTGAAGAGCCTTCCCGCGAACAACGATCCGTATAACGAGATCTACCAGCTGCGCACAGAATGGTATCGTCTTATTCGGGCCGAGTGGGTAAACCCCCAGCGTGGGCCTGGTGCAAGTATTGAACGCACAAGTGAGTTGATACGACTTGCCGGGTCTTTTCATGATGCCATTTCCCAGACCTGCCATCGCGTGAGCTATGCGCACTACAGCGCCGAGGCAGAACGCTTGTCGTGGGAAAAAGTGGTCTGGAACCTGGACAAAAATTATCGCGATATCTCGATAGCGAACCTTTTCATACTGGCGGATGACGAACAAGGAAAGTTTAAATTGCGTCGATCTACTGCGGCAGATCGTGTCGGTGCAGACGCCGCAGCGCCGCGTGAACCTTTCAATACCGGCCTGTCTTCTTTCGACGTGAAAATAGGTAGCAACAATGGCCCCGGTGATCAGACTGTTCCATTACGGTCCGCAGAACAGCAGCTTCTCAGCGGAAAATTCAAGGGGATTTTTCGTCAGGCGGGCTATGAACATCAGAATAGCTACAAGGATTGGCAGGCGACCTATTCCACCATTTACAGCCTTCTTCGTATTGCTGGAACCATGGAGTGGAGCAAGTGCCCTCCATGACGCGCACAGTAAGGGCAAGTCATATTGCCGGTCTGAGCGCATGTGCGTGCGTGGCGCTTTTCTGTTTTGAAAAATTTGATTTCGGTGGGGGGCGTATGGATGAATCACCGCGCATTCTTAAAATCTTCGAGCACACGCGCACGGTATGCGTGGGAAGATTTCTCATTGATGTTCCGGACGAGGCACAGATTGTTTATGGCCCCGTAGAGGTCCCATATCCAGTCGTGGTCTATCGGGGGAAAGCTGATGAGATGGAAAAGATTATCGCTGCAAGGTTGGTCGAGATAGAGGTGGATAAACCACACGTTTACGATGCACTTGCCGCGCCAGACTCCATGCTCGGCAAGGTGCTTGACGGTGCTTTACCAGGTCATAAAATTCTCTTTGGAATAAGTCGCGCCAGCTTTGCTTTTTACGGTTTGGGCTCATATGTGAGGGTCGGAGACGATCTGTTCATCCAGGAAGCGGAGGCGATGGGGGCCGCGCAGCAATATCAAAAAATTGTTCAGGAGCTTAACGCAATGGCGCCACTATTTGCGAGCAGGCGCGATGACCACATTCCCTCCGAAGCAGGTCTATGCATTGAGAATGGTTTCATCAAATACGCAGCTCGTTCGATGTATGAAAGCGTGAGCGTGGGTATGAGACTTTCCAGTTTTCCGGACGTCCATCTTTCCATTTCAGCGACTAATAAGGATATTGCAGTTCCGTCGGATGCGCTTGAGCCGCGAGTGAGGCAAGGTGAGCAGTTATTGAAGTCGGAGGGGCAGGGTGCATGGTACTCACAAGTTAAAAAGCTGCGTGAAGGCCCGAGGCAAATTGGAAATTGGTCGGGCTACGAGTTTCTGGCAAGGATGCCTTCTCAAGAGCGTACGGGCGAATCTCACGAATTTTCCTTTCTCAGCCAGGGAGAACCCAACAATCCCTATTTGCCAGTACTCGATATTGAGCTACAGTCTGGTGTGCGAGACAACAAGATTGGTGCAACAAGGCCTGGCGTCACGGACCAGGAAGCGGTGATGATCTGGGACCGGCTGACGTCGTCAATACGTGTGCGTCCGCATCAATGAATTATCGCCGCAATGTCAGGATGTTAGCCCGCTCGGCTTATTAGCCCAGCGCCCGCCGCAGCGCCGCCACCTTGCCGGTGCTGGTCTGTCGACGCACCACCGCATAGGCACCAGCACTCACAGCCACTCCCTCGTTGACCGGCAACGAACACGAAGCATGCACCGCCGTCAGCGGCAGCTTTTCGCGCAGGCGCCGGATGTTGCTGGCGTCGATGCCGGCGCCGGGCATGATGGTGATGCGGCCGTCGGCGGCATCGAAGCAGCGCAGCAGGCCGTTGATGCCCTGTGCTGCGGCCGGGGCGCCGCCCGAGCTGAGGATGCGGCCGAATCCCAGCTCGATGGCGATGCGCGTGGCCTGCGCCAGGTCGGGCGTGATGTCGATGGCGCGGTGCAGCGTGCAGGTCAGCTTGTGGTCGCGGGCGCGCCGCACCAGGCGTTCCAGCGTCACGTGATCGAGCTGGCCGCTGCGCAGCGAGGCGCCCAGCGACACGCCCTGCACACCGGCTGCCGCCACCGCGTCTATCTCGTTGAGCATCATCTGCACCTCGACCGGACTCCAGCAAAAATCGCCGGCGCGCGGGCGGATGCGCGCCACTGTTGGCAGCGGGCTGACGGCGGCAAGTTCTATCAATTCCGTTGACGGCGTCAAACCGCCCAGTTCCAGCGCGGCGCACAGTTCCAGCCGGTCGGCGCCGCCGGCAAGCGCGGCGGCCAGACCGTCAAGATTATCGACGCAGACTTCGAGCAGGATGGAACGCATGGCGGGACGCGGTGGCTGGTGCATTGCAGCAGAATGCACTGTTGCCACGGTTTTTGCAAGCGCGGAGCTTTCAGGCCGCCATGGCCGGCAGCGCCTGCGCCAGCCGCTGCAGCAGGCTGTCGATATCGAACACGCTG
>JBEVNE010000295.1:0-3292 GCA_040508275.1 Duganella sp.
CGCTATCCATAGAGCTGGTCGAGACGTTGGCGCCGACGATCGGTGGTTTCTTGTTGGCAGCGTTGTTCACGCTGACATTGAAACGCAGGTTTTTGCTGTAGTTCCACACACCCGACAGGTCCACATAGCTGTGTGCCTTGATATGCGAGTACTGTGGCAGGAAGGTACCCGAACCTGGTTCGGCATCCGCCGAACCGAGGTAGCGCCAGTTGTAGCCCACAGCGAAATCACCGACGTTCCAGGTCGTACGCTGGTTAAACTTGCGTTTGTACACTGGCGCAGTCGAGTTATTGATGCTGGCGCACGCTACCGAGTAGTAACCCAGGCAATCACGATCGTTCAGTTTGAACGACTGCACTTGCGTGAAATTGAAGCCCAGGTCCAGATTGCCGTACTTCGGATCCAGGTTGAACTGGTTGGCGCCCACCTTGTAATACACCGCTACATCGTAACCGCTGGTCGACTGGGTACCCGAGTTGGACAATGGTGTTGCAACGCCGCTCGAGCCGGCGCCGTTGAACGTGCCATTGGCAGGATTACGGCCGATTGCGGCGCAATCGCTGTTGAAGGTGAAGCCAGGATTGTTTCTGTAGCAGCCATCCAGGACATCAGTGGTGCTTCGGATGGCAATCGCCTGGCTGATTTTAATGGTGTAGTAGTCAACCGAAATAGCCAGTTTTGGCAGCGGTTCCCAGACGAAGCCGACCGTTTTGGTCTTGGCTTGCTCAGGTCCCAGGGCCGGATTGCCACCGGTCAGATTGTTGATCTGACCCGAGTTTGGCGCTGGCACGGAGCCAATCTCGGGCACCGGCACGCCGGTCAGGCGGCACAGGTTGGACAGCGTACCTGCAGTATTGGCTTGCGCCTGATTGATCAGTGCAAGTTGGCAAGGATCGGTTGCCAGGTTGGACAGGCCCGTAGTCTGCGGCTGGAACAGCTCGTTCACGTTAGGGGCACGGGTGGCTTTTTGTACATTGGCGCGGAAGCGCAGCGACTGCACAGGCGACCAGTCACCGCCGACTTTCCAGCTACCGTAACTTTTCTTCTCCCCTGCAGTCTCGAATTCCGTATCGCGGTAACCGAGCTCGGCATTCAATTGACGCACGAATGGCAGGTTGCGGATCAATGGTACTTGCGACTCGAGGTAGACCTCGCGCATGCGGAACGAGCCAGTACGGTCAGGGGTTGGCGCACCGGTTCCCAGAACCTCGGACTGAATTTGCGACGAGGCATCAGACTGGGTACTGGCCGTCAATTTACGCTGCTCGGCACCGATTGCCATGGTGATCGGTTCATTCGCGAATGGACTGACGATTTTCTCGCCCAGACTACCCGAGAAGTTAACCGAGCTGACATCCTGCTCCACTTTTTGCAGCAGCACTGCGCTGGCGTTGATGAAGGCAAGTTGCGCAGGCGTAATGCTACCGGCGGCGCCGAAAACATTGAGCGGAACGCAGTTATTCGCCGTGTTGACGCACGACGTGGTGTTCAGGGCATTGAGTGCCTGAGTAACTTTGGACAGCGAGCCCCAGTTCTGACGGACCTGGGTCTGGTCAGCTGCGCCACGGGTCCAGTTGGCGTCATAGGTCCAGTCCAGCGCAACATCACCTTTTACGCCGACCGTGTATTGCAGGGTCTTGTTATCGAAGTTATTGAGACGTGGTCCCAGTTCGACGAAACGGCGGTTGACGGTCATCGGGACCATGGTGCTATTGCCAACCACGCAGTTGGCAGCCGTGATGCCGCGACGGTCGCAAATTTGCTGGCGTGCCGCTGCCGGGATGTAAGGGTTGCCGATCGGGACGTTAATGACGTTACCGAAGGTACCCGATTCAGCCAGGGTCGAAGATACCTTGCTGCCGGTGTAGAACACCTCGGTGTAGACATCGGCATGGTCATTGATGCGGTAATGGGCGAGCGACGTCGCTTGCGTGCGCTCCATACCGGTAGCGTAGTAATTCAGCGGATTGGTGTTGTAAGGTACAACCGGCTGCACCAAGGCACCGGTGGTGGGATTGATTTGCCAGTTGCCGGCCAGGGCGGCCGTACCACCTGTTGTAGGTCGCGACACAGCAAACACACCAGGCACAGCAGTATTGGAGCCGGTAGGGAGGCCAGTAACCGAGCTCAGGCTGGTTATACCATATGGGCGCGAACCTTGCGTGACCGGATCAGAAGTGGTTTTGCCGATGCTCAACACGACATTGCCACGGCCGTCATCAAGATTGGCGCCCATGGTCAGATCGGTACGCTTGCGCTTGCCATCCTTGTATTTGCTGGTGCCGCCGTAGGTGGTCGATACATCGATACCGGTGAAATTGCGTTTCAGGTTGAAGTTGACCACGCCAGCAACGGCATCGGCGCCGTACGATACCGAAGCACCACCGGTCAGCACATCAACACGACTGATCAACGCCAGTGGAACCGAGTTGGTATCGACTACACCGTCAAGGTTGAATGGGACCAGGCGACGGCCATTGACCATCACCAGCGAACGGTTCGAGCCCAGACCGCGCAAATCGATGGTGGCGCCGCCGGAGGTGCCGTTGTTGGTGCCGGGACCGATGGCAGGTACTGCGCCTGGCAGATTCTTGAAGAATTCCTCAACGGCTACCGGTTGCGAGGCGCGGATTTCTTCGGCGCTGACCGAGGCAATCGGGCTGGTCGAGGTGGTGCCTGGCGTGGTGATACGGGTACCAGTGACCTGCACTTGCGTGATTTTCTCAGGCGCAGCTTCCTGCGCTACCGCGCTGTGCATCATCGCGGTCATGCCTACCAGCATGCTGCCAGCAAACACCGTGCGCAATGTCTGCGACATCTTCTTCTCTTGAATCATTGTAAAACTCCCATTATTGAACTCCCGTTGTAGCGGAAGAAACCTGACTTAATAATTATTGCCCCTTTTATTAAAGAAGCTTATTTAAAGTGGGTTGCCCGAAAAGATATCCAATACCACTGCACTATCATCAACCGGTATAACCAAGCACCATGTAAAACAGTTGTGCGTGACTGTATTCGCGTCACAACTGCTTCGAAGGGCGCATTGCATCAAACCATTCTGCTACCAAAACTGTCAACATCCCCTCAGCAATGTTTCATAAATACAACGAAGCCCAGTTTGGTGCAGAGCGCAAGGAATTGGTGCAAAAACTTATTTTGCAATGCGGCAAATCTATCAGCACAAAGAAGCATAAGGGTGGAACCGCCATGAATATGGAATTTTATTTGTCAAAAATGATTTTTAACGAAATTTATTTGGAATAAATCCACGGAAAATAACTTCTATATTGCA
>JBEVNE010000325.1:0-6965 GCA_040508275.1 Duganella sp.
ATGCGCGGGATGCGGCTGCTTGATCACTTCGATGTGATCGACCCGCAGCGGCAGTACGCCCAGCGTTCCCTGCCGTTCCAGCGTGAAGTAGCCGAGCACGCAGACATTGTCGGGGTCGTCGTCCAGATTGGGCGTGACGTCGAGATAGTTGATATTGGCGCTGGCCAGGCTGGGCGAGGGCAGCGACAGCCTGGCGTTGTCGAGCGTGGCGACGGCTTCGCGCACGGTGTCGTGCATTTTTGCCACCCGCTCCGCCGGCGGCGCGGTGGAAAAACGCGCCGAACACAGGTCGGCTGTCAGCGCCTGCGCCGCCTCCGGCATGGGTTGTGCGTGGCATGCGGCGCCCCACAGCAACGCGCAGGCGATCGGGTAAAGGTAAATTTTCATACGGTTCTCCCCAGGATGATGGAGCAGCCATCGTAGGCAGCGGCGCCGGCCGGGCCGCTGACGCTCTCTGGCGCCGCCGTCAGATTCGGTCAGCGCTGCGGCGGCGCCCGCCGCTATGCTCAATGAGCACGGCAATGGCGCCGGCACCATCTTTTATCAACCTGGGAATTCATATGGCTATCCTGACGAGTCTTGAAGACATGGTACGAGCGATTGCAGGCTCGATCATGAACGCGCAGCACATGGTGGAAAAGGCGCAGATTGCAAATATCGCGTCGTTTTTCGATGACCAGCACAAGCCCACCACGATCGATATCGCACTGCCGGCCGCTACATCAAGCGCATCGTGGTCGGTAACGACAACCCCCAGCACATGAAGACCGAGTCCGAGGTGGAAGAAGCGATGGCGCTGGTGAACCCCTGCGTGAGCGCCACCCCGCGTGGCTACATCATGAACGTGAAAAGAGCTTTGGCCTCTATAACGTCGGCGAACACCAGATCGTGCTGCAGTACGCGGTGTACCACATAGGCTTTGAACGCAAGCCGCTGTTCATCGATGAAAATGGCCCATCCTGAGCGCCCGTGGCTGACCGCCGGCTGGCTGCGCGCCGAACTGGGAGCGCTGCTGGCCTGCCGCTATCCGATGCCGCTGCAATCGCTGCAGCTGTCGCTGTACGGCTACCGCGTGCAGCATGCCGGTGCGCCGGCTTTCAGCCTGCGCCGGCCGCCATGGTGGCGTCGTTCGATCCTGCTGCAGGCCGCGCCCTTGCTGGAGTTGCGCGTGGCGGCGGCGCCGGACGGTGTGCACGTGTGCATCGTGCCGGCCGCCGGTGCCCGTGCCCATGCCCAGCGGGGCGCCTGCATCGGCCGCGCCGCCCAGTGGATCGTCCCCATCAACGACAGCATGAAAACCTGCGCCATCGACACACCGGTACGCCAGGCCGCCTTCCTGGCCCAGGTGCTGCTGGAGTCGTCGGAGTTTCATCAGTTGCAGGAAGCGCTCAGCTACTCGGCCGAACGGCTGCACCAGGTCTGGCCGCAGCGCTTTCCCAACCTGGAGGTGGCTGCCGCCTACAGCCACAATCCGCAAAAACTGGCCAACCACGTCTACGCCGGGCGCATGGGCAATGGCGACGAGGCCAGCGGCGACGGCTGGAAGTATCGCGGCTGTGGCCTGATCCAGCTGACTGGCCGCAACGCCGCGCCTACTGGGAACGTGCGCGGCGCGCGCTGAGCGTTGTGCCTGCCTGAACCGGCAGGGAGCCGATCCTGCAAGGCCGCAGCCGCGCTGCGGTCCCCGGCTTGACCTTGCCATCAGACCACGTAGGACTAAGATGACATTTCGCAATGCAAGGAGCCTACATTTGCCTGCATGACGGTCCTATACCGGCTGCCCGGTCTGCTAGTTATAGTGTCATCAACGGTGAGCGATAAAAACAAGGCCACCGCGATCCACACGACATTATTCGAAGGATCAACAGATACCAGGGGCAGATACCATGAACGCACTCAACACCACCACCGCACAAAACGCCTACAACGCACAGTCCGGCAATGCCGGTAACCAGATCAGTCTGATCGGCGCCCAGCAGAATGACTTGCTGCGCGCGCTCTCGCGCGACGATCTGCTGGCCTTGTTCAGCGAACTGGAACTGGTGGCGTTGCCTGCTGGTAAGCATCTGTTCGACTTTGGCGATAAAGTGGAGTACACCTACTTCCCCACCAACGCCATCGTTTCGCTGCAATACGTGATGGAAGATGGCGCCACCACCGAGATCGCCGTGGTCGGCCGCGAAGGCGTGGTAGGGGTCGCCCTGTACCCGACCGAGCGCGCATCGTACTCTGCCGTGGTGGAAGCGGCCGGTTACGGCTACCGTCTGCGCACCGACGTGCTGCGCGAAGTGTTTTACACCGGTGGCCCGCTGGCCCAGCAACTGATGCGCTACACCAGCGCGATGTTCGCCCAGCTGGCGCAAAACGTCGCTGGCAGCCGCCACACCAGCATCGAACAAAAGCTGTGCCGCTGGCTGCTCGAGCGCCTCGACCGCTCTACCTCGAACGAGCTCAAAGTGACCCAGGAAATGATCGCCAATATGCTCGGCGTGCGCCGCGAGAGCGTGACTGGCGCCGCTGGCAAGCTGGCCGACGAGGGACTGATCACTTATCGCCGTGGCTGCGTCACGGTGCTCAATCGCACCGGCATGGAAGCACGCGCCGGCAGCAGCTACCAGGGTGCACGCATGAAAGCGGCAGCGCTGGAACAGCGTGCCGCTTGATAAAGAAAAGAGATCTTAATTAGTGCAGGGTGCGCGATGGTGAGCTGAACTGGCTCACCATGAAGCCGTCAAAATCCTTGCGCGGCGTAGCGCGTGCAGCCAGTTTGTCCAGCTTGCGTTCTACCAGCAGGTGCCAGGCATTGGCCCAGCGCGCAGCAAGTTCCGATTCCTCCGCCGAGCGCGCACACAGTGTGCGCTCAACAGCAATCTTCTGACGATTCAGTGCACGGGAAGCGGTGATCAAAGTAGTAGGCATGGCTGGACTCTAGCAGAAACTTGAACAAGGGTTGAATTGCTTGTAATAAACAGTTACAGCGCTATTCTGCCTGTCAGCCCTGTCTCTGAATGTGCGCCAGTTCACCCAAGCGCACCAGAAAACGGTCTCAACCGTGTAAAATGCCGACGCTGTCGCATTTTTGCCCAGTTCGCTTCCGCCCTTTCTGCGCTTCCCTATGTGGTCCCATAATTTTTCAAAAAATGCATTGGCAGGACTGACAACGTCCTTTGCCCTGGTGCCCGAATGCATCGCTTTCGCGCTGGTCGCCCATCTCAATCCCCTCGTCGGCCTGTACGGCGCCTTCTTCATTTGCACCATCACGGCGCTGTTTGGCGGCCGGCCCGGCATGATTTCCGGCGCCGCCGGCTCAATGGCGGTGGTGATCGTGGCGCTGGTGGCGCAGCACGGTTTGCAGTATTTCCTGCTGACGGTGGTGCTCAGTGGCGTGATCATGCTGTTGTTCGGCGTACTGCGGCTAGGTAAATTGGTCAGCATGGTGCCGCACCCGGTCATGCTGGGCTTTGTCAACGGACTGGCCATCGTGATTGCCTGGTCGCAGCTACAGCACTTCAGGGCCGATGGCCAGTGGCTGCAAGGTGGCGCCATGGCGTGGATGGTCGGCATGGTGCTGCTGACCATGGCCGTGGTCTATATTCTGCCGCGCCTGACGCGCGCCGTGCCGCCGGCGCTGGTGGCGATTGTCGGCGTCGGCTTGCTGTCGGAATCGCTGCATCTGCCGCTGCGCACGCTGGGCGACATGGCCACCATCGCCGGTGGCCTGCCGGTGTTCAGCCTGCCCGAAGTACCGCTGACGCTGGAAACGCTGCGCATCGTGCTGCCTTACGCTGTGCTGATGGCGGTGGTAGGACTGCTGGAAACCCTGCTGACCTTCAACCTGACCGACGAAATCACTGAAACACGCGGTCTGCCCAACCGCGAATGCGTGGCGCTCGGCGCTGCCAACCTGGCCTCCGGCCTGTTCGGCGGCATGGGCGGTTGCGCCATGATCGGCCAGACCATGATCAACCTCAGCTCGGGCGGGCGCACGCGCGTATCGGGGGCGGTGAGCGGCATCATGATTCTGTTGTTCATCCTGTTCCTGTCGCCGCTGATCGAGCGCATTCCGCTGGCGGCGCTGGTGGGCGTGATGTTCGTGGTGGCGCAGCAGACCTTTGCCTGGAGTTCGCTGCAGGTACTCGGCAAGGTACCGCGCCACGACGCGCTGCTGATCGTGGTGGTCACGGCGATTACGGTGGCGACCGACCTGGCGGTGGCGGTCTTGTGCGGCATCGTGATCGCCGCCTTAAGCTTCGCCTGGCGCCATGCCCGCGATGTGCGCAGCGATGTCGCCATTGATGGCGCCGGCGCCAAGGTGTACACGCCGCACGGCACGCTGTTCTTTGCCTCCATCGCCCATTTCAACGACCTGTTCGACCCGGCCAACGACCCGCACACCGTGATCCTCGATTGCCGCCACCTGCGCCTGGTCGACCATTCCGCCGTGGTGGCGGTATCGGCCTTGAGCGAACGCTATGCGCGCGCCGGCAAAACCCTGCAGGTGCAGCACCTGTCGGCGCGCTGCGCGCAATTGCTGGGCCGGGCGGGCGTGGCGGTGACTGCTTGAGGTGGTGCAGGGCGGCATAACCGCAAGGAGGGAAAGGCGTGTTATTCTTGGTTTTCTTATTTTAAAATCAAGGAGACGCGCTGGTGAAACTTCCCTCATTGCTGGCCCTGAAAAATCCCCGCCTGTTCACTTCACTATTAATGTGCACCATGACGACTGTTACCACCCATACCTTGGCCCAGGATGTGGGCCAGGAATGTTCGATCAAACTCCCCGCCATCCATTTCACCAGCTGCCTGAACGGCGCCCAGCATAACGCCGTGGTCCAGGGCGAGCGCGTCACGCTCAAGAGCGGCGCCCGCAAGGATTACTTCAACGACCCTGACGGCAAGCTGTCCAACAACACCGCCCCGGTGCTGCTGGCGCAGGTTGATAACAGCAAGCCCTTTACGCTCACGGCCAAAGTGACGCCGGAGTTCAAGGCCAAATACGATGCGGGAGCGCTGTACCTGTTCGCCTCGGAGCAGCTGTGGCAAAAGTTCGCCTTCGAGCTCGATGAGCGCGGCGTCACCCGCATCGTCAGCGTGCGCACCATCGGCACCTCGGACGATAATAACCACCAGTCGCTGGCACAGCCGGCCGCCTACCTGAAAATCTCGTCCGACACGCGCACCGTGGGCCTGTACTATTCCGCCGATAAGCTGCAGTGGCATCTGGCGCGCCTGTATAAAAACGATTTCCCGGCGCAGCTGCGCGTCGGCGTCAGTGCGCAATCGCCGGTCGGCGAGGGTAGTGCCAGCACCTTCGAGCAGGTGTCGCTGCGCCAGGAAAGCGTGAAGGACTTCCGGCTCGGGCTTTGATGGCTTGGCGGGTTTGAAGTAAAAAAGGGGCAAGCACGCGCTGCGTGCCTGCCCCTTTTTCGCACTAATTAAAACTTTTTTATTTGCCTTCCAGCGCCGCGATGGCCGCTGCCACGCCGGCGCCGTAGGCTGGATCGGCCTGGGTGCAGTTGTGGATGTGGCGGTCCTGCACCGGTTTCGATACGCCATGGATGGCGCGCGCGGTGTTTTCGAACAGCAGCTGCTTTTTCTCGTCCGTCAGCAGGCGGAACAGGTTGCCCGGTTGCGAGTAGTAGTCGGCGTCCACGCGGTGGTCCCAGTGGGCGGCGGCGCCTTCGATGGACAGCGGCGGCTCGGCAAACTGCGGGCTTTGCTGCCATTCGCCACGGCTGTTCGGTTCATACGAGGTGCCGGCGCCGTGGTTGCCGTCAACGCGCATGGCGCCGTCGCGGTGGTAGCTGTGGAACGGGCACTTGGGGGCGTTGACGGGAATTGCGTGGTGGTTCACGCCCAGGCGGTAGCGCGCCGCGTCGCCGTAGGAGAACAGGCGCGATTGCAGCATTTTGTCGGGCGAGAAGCTGATGCCTGGCACCACGTTGGCCGGCGAAAAGGCCGATTGCTCGACTTCGGCGAAGTAGTTTTCGGGATTGCGATTGAGTTCGAGGATGCCGACGTCGATCAGCGGGTAATCCTTGTGCGGCCAGATCTTGGTCAGGTCGAACGGGTTGTAGGGCACCTTGGAGGCTTCGTCTTCCGGCATGATCTGCACGGCCAGCTTCCAGCGCGGGAAATCCTTGTTCTCGATGGCGTCGAACAGGTCGCGCTGTGAGCTTTCACGGTCCTGGCCGACGATGGCGGCGGCTTCGGCATCGCTGAGGTTCTCGATGCCCTGTTGCGACACAAAGTGGAACTTGACCCAGAAACGCTCGTTCTGCGGGCTGATGAAGCTGAAGGTATGGCTGCCGAAGCCGTGCATGTGGCGGTAGCCCTTGGGGATGCCGCGGTCGCTCATGACGATGGTGATCTGATGCAGCGCTTCCGGCAGCAGGGTCCAGAAGTCCCAGTTGTTTTCCGCCGAACGCAGATTGGTTTTGGGGTCGCGCTTGACGACGTGGTTCAGGTCCGGGAACTTGAGCGGATCGCGGAAGAAGAATACCGGCGTGTTGTTGCCGACGATGTCCCAGTTGCCTTGCTCGGTGTAGAACTTGACGGCGAAGCCGCGAATATCGCGTTCGGCGTCAGCGGCGCCACGCTCACCGGCCACGGTGGAAAAGCGCAGGAAGACGTCGGTTTTTTTGCCGACTTCGGAAAACAGCGCGGCGCGCGTGTAGCGCGTGATGTCATGGGTGACGGTAAAAGTGCCGTAAGCGCCCGAACCCTTGGCGTGCATGCGCCGCTCGGGGATGACTTCGCGGGCGAAATGGGCGAGCTTTTCCAGGTGCCACACGTCCTGCAGCAGCACGGGGCCGCGCGGACCGGCGGTCTGGGTATTCTGGTTATCGACGACGGGTGCGCCGGCTGCGGTAGTAAGATGTTTCATGTGCCTTCCTCGACAGGTGGGTATGAGTGGAACGAAAATAACTCTAGCATAACCAGTGCAAAGCGCTCACACAGCTCTCTAA
>JBEVNE010000376.1:0-5200 GCA_040508275.1 Duganella sp.
TGGAGCCGTACCTGATCGGCCAGGACCCGTCGCGTATCAACGACTTGTGGCAAACCATGTACCGCGCCGGCTTCTACCGTGGCGGCGCCATCCTGATGAGCGCCATCGCCGGTATCGACCAGGCGCTGTGGGACATCAAGGGCAAGGTACTGGGCCAGCCCGTGTACGAACTGCTGGGCGGCCTGGTGCGCGACCGCATGAAAATGTACAGCTGGGTGGGCGGCGACCGGCCGGCCGACATCATCGAGCAGATCGCCAAGCTGAAAGAAGGCGGTTTCAATACCTTCAAAATGAACGGCACCGAAGAACTGGGCCTGCTCGACACCTCGGCTGCTGTGGATGAAGCAGTCAAGCGCGTAGCGGAAATCCGCGAAGCGTTTGGCAACAGCATCGAATTCGGCCTGGACTTCCACGGCCGCGTGGCCGCGCCAATGGCCAAGACCCTGCTGCGCGAGCTCGAGCAGTTCCGCCCACTGTTCGTCGAAGAACCGGTACTGGCCGAGCAGGCCGAGTACTACCCGCGCCTGGCCGAGATGACCTCGATCCCGCTGGCAGCCGGCGAGCGCATGTACTCGCGCTTCGAGTTCAAGAATGTCTTCGCGGCCGGCGGCCTGTCGATCGTGCAGCCCGACCTGTCGCACGCCGGCGGCATTACCGAGTGCCTGAAGATCGCCTCGATGGCCGAAGCCTATGACATCACGCTGGCGCCGCACTGCCCACTGGGCCCGGTCGCACTGGCTTCCTGCCTGGCGGTGGACTTTGTGTCGTACAACGCCGTGCTGCAGGAGCAAAGCATGGGCATCCACTACAACAAGGGCGGCGAACTGCTCGACTACGTGATCAACAAGGAAGACTTCAAGATCGTCGATGGCTACTGCGCCCCGCTGAAGAAGCCTGGCCTGGGCGTGGAAGTGGACGAAGAACGCGTAATCGCCGCCAGCAAGAACGCTCCCGACTGGCGCAATCCGGTCTGGCGCCACAAGGATGGCAGCGTCGCCGAATGGTGATGCAGTAGTACCCCAAAAGCCGGCGCTCGAACGCCGGCTTTTTTGCATAGAGCGCCCAGCGCCAGCAAACCATAAAAACCATGGAGACAAAACATGAAACGCACCTTGCTTGCAGCCGCCACCCTGGCCTTGACCCTGAGCGGCGCAGTCCACGCTGCCGCCCCCATCAAAATCGGCTTCCTGGTCAAGCAGGCCGAAGAACCGTGGTTCCAGGACGAATGGCGCTACGCCGAACAGGCGGCCAAGGACAAGGGTTTTACGCTGGTTAAAATCGGCATACCGAACGGCGAAAAAACCATGGCTGCCATCGACAACCTGGCGGCGCAAAAAGCCCAGGGCTTTGTCATCTGCGCGCCCGACGTCAAGCTCGGCAAGGCCATCGAGCGCGCCGCCAAGCGCCACGACATGAAGGTGATCGCCGTCGATGACCGCCTGACCGATGGCGCCGGCAAGCCGCTGGCCAGCATTCCCTACGTGGGCATTTCGGGTACGGCGATTGGCAAGCAGGTCGGCGAAGCCATTGCGGCGGAAGTCAAGGCGCGCAAATGGAACCTGGCCGAGGTAGGCGTGATCCGCGTGGCCTACGACCAGCTCCCCACCGGCAAGGACCGCACCACGGGCGCGGTGGAAGCACTGAAGGCGGCCGGCTTCCCGGCAGCCAACATCATCGACGCGCCGCAGGCGCGCACCGATACCGAGAGCGCATTCAACGCCGCCAATGTCGCCCTGACTAAAAATGCCCGCTTCAAGCGCTGGGTGGCCGTGGGCCTCAACGACGAGGCGGTGCTGGGCGCCGTGCGTGCCGCAGAGGGGCGCGGCATCAAGGCCGACACCATGGTCGGCATCGGCATCGGCGGCGCCAAATCGGCCGAGAATGAGTTGAACAAGCCCGCCGCCACCGGCTTTTACGGCACGGTGATGATCAGCGCCAGGCAGCATGGCTACGATACTTCCGTCAACCTTTACAACTGGATCAGCGGCAAAGGCGCGCCGCCGGCCGAAACCTATACCAAGGGCATGCTGATGACCCGCGCCAACCAGGCCGAGGTCCGCAAGCAAATGGGGCAGTAAGCCATGGCGGCTTACCTCCAGTTCGACGAGGTCTGCAAGTTCTTCCCCGGCGTGAAGGCGCTCAACGGCGTCAGCTTTGAAGCCCACGCCGGCCAGGTGCATGGCCTGCTCGGTGAAAACGGCGCCGGCAAATCGACCTTGCTGAAGATCCTCGGCGGCCAGTACCGGCCCGATGGCGGCCGCCTGCTGGTCGATGGCAGCGAGCGCCACTTCGGCAGCGCCAAGGATGCGATTAAAGCCGGCATCGCCGTGATCCACCAGGAGCTGCAATACGTCCCCGAATTGACCGTGGCCGAAAACGTGCTGCTGGGCCGCATGCCCACGCGTTTTGGCCTGCTCGACAAGGGCCGCGCGCACCGCCTGGTGGCCGACAGGCTGGCCGCCATCGGCGTCGATCTGGCGCCCGATGCGCGCCTGGCGGACCTGTCGATTGCCCAGCGCCAGATGGTGGAAATCTGCAAGGCCGTGATGCAGGACGCACAGGTGATCGCCTTTGACGAACCGACCAGCAGCCTGTCGCACCGCGAAACGGAAATCCTGTTCCGCCTGGTGCGCGAGCTGCGCGCAGATGGCCGCACGCTGATTTATATTTCGCACCGGCTGGAAGAACTGTACACACTGTGCGACAGCTGCACGATTTTCCGCGACGGCCGCAAGATCGTCACCCATCCGGTCATGGCCGAGGTGCCGCGCGAACGCCTGATCGGCGACATGGTGGGCCGCGAACTGTCCGATATTTACGACTACCGCGCCCGCCCGCTGGGCGACGAACGGCTGCGCATCGATGGCCTGGACGGCGCCTGCCTGGCCGGCCCGCAAAGCTTTAGCGTGCGCGCCGGTGAAGTGCTGGGCTTTTTTGGCCTGGTCGGCGCCGGTCGCAGCGAGTTGATGCGCCTGCTGTACAACGCCGACCGGCGCAGCGGCGGCCAGGTCACGCTGGACGGCGCCGCCGTGCCGGCCGGCGCCCCCACCGACGCAATTGCGGCCGGCATCGTGCTATGCCCGGAAGACCGCAAGGAGCAAGGCATCCTGGCCACCGCCTCGGTGGCCGAGAACATCAACATCAGCGTGCGCCGCATCGGCCTGCGCGCCGGCCTGTTCCTGCGCCACAAACAGGAGGCGGCGCTGGCCGATCAGTTCATCGCCCGCCTGCGTATCAAAACACCGAACCGCCAGCAGGAAATCCGTTTGCTCTCGGGCGGCAACCAGCAAAAAGTGATTTTGGCACGCTGGCTGGCCGAGCCGGGCCTGAAAGTGCTGATCCTCGATGAGCCGACGCGCGGCATCGACGTCGGCGCCAGGAACGATATCTACCGCATCATCCACGAAGTGGCGGAGCGCGGCTGCTGCGTGATCGTGGTCTCGAGCGAGCTGCCCGAAGTGCTGGGCATTGCCGACCGCGTGATCGTCATGCGCGAAGGCGCCATCAGCGGCGAACTGGCACGTGTTGACGCCAGCGAAACGGCCGTGCTGCGCCTGGCCCTGCCCGATGCCGCCACACCCTCCTCCTCTGTCAATGCCGTCCCTTCCGCCCGGAGCACCGCATGAATGTTTCAACATCCCCCGCGCCCATGATCTCGCGCCAGGCGCTGTCCGACTACAGTATGCCGCTGGCCTACCTGCTGCTGTTCATCGTGCTGGCCTTCACGGTCGAGAACTTTTTCTCGGTGACCAATATCGTCGGCCTGATGCTGTCGGTGGCGCAAATCGGCATGGTGGCCTGCACCATGATGTTTTGCCTGGCCTCGCGCGACTTCGACCTGTCGGTCGGTTCCACCATCGCTTTTGCCGGCGTGCTGGGCGCCATCGTGCTGGAACACAGCGGCAGCGTGCCGCTGGCAGTCGGCGCGGGCCTGGGCGCCGGCGCCCTGATCGGCGCCCTCAACGGCGTGCTGATCGCCTACCTGCGCGTGAACGCGCTGATCGCCACACTGGCCACCATGCTGATGGTGCGCGGCCTGGCGTTTATCGTTTCGCAGGGTCAGGCGGTGGGCATCAACGACGACAGCTTCATCGACTTTGGCGATACCCGCATCCTGGGCATGCCATTGCCGGTGCTGGTGGCGGCCGCGTGCTTCGTGGTGTTTGGCGTGCTGCTCAACCAGACCGTGTTCGGCCGCAACACCCTGGCCATCGGCGGCAATCCGGAAGCGGCGCGCCTGGCCGGCGTGCGCGTGGAGCGGCTGCGCGTCTGGATCTTTTTGCTGCAGGGACTGGTAACGGCGATGGCCGGCCTGATCCTGGCCTCGCGCATCACCAGCGGCCAGCCCAACGCGGCACAAGGCTTCGAGCTCGACGTGATCTCGGCCTGCGTGCTGGGCGGCGTCTCGCTGGCCGGTGGCAAGGCCCGCATCTTCGGCGTGCTGATCGGCGTGCTGATCATGGGCACGGTGGAAAACGTCATGAATCTGATGGATGTCGACGCTTTTTACCAATACCTGGTACGCGGGCTGATCCTGCTGGTGGCGGTGTTGCTCGACCAGTTGAAGTCGCGCAGCGAGCGGCGCTAACACACCTCGAAGGGCCAGATAGTCTCGGCGCCGCCGAGACTATTCATGCCGGCAACGCTCAGATGCGCAGAGTCCGGATCAAGCCGGTATCATGGCGCCATGGACTTCATCAAACTCACCGTACTTTTTTTCATCACCGCCGTCGCCGAAATCGTCGGCTGCTACCTGCCCTGGCTGGTCTTGCGCCAGGATAAATCGCCGTGGCTGCTGCTGCCGGCGGCGCTGTCGCTGGCGCTGTTCGCCTGGCTGCTCACCTTGCACCCGACCGGCGCGGCGCGCACCTATGCAGCCTACGGCGGCGCCTATATTGCCGTGGCGCTGCTGTGGCTGCGCTTTGTCGATGGCGTGGCGCTGACCCGCTACGACGCCGCCGGCGCCGTGCTGGCGCTGGCCGGCATGGCGGTCATTGCACTACAGCCGCAGGCATGATTGCGCGACCGCAGCAGCGCCTCGACGTTTCACCCAAGTCCAGGTTTACCGAACGATTTGTGGTGGGTTAAACATCATTTCCGCTATTTTTTGAGTTTCGACAAATCTTGTGCCTTGAAATACAGGGATGTCGTCCCTATAATTGGCACTCGTTATGAGAGAGTGCTAACAGTTCTCTCACCC
>JBEVNE010000390.1:0-11657 GCA_040508275.1 Duganella sp.
CAGCGGCCTGCGCGACGCCGTTGAGCGCCAGTTGCCGGAAACCCCGGAGCTGGTGATCGTGGACGCCAGCGAGGTCGAACCGGCCGAAGGTGAGCTGGTCGAACGCCTGAGCCGCAACTATCCGTCATCGTCGTTCCTGCTGCTGACGCGCGCCCCCCAGCAGGACTTGCTGATCCGCGCCATGCGCGCCGGCATGCGCGAAGTGCTGCAACTGCCCCTGGTGCACCGCGCCTTCCACGAGGCGATGGACCGCATTGAAGTAGCGGCCGGCATCAGCCATATGCGCGATGGCAAGGTGCTGGCGTTTATCTCGTGTAAGGGCGGCAGTGGTGCGACGTTTTTATCGACCAATTTCGGCTTTGCCCTGGCTGCGCTGGCCGACAAAAAAGTGCTGCTGATCGATCTGCACGGCCAGTTTGGCGACGCCACCCTGTATGTCTCGGACCAGAAGCCGGCCATGACGCTGTCTGACATCTGCGGCCAGATTGGCCGCATGGATGGCGCCTTCCTCGACTCCTGCCTGGTGCATGTGGCGTCCAATTTTGGCGTGCTGGCGGCAGCCGACGATCCGCAGCAGCTGGTGGACATGAAGCCCGAGCACATGGACACCATTTTGCGCGTGGCGCGCCAGCACTACGACTACATCGTGCTCGATGTCGGCCGCCAGATCGACGCCATCTCGCTGCGCGCGCTCGACCAGGCCGATTCGATCTTCCCGGTGCTGCAGCTGGCGCTGCCCGATATCCGCGACGGCCGCCGCCTGCTCGATATTTTCCGCTCGCTCGGCTATCCCGGCGAGCGTACGCGGCTGATCGTCAACCGCTACGAGAAGGGCGGCAAGCTGCGCCTGGCCGATCTGGAACAGGCGCTGGGCGCCGACGTGATGCACACCGTGCCCAACGATTATCTGTCGGCCACCGATTCGGTCAACCAGGGCGTGCCGGTGTTACAGCTTTCGCGCAGCAGCAACGTGGCGCGCAGCCTGGCAGAGCTGGTGGAACTGGTGACGGCGCGCCGCGTGGCCGAAAGCCGCGGCCTGTTCGACCGCCTGTTTGGCCGCAGCGACAACGACTAGGAGAAGATGATGAGCTTACGTGACCGCTTGGCCGGCGCCGACGATGGCCGCCACGGCAATGCCGGACCACCGGGACTGGCGGCAGCCGCCTATCAGGAACTCAAGAAGAGCATGCACCAGATGATCATGGAGCGCATCGACCTCGAGCGCCTGCAACGGCTGACGCCCGAGCAGTTCAAGCACGAGCTGGCGCTGCTGGTCCAGCGCATCATCGAGGAAGAGCGCATTGTGCTCAACCAGCACGAGCGCCACAACCTGGTGCTCGACATCCAGCACGAAATGCTCGGCTTCGGGCCGCTGGAGCCGCTGCTGGCCGATCCCGGCGTGTCCGACATTCTGGTCAACACGGCCGCCAAAGTGTACGTGGAACGCGCCGGCCGCCTGGAGCTGACCGATATCACCTTCAACGACAATGCTCACCTGATGAAGATCATCGAAAAGATCGTCTCGCGCGTGGGCCGGCGCGTCGATGAATCGAGTCCGATGGTCGATGCGCGCCTGCCCGATGGCTCGCGCGTCAACGCCATCATTCCGCCGCTGGCGATCGATGGCCCGATCCTGTCGATCCGGCGCTTCGCCGTGCATCCGCTGACCATCGAAAAGCTGCTCGACAATCGTAGCCTTACGCCACCGATGGTGCAGGTGCTGCAGGCGCTGGGCCACGCCAAGATCAACATCCTGGTGTCCGGCGGCACCGGCAGCGGCAAGACCACGCTGCTCAATGTGCTGTCCGGGTTCATTCCGGCGGCCGAACGCATCGTCACGATTGAAGACGCGGCCGAACTGCAGATGCGCCAGCCCCACGTGGTGCGGCTGGAAACCCGTCCGCCCAATATCGAGGGCAAGGGAGAAGTCAATCAGCGCTCGCTGGTGCGCAACGCGCTGCGCATGCGGCCCGACCGCATCATCCTGGGCGAGGTGCGCGGCCCGGAAGCACTCGACATGCTGCAGGCGATGAACACCGGCCACGAAGGTTCGCTGGCCACCATCCACTCCAATACCCCGCGCGACGCCCTGGCGCGGCTGGAAAACATGGTGGGCATGGCCGGCGTGAACCTGACGCCGCGCGCCACGCGCCAGCAGATCTGTTCGGCCGTCACGGTGGTGATGCAGGTATCGCGCCTGACCGACGGCACCCGCAAGCTGGTCAGCCTGCAGGAGGTGACTGGCATGGAAGGCGATGTGATTGCCATGCACGAGATTTTCCGTTTCGAGCAGCGCGGTGTGGATGCCAGCGGCCGCGTACAGGGGGCGTTTTCTGCCACCGGCGTGCGGCCGCGCTTTGCCGAGCGCCTGCGCATGTTCGGCGTGGCGGTGCCCGACACCGTGTTCGATCCCGGCCGGCTGTACGAGTAGAGCGGGAGCGCGCAAGCCATGGATGCTGTCTTTTCCGCCTTTGCGGTATTGCTGTTTGCCGCCGTGATTCTGCTGATCGAAGGCGCCTGGCTGTGGTGGTCCGGCGCGCATGGCAATGGCGCGCGCCGCGTGGCCAGGCGTTTGCGGCTGATGGCCGAGCGTAGCCAGGGCAGCGCCGAGCGCATCGATATTCTGAAGCGCCGCGCCTACAGCAGCGGCGCGCGCCTGAACCGCTGGCTGCACCGCATCGGTCCCTGGTGCCGGCTGGCGGCGCTCGACCGGCTGCTGTTGCAGGCGGGCGTGCAGTGGTCGGTGGCGCAGTTTCTCGGCGCCTGGCTGGTGCTGGCGCTGTGCGGTCTGCTGGCGCCGGTGCTGGCGCAGTTGCCGGCACTGGCGGCGTTTGGGCTGATGGCGTTGGCAATGGCGTCGCCGTGGACGCTATTGCTGCGCACGCGCCGCAAGCGCCTGACCCGGCTGGAAGCACAACTGCCGGAAGCAGCCGATTTTTTCAGCCGCGCACTGCGCGCCGGCCACTCGTTTGCCAATGTCATGCAAATGGTGGGCGAGGAATTGCCGGAACCGATAGCAGGCGAATTTCGCTGCGCTTACGAAGAAATCAATTACGGCGTGCCGATGAGCGAGGCGCTGCACAACCTGGCGCAGCGCGTGCCGCTGACGGACTTGCGCTACCTGATCATCGCCGTGCTGATTCAGCGCGAATCGGGCGGCAACCTGGCCGAGGCGCTCAGCAACATCAGCCGCCTGATCCGCGCCCGCCTGAAGCTGCTGGCGCAGGTGCGCGTGATGTCGGCCGAGGGCCGCATGTCGGCCTGGATACTGGGTCTGCTGCCACTGGCGGTGCTGTTGCTGATGTCGATGTCCAATCCCGAGTATATCGGCGTGCTGTGGACCGATCCGATCGGCGTCAGGCTGCTGTGGTATGCGGTTGCCGTGGCCGGGATTGGCGTGTGCTGGATGCGCAAGCTGATACGCATCCGTATCTGAAATTCCGCTGCAGGGAGAGCAAGTCATGGATGCCCAACACATTCTGTTTCTGATCATCGTTTTTGTGGTGGCGATAGGCCTGGTGCTGGCGGCGGCCTTTCTGTTTGCGCCGGTGCAGGTGCGCGAGCGCCTGAGCGACGTGGTGGAGCCAGAGGCTGCCCTGCAGGCGGGCCAGATGGCCGGCGACTGGGTGGAAAGAGTGGCGCAGGCGGCGCAGCCGTTTTCGCGCCTGTCCTTGCCGGAAGACGGCTGGGAGCGCTCACCGCTGCGCACGCGCTTCATGAACGCCGGCTGGCGCAGCGCCTCGGCGCCGTCGCTGTACTTTGGCGCCAAAACGCTGCTGGCGCTGGGGCTGCCGGCGCTGGTGGCCCTGCTCAGCGCAGCGCTGGCCGACGGCGCCCTGAAGCAGGGCCATATGGTGCTGTTGCTGCTGGCCGCCAGTATCGGCTATTACTTGCCCAATGCCGTACTGGCGCGCAGGGCCGCCAGCCGTTCGCGTGAAATCTTCGAAACCTTTCCCGATGCGCTGGACCTGCTGACCGTGTGCGTGGAAGCGGGCCTGAGCCTGGAGCGCGCGCTGGACAAGGTGGCTGGCGAAATCCACATCAAGAGCATGACGCTGGCGCAGGAGCTGCAGCTGGTGCTGATGGAAATGCGGGCCGGCTTCAGCAAGGAAAAGGCGCTGCGCAACCTGGCCTTGCGCAGCGGCGTGGAAGACGTCGACACGCTGGTGGCGATGCTGCTGCAGTCGGAGCGCTTTGGCACCAGCATGGGCGATTCGCTGCGCATCCATTCCGACAACCTGCGCAGCAAGCGCAGCGTGCAGGCCGAGGAAGCGGCGGCCAAGATCGCCCTCAAGCTGCTGTTCCCGCTGATCTTCTGTATTTTCCCCACGCTGATGCTGGTGCTGATCGGACCGGCCGGCATTTCGATTTATCGCACGGTGCTGCCTACCCTGGGCGGCCACTAGACCGGGAGAGCATCATGAACAAAACCCTGCTTGCTGCTGGCGGCGCTCTGCTAATGGTCGCCGCTTGCGGCGGCTTGCGGCCGGTGGCGCCGTCGGCTGGCTCCGTTGCTGCTGCGGCGGCGTCTTCAGCTTCAGCTTCAGCTTCAGCCGATGATCCGCTTACGCTGCTCGAACGGGCCTGCCTCGACGATCCGATGAACGCCGCCCACTGGGCACGCCTGGCGGCAGCGCTCGATGGCGCCGGCCAGCGCGCCCGCGCCGCGCGCCTGTACCAGCAGGCGGCTAGCCTGAGCGCGCATGATGCACGGCGCGATTATGCGCTGCTGCGTTCCAGCGCTCCTGCCGTGATGCCCTCGGCCGATGTCCGCTCCGGCGTTGAGCCTTACGCCACCATGCCGCGTACGCAGGTGCAGCCGCTGGGCGCGGCGCTGGTGCAACTGGTGCGCCTGCCGGCGCCTGCCGCAGCAGCGCCCATCCCTGCATCATCCCCGGACCCTGCTCCATCCATCTCAGGCCCGGCGCGGCTGGAAATCAGCAACGGCAACGGCGTCACCGGCGCTGCCGCCAGGCTGGCGCGCACGCTCGACAGCGATCAACTGCAGGCAGTGCGGCTGACCAATGTCAAGGACTTCAACGAGCCGCTGAGCCGCATCGAATATGTGCCGGCGCAGCAGGCCGCAGCGCATGCGCTGTCGCAGCGCCTGGCGGTACCGCTGGCGCCAGGCCGCACGCCGTCCGCACGCGCCGACCTGCGCATCGTGATCGGCCACGACGCCAGGCAGCGCCAGTTCAGATAAAAAAACCGCCCGGAAGGAGGGCGCCTGCCGGACGGAAAAAACACACCCATGTGTTTCCTGTTGCCGCCGGGCGCGCAGAGGTGCTGCGCCCGGCGCGATCCTTATTACCAGTTCATTATTGCCAGCTCACGCTGCCCAAGCCACTGGAGTGGGCTTGGCGATTGGTCGGCTTGCCGTACACGGTGGCCGAACCCAGGCCACTGAGGTTGAGCGTGGCGTTGGTATTGGCATGCACGCTGGCGCTGCCCAGGCCCGTCAGATTGACGTCCACCGTTTCGGCCCGCAGCTGCTGTGCATCGAGGCTGCCTATGCCGCCCAGGCGGGCGTTGAGTAATTTGGTCTGGCCGATCATCTCTATGCGGCCAGCACCGTTAAGATGCAAATCGACGTTATCACTATTGCCGGTGTTGACGGTCATGCTGCCGACACCTCCCAGCGTGACATCGACATGGCGATATTGTGCGTTGACTTTGATGCTGCCGGCGCCCAGCAAGCGCAGGCGCAGCTTGTCGCCGTTAAATCCCTGGACCTCGCTGGACCCAACGCCGCCCGAGACCAGCTGGTTCAGTTGCGGCAGCGTCAGCTCGGCGCGCAGATCGTCTTTTCTGCCAAAGGTGATGCTGCTGCGTTTGCCGCTATCGATGCGCAGCTGTTCACCGCTTTGCTCCAGCGTGACTTTTGCCATCGCCTCGGGTGTGCCGTACAGCGTGAGGCTGGCCACCGGCCCTTGCCGGACCTTCAGGTGGATGGCGCCGTCAAGCTTGATCTGGACAGTGCGCGCATCCACACTGCGGCTCTCGCTGGTGGCTTCCGCGGACAGCGCGGCAGGGCTGCCGCTGCACAGAACCGCGGCCAGCAGCGTGGCGTTCAACAGGGTTTTCATCATGCGCTCCGTCGTCAGGCTGTGGATTACAGTGCTGCTTTTTCAGCGGCGCTCAGGCGCTTGGCGGTGACGGTCACCACCTGCATGGTGTTGTGATCAGCCTTGGCAATCACGGTGTCCGCTGCCATGGCAATGCGTGGTGCAGGCGTGCTGGCGGTGGCCAGGGAGGTGGCGCCAGCGATGATGGCGGTGGCGATGAAGATGGCTTCCATGTTTTTTGCGATGTTCATTTTGAGCTCCTTGGTTTGGTTTAGTTCGTTGCGTTGAGTGAACTATAGACAAGGGCATGCTGCACATCTACCGGCATGTGACGAACTGCAAAAAACAGGGGATGGACTGCGAAATGGCGGGAAAATCGCGTGCAGTCAGGTCAAGCTGCGCCGCACAGGCGCGCGTGGTTTTCGGCATACAGCGTCGTGAGCCAGGCGGAAACGGCTTTGAAGCGGGCAATCGAGCCGGCGTCGCGATGGCTGAGCAGCCAGATATCGCGCAGCACTTCGACCTGCTCGCCGATGCGCTGCAAACCTTCCTGCTGGCCCATGATGCACGGTAGCAGCGCCATGCCGACACCGGCACGGCAGGCGCGCACCATCGTGCTCAGGCTGTTTACCCTGAGCACCTTGCGCGGTTGCGGTTCCAGCGCCGCCAGCCATTGCATTTCGCCGGTGGCGGCGAGTGCGTCGTCGTAGGCGATCCAGGGCTGCGTCCCCCAGCTTGCGCGCGGCGTATCGGCAAAGCGGGCATGGCCATACACGGCAAACCCCATGTCGCCCAGCTTGCGCATCACCAGCGCCGCATCTTCGCCGGGCTGACCAAGGCGCAGGGCAAAGTCGGCTTCGCGCCGGGTAAACGACAGATTCTGGTTTTCCGCCTGCAGTGTGAGTTGCAAATGCGGATGATCGGCATGCAGCGCTGGCACGTGCTCGAGTAACCAGTAGTCAAACAAAAAATCGATCGAGGTGATGTTCACCGGTCCTGCGGTGGCGTCGGCCTCCTGCGATGAAGCTTGCAACATGCTTTGCACGTCGCCATACACCCCCTCGCCATGGCGCACGAAAACCTGGCCGGCGTCGGTCAGCTGGTAGCCCGTGTTGTCGCGGATGAACAGGCGCAGCTTCAGCGCCTTTTCTGCTGCGGCAATGCGGCGGCTGATGGTGGAGGCGTCCAGGCCCAGCTGGCGGCCGGTGGCGCTCATGCTGCCGCTGCGCGCCAGCGCCAGGATCAGGGGAATATCGTTCCAGTCGAAGTCGGTGCTCGGCGGCATCTTGGTTTCCGTGGAGTAGAGGTAATACAGGGGGGGCGGCAACCACTGTAGCATGGCCAGCTGCGCTTTCACATCGACTAAAAGGCAGACCCGGCTGCCGGATTCAACACTCTGCGCCTGCCCATTGCCGTTACAATGTTGGCAATCCTGTGGAGTACGATATGAAGAAGACTGGGCTGGTTGCCATCTTGCTGCTGCTATGTGCTCAAGTCCATGCACGCGAATGCGTGATGCGGGTAGCCTACCCTGACCGCGAGCGCTTGCCATATTATTTTGGTAACGGTGCACTGGTGCCGGAGCCAGGCGGCGCCGGCGTTGACCTGCTGCGCGCAGCCGTGCGCAGCGTCGGTTGCACGGCTGAGCTGGTACGCCTGCCGACCGCGCGCCTGCGCTTTGCCCTGATCAGCGGCAACGTGGACCTGGCGCCGGTGGACCTGCGCGACGGCGAAGAGCGTTATTCGGCGCTGCCGCTTACCGCCAGCGGTGCCCCCGACGTACGGCGCGGCATCCGCGTGGCGGCAGTCGTCTATGTACGCACCGCCGACGCCAGTGCCGCCAACCCCAACCCCCGCGCCTATTTTCGCAATCACACACTGGCCGCCAACCAGGGCTCGCCGCTGGGCGAGCAATTGCGCGATGAAGGCTATGGTGTCGATAACGGCACCGCCGATACGTTCAGCAACCTGGACAAGGTTGCCCTGAGGCGCGTGGATGGCTTCGCCATTTCCATCGCCAATGCCAACGCCCTCGACAGCTCGGTCGAGGCACGCTACGGCGACCGCCTGGCCCGGCTCGACACACCGATACGCGCCTCCACGCTCTGGCTATCGGCCAGCAACAGCTACTACCAGCGCAACCGCGAGCAGATGGAACAGTTGTGGAGCTGGTGGGGAGACAATGCGGGGCGCAAGCTGACGGAGTTGGTGAAGGGGTATGCGGTGGTGAAGTAGGGCCTGTTTGCTGTCGAGATTACGATGGATTGTGAGCATGGGCCTGAAGGGGATAACAGCACCAGGAGCTATATACAGTCTTTAAATTGTGTTTCATTTTTACAGCTTATAATTTGTAAATTCTAAATACAATATTTGAGTTGTATTTTCATTTTACATCTCCTAAGCTGTAGAGAGATAAAGGGTCCCCATGAATTATCCGATTCGAACATTGCAACAGCTGCGTCCCTTGCTCGTGGGCTTTCGCAAGCAAGCGGGCTTGTCGCAAGCCGACGTCGCGGCACTACTGGGCGTGACGCAACAGAGCTATGCAAAGATCGAGGCCAACCCGGCAGTCACCAGTGTTGAGCGGCTGTTTACCATCTTGCGGTTGCTGGATGGTGAAATCGTGCTGGGAAAGGTTGATGCGGCTGGGCAGGTTAAAAAAGCCGGGATGGCGCCTGCTTTATCGCAGGCGGCCACCGCGCCTGCCAAGGTGACGCCACCATCGACGAAAGCGGAGCACTGGTAGCATGGGGCGGCGTGCACATGCCCAGCGGCTGCATATCTGGCTCAACGGAACCCCGGTCGGCTATTGGGATGCGGCGGCCGGTGACAACACGCTGACTTATTTCGACGAGTGGCTGACGGATGAGCAGGCACGGCCGCTGTCGCTTTCCCTGCCGTTCCAACCGGGAAACGCACCGTATCGTGGGGCGGTAGTGCAGAACTATTTCGACAACCTCCTGCCCGGCAGCGATGCCATTCGGCGTCGGCTTGCCCAGCATTTTAGAACCGCAGGGATCGCGCCTTACCAGTTACTCGCCGCTGTCGGACGCGATTGCGTGGGGGCGATCCAGCTGCTGCCGCCAGGTGAAACCCCGAATGACATTTTTTCGATCAACGGCGAATCATTGGATGACGGTGGGATTGCGAGGCTGTTGCGGTATAGTGGAACAGTTAAGCCTGCTCCGGTTTTAGTTCGATTGACGAAGATGACCTGCTGCTCAAAGTCGACCTGCTCCCATCGAAGTTCTACCAAATTTCCCGCGCGCATGCCCGTTTCAATGGCCAGGCATACCAGCAACTCAAGGGCAGGTGCTTGGGATTCTCGGGCAGCTTCCAGCAAGCGCTCCTCTTCGTCCCCAACCAACCGCCGGCGGTCGCGCCCAGGTACTGTCTCTGGCTTCTTAATTTCCCGAATGAAGTTTTTGATGGGATAATCCCATTCACTGATTGCGGTCGTAAACAGTGTTGAGAGTAATGCTAGTTCCAGCCGGACGCTGTTGTTGCCCGCACCCTCTGACATACGCTGATTGCGGTATGTCGAAAAGTCGCTGTTTCTAAGACTTGAGAGCGAGCGTAACGCTAGGGGGGGCCGCAGTAGACGCCGAATAGTTACAAACTCGGTACGACACGAGCGCTTAGTTGGGGAGACCTCCTGCCCATATTTGATAAGCAGGTCGCCTAAGGTTGTTCGTTGGGCCACCTTCGTATCGATGAAGGCCCCGGCCGCCATTTTATCCTCGACCCCTGCTACCCATTCGTCAGCTTTGCGCTTGGTCTCAAACGTCTTACACTGGGTCGGATAGCCTTTGCGGCGAATCGTAGCCTGCCATTGGTATGGGCCGCGTTTCTTAATACTTGCCATTACATTGCTCCAAGTTATGTTAGGAGCAGGTGTATAGGCTTGCCGAGGGGGCATGGCTGCAGCAAAAATGCAGCAAATAATCCCAAAACGACAAAGGGCTACAGCTAAAAGCGCTGTAACCCTTTGATTTTATTGGTGCCGACTGCCGGTTTCGAACTGGCCACCTGATGATTACAAATCAACTGCTCTACCAAATGAGCTAAGTCGGCGTAACTTGTACGACCGTCATTATACGCTATTTAATCACGGTCAGGGTCGGGCGGCCGCCTTTGCGGGGTGGGTCGTTGTTGTCATCCGGCGACTCGCCATCGCCGGTTTTTTCTTCGGCGGGCGGCGCAGAAGCTGGCACCGGCGCCAGCGCTGGGGACGGTGCCGGAACGGCGGCCAGTACGGGTGCGCTCGGCTCTTCCGGTGCGGTGGGTTCCGGCGCGCCGCCCAGTTGCGGTTCAAATGCCATGCCCTGGCCGTTTTCGTTGGCGTAGATCGCCATCACGTTGTTGACCGGTACATAGATTTCGCGCGAGACGCCGCCGAAGCGGGCGTGGAAGCGGATGGCGTCGTTGTCCATTTTCAGGCCCGAGGTGGCGCCAAAGCTGATGTTGAGGACGATTTCGCCTTTTTTGACGTATTCCATCGGCACCGTGGTGGACGCATCCACCTTGACGGCCAGGTGCGGCGTGTAGCCGCTGTCGGTGCACCATTCGTAGATGGCGCGCAGCATGTAGGGCTTGGTTGAGATTTCGGACATGGTCTTCCAGACTACCGTAAAACACGGTGCACCGCCGCCAGCTTGAATGGCTTGGCATGGCCGGTGCACCGATCACTTCAACTGAATTACCGCAGCGGACCGAAGTCCGCTGGCGATCAACGACGCATTACTTTTTCGGACGGGGTCAGCGCTTCGATGTAGGCAGGGCGCGAGAAGATGCGCTCGGCGTATTTCATCAGCGGTGCGGCGGTCTTCGACAGTTCGATGCCGTAGTGATCGAGGCGACACAGCAGCGGGGCGACGGCCACGTCGAGCATCGAGAATTCGTCGCCGAGCATGTACTTGTTCTTCAGGAACAGCGGGGCCAGCGTGGTCAGGCGGTCGCGGATTTCTGCGCGGGCCTTGTCGTGGCTCTTGTCGTTGCCCTTGGCGCGTTCGCTTTCGAGCACGTGCACGTGGACGAACAGTTCTTTTTCGAAGTTGAACAGCATCAGGCGTGCGCGTGCGCGCATCAGCGGGTCAGCCGGCATCAGCTGCGGGTGCGGGAAGCGCTCGTCGATGTACTCGTTGATGATGTTCGATTCGTACAGGATCAGTTCGCGTTCCACCAGGATAGGCACCTGACCATAAGGATTCATGGTCGAAATGTCTTCCGGCTTGTTAAACAGGTCAACGTCGCGTACTTCGAAGTCCATGCCTTTTTCAAACAGCACCAGACGGCAACGTTGCGAAAATGGGCAGGTCGTGCCCGAGTAGAGAACCATCATTTGTTATAGTTCCTTAGAAACAAAGGGGGCGAGCCGCAAGCGGATCACCCCAAAACCGATTGCCCGCTCAGGCGGGCATCGCAAAAACAAGTGCCGTGGTTTAACCACGGCGCTCTCGACTATTTGACTTCTTTCCAGTACGACGCGTTCAACCGCCATGCCAGCAGGACGAACAGGGACAGGAATAACACTACTACCACGCCCAGTTTTTTGCGGGTCTGCGCTGCAGGCTCCGCCATCCACTGCATGTA
>JBEVNE010000398.1:0-5868 GCA_040508275.1 Duganella sp.
AACATGGTTCCTGCGGCGCCGTGCTGCTGTGGCAAACCCATGTGCGCCCCGAAGCACTGCGCCGCCTCAACCTGGCGGCGCAAAGCACCGATACCTGGTTATGGCTGCTGCGCCCCATGGCGGCAGCCGCCGACGCTTCGCCGTCGCCGCTGCGGCTGGCGCTGCGGCCGGCCGCAGGCGGTGTGGCGGTCGAGATCATCAAGCGCAAGGGGCCGCATTGCGAGCGGCCGGTGTTGATTGCGCTGGCCGATATGCCAGCCGCCCCGCCGACCATTGCGCCACCGTCCGGAAACGATCATGAAACTACTATTCAGCGTGCACCTGCCCCTGCTGCCGCTCGAAGCCCAGCGCCCCTGCTGGTCTGAGCCGGCGCCCATGGCCGTGGTCGAGCACGGCATGGTGCTGGCCATGTCGCGCCTGGCCGCGCAGGCCGGCGTGTGCCTGGGCATGCGCAGCGGCGGCGTGGCCGCCATTGCACCAGACACCACGCTGCTCGAACGCGCGGCCGACAAGGAAGCGCTGGCCCTGGATGCAATTGCCACGGCGCTGATGCAATATACGCCCGACATCAGCTATCAGCCCGACTCATCGCTGCTGCTCGACGTCAGCGCCAGCCTGACCTTGTTCAAGGGACCGCACGCACTGGGCTTGCGCGTGCGGCGCAGCGTGGCGGCGCTCGGTTTTACCGTGCAGCTGGGCACGGCGCCCACGGCCGAAGGCGCCTGGCTACTGGCGCACAATGTCCGTCGCAAGGGCCAGGTGCTGGGACGGCGGGTGGCGTCGATGAAGCGCCTGCAACAGCGGCTCGACAGCCTGCTCTGCGAACTGGCGCCAGCTGCCGCACCATTTTCCGGCTGGCTCACCGATATCGGGGCGCGCGACCTGGGCGCGCTGCGCCGGCTGCCGCGCGCCGGCCTGCTGCGGCGCACCGACAAGGCGCTGCTGGCAACGCTGGACCGCGCCTACGGCGAAGCGCCGGAAATGTTTGAATGGATCAAACCACCGCTGCGCTTTTGCGCCCGCCTGGAAACCTTTGACCGCGTCGAGCACGCCGAAGCCCTGCTGCATGGCGCTTCCAGCCTGATCCTGCAACTGGTCGGCTGGCTCACCGCCATGCAGCAGGCGGTGCGCGCCTTTACACTGTATCTCGAACATGAACGGGGCCGCGCCGCAGTCGCCCCCACCACGCTCGAGATTCTGCTGGCCGAACCGGCATGGCATGAAGCGCACCTGCTGCGGCTGCTCAAGGAACGGCTGGGCAAGCTGACACTCGATGCGCCGGTGATCGCGCTGCGTCTGGAGGCGCTCAATGTGGAAGCGATGCTGCCGCCGAATGCCGCGCTGTTTCCCGAGCCCGGCGGTTCGCCGCAGGACTATCACCGCCTGCTGGAATTACTGACGGCGCGGCTGGGCGCCGACAATGTGCTGACGCCCGCCGAAGTGGACGATTACCGCCCCGAAGTATGCAACGCCTGGGGGCCCGCCACCGGGGCGCCGAGCAGCACCAGGCGCCTCAGGTCGGAACCGCAGCAGGTGCTGGAAGGCCGGCCATTCTGGCTGCTGCCCAAGCCGATCGCCCTGTTGATGCGCGACGAGCGGCCGTTTTATGGCAGCCCGCTCAAGATCATCGCCGGGCCGGAACGGCTGGAAGCGGGCTGGTGGAACGACCAGGGCGCCGCCCGCGACTATTTTATCGCCCAGGGCAGCGACGCCAGTTGCTACTGGATTTACCTGGAGCGCCAGGCCGGCGCGCGCTGGTTCCTGCATGGACTGTATGCCTGATGGACAGCACCCTGCCCGACTATGCCGAGCTGCAAGCGTTCAGCCACTTCAGCTTTTTGCGCGGCGCCTCTGCGCCCGAACAACTGGTGCAGCGCGCCAGCACGCTCGGCTACCGCGCCCTGGCCATTACCGACGAATGCAGCCTGGCCGGCGTGGTGCGCGCCCATGTGGCGGCGAAAGAACAGGATCTGCACCTGGTGATCGGCAGCCAGATGATGATCACACCCGAAGATGGCAGCCCGCCGTTCAACCTGATCGTGCTGGCCACCAATAAAAACGCTTACGGCAACCTGAGCGAACTGATTACCGTCGGCCGCATGCGCGCCGACAAGGGCAGCTACCTGCTGCGCCCGCGCGACATCGCCCAGCCCGTTGGCGACCTGGTGCATCTGCGCGGTTTGCCCGACTGCCAGTTCATCCTGGCGCCTGTTTATTGCGCGCCACCGGCCGAAGTAGCGCGCCAGGCCGCCTGGCTGGTCCAGTGCGCGCCAGGACGCGTGCGCATCGCCCTCACCCTGCACCACCGCACGCGCGATGCCGTGCATCGCCAGATGATCGCGGCGATCTCTGACGAATTTGCGATTCCCGTGGTCGCCACCGGCGACGTCTGCATGCATGTGCGCTCATACAAGCCGCTGCAGGACACCATGGCAGCGATCCGCCACGGCATTCCGGTAGCACAGTGCGGCTACCGGCTGGCGCCCAACGCCGAACAGCATCTGCGCTCGCGTCTGCGCCTGGGCAACCTGTACCCGCGCGCAGCGCTGGAAGAATCGGTGCGGCTGGCCGAGCTGTGCACATTTTCACTGAGCGAGCTGCGCTACGAATACCCGCACGAACTGGTGCCAGATGGCGAAACCGCCACCAGCTACCTGCGCCGGGAAGCGTATATCGGCGCCCGCTGGCGCTACCCGCAAGGCATACCGGACAATGTGCAGGCGTCGCTGGAGCGCGAACTCGACATCATCGCCCACCTGCACTACGAGGCGTATTTTCTGACCGTCTACGACATCGTGCGCTTTGCCCGCTCGCAGCAGATACTCTGCCAGGGCCGCGGTTCTGCGGCCAATTCGGCCGTCTGCTATTGCCTGGGCGTGACCGAGGTCGATCCCTCGCGCGGCACGCTGCTGTTCGAGCGCTTTCTGTCGAAAGAGCGCAACGAGCCGCCCGACATCGACATCGACTTTGAACACCAGCGCCGCGAAGAAGTGCTGCAATACGTCTACCGCAAATACGGCCGCCTGCGCGCCGCCCTCACTGCCGTGGTGATTTCCTATCGTCCGCGCAGCGTGCTGCGCGACGTCGGCAAGGCGCTCGGCGTCGATCTGGCCATCGTCGACAAGGTGGCCAAGGCATCCAACAGCTGGGGCGGCCGGGCCGACCTGGAACAGCGGCTGCGCGACTGCGGCTTTGACACCGACTCGCCGCTGGTGGACAAATGGAATTACCTGGCCGATATGCTGATGCACTTCCCGCGCCACCTGAGCCAGCACCCGGGCGGCTTCGTCATCTCGCACACCAAGCTGTGCCGGCTGGTGCCGATTGAAAACGCCGCCATGCCGGAGCGCAGCATCGTGCAGTGGGACAAGGACGACCTCGATGCCGTCGGCCTGATGAAAGTCGATTTGCTGGCGCTCGGCATGCTCAGCTGCATACGCCGCACGCTGGACCTGGTGTCGCTGCGGCGCGGCCAGCGTTTTGACATGGGCGACATTCCTGCCGAAGACCCTGCCACCTACGCCATGATTTGCGAAGCCGATACCATCGGCGTCTTCCAGATCGAATCGCGCGCGCAAATGTCGATGCTGCCGCGCCTGCGGCCGCAAACCTTTTATGACCTGGTGATCGAAGTAGCCATCGTCCGCCCCGACCCCATCCAGGGCAATATGATCCACCCCTACCTGCGGCGCCGGCAGGGCATCGAGCCGGTCTCGTATCCAAGCCCGGCAATCGAATCGGTACTCGAGCGCACGCTGGGCATTCCCATCTTCCAGGAACAGGTGATGCAGATCGCCATGGTGGCGGCGGGCTTCAGCGCCGACCAGGCCGACCAATTGCGGCGCGCCATGGCGGCCTGGAAACGCAAGGGCCGGCTGGAGCCGTTCAAGGACCAGCTGGAAGCTGGCATGGCCGAGCGTGGCTATCCACCCGAATTTGCCGCCACCATTTTCAACCAGATCAAGGGCTTTGCCGAGTATGGCTTTCCCGAATCGCATGCCTCCTCATTCGCGCTGCTGGCCTATGCTTCGAGCTGGCTCAAGTGCCACGAACCGGCCGCCTTCCTGGCCGCCCTGCTCAACTCGCAGCCAATGGGCTTTTATTCGCGCTCGGCGCTGGTGCAGGATGCGCGCCGCCATGGCGTCGAAGTGCGCGCAGTCGATGTGTCAGTGAGTACCTGGGATGCGTCGCTGGAACCGGCGCAGCAAGGAGAACAACCGGCCGTGCGCCTGGGCCTGAACAATGTCGATGGCATGGAACAGGAAGCCGCCTGGCGCATCGAAGAAGCGCGCGCCGTGGCGCCGTTTGCCGACACCGCCGACCTGGCCGCGCGCGCCAGCCTCGACGCCCGCCAGATGACCCACCTGGCCAGCGCCAACGCCCTTGCCTCATTGGCCGGCAACCGCCGCCAGGCCATGTGGCAAGCCGTCGCCAGCGTACCCGACAAAGGTCTGCTGCGCCCGGCCACCGTGGTGGAAGAAATGATCACGCTGGAAGCGCCATCGGCCGCCGAAAGCGTGGTGGCCGACTACCGCCACCTGGGCCTGACGCTGGACCGCCACCCGGTATCTTTTTTACGCGAACGCCTGCTCAAGATGCGCTTCATCCCGTCGGACGTGATGAGGGGCTTCAGCAACGGCCAACTGGCGCGCGCCGCCGGCATCGTCACCGTGCGCCAGCGCCCGCCGACAGCCAAGGGCGTGGTGTTCATCACGCTGGAAGACGAAGCCGGAACGATCAATGTGATCTGCTGGAAAAGCCTGGTGGAGCAACAGCGACGCGAAGTGCTGGGCGCATCGCTGCTGGGCGTGTATGGCGTGTGGCAATCAGAAAACAATGTGCGCCACCTGGTGGCCAAGCGGCTGGTGGATTTGTCGCATTTGCTGGGGGCGCTCGATACGCGGTCGCGGGATTTTCATTGAGCGAATACACGTGAGTAGTTTATGGTCACCACGGCCCCAAGATGTAGACTTCCAACGTTGGAAACGCAGCGCAGTAATGGCGCTGCGTACTGCAACATAAATAAATTAAACGAGCGAGACGTTCAAGGTTTTTCCCAGAGCTTTCGCTACTTGTTCGACGAATTCGATTTTGGAAGAGTGGCGCAGATCGAACAAGCGATCAACCTGCGGAGTATGCACATCAAGCATGCGCGCCAGGTCAGCCTTGCGCATTTTCCGCGCGTGCATCTCGTTCCACAACAGGACCTTCGCGGTTTCCAGTGCCGGTAGGGCAACCACAGCGTCGCCAGCGTCAGGTGGTGATGGAAGCGGCACCGGGCGGCGCTCATCAAAGTAGATCGAGAGGGCAGTTTCAAGCGCGTCGATGGCTTGAGTCATTGCGTGCTCTTTGTCGTCGCCGACAGAGTTTGCCTCAGGGAAGTCGGGAAAGCCGACCAGATAAGTGCCGTTTGAATCTGGCGTGAGAGTGATTGGGTAGTTCAACATGATTGCGGCCTTTTCGTTTATCCGCTGCGATTCAACTGCAAGCTGGATATTTTCGGTTTCTCGGTTTTGCGATTACTGGGTTTTTCGGCTTGTCGGTTTAATACTGATTAGGGTTCAATGCGTTACGTTGAGCCGACTGGAAATCCCCTTTCGGGGTTTTCCTACTTCAAGCCAAGATCTTTCTTAATCTTCTCCACCAGCCCCGTACCTATCTCTTTTGCTCCATGGTACGGGAAGACTGTTGATTTTCCATTAAGAGAGACCCTGTAATGGCTTCCTTTGCCTGGGGTGATATTCGCACCTTGTTTGAGCAGCCACCGACGGAACTCGCTGTACTTCATCAACCTCTACCATGTAGTGGTCAGTGATGAAATGGTACAACAAATATGTTGTATTTTTGGGGATTTTTTAAACATATTTG
>JBEVNE010000404.1:0-6724 GCA_040508275.1 Duganella sp.
GACCAGCGGCGCGTGGATCGTCGAGGGCAACCGGCGCACGCCTTTGCAAGCCAGCGAAGATTCCAAAGCGCCTGGGTACCGGATGCCCATCGCCAGCACAGACTGGGGCAACGACGCGATGATCGAATTCGACTACAAGGCGCCGCCGCTTCGTCCGCGAAAACTCTTCGAGGCGGCGATTTATGATGCGAACGATTAGCCTGGAAGAGTGGGGGAGGTTTTCGTTAAAGACAACAATTGCATAGCCGCGTCACGTCGGGAAAAGGTTCTTGAAATTCGATTTTTAATCGTTTAACCTCTATAAAATTCCTATCTGGGAGTAAGTGATGAAACCCTCAGTCGTGCTTGAAATAAAGCGTGTAGCGATGCGCGAAGCAGTGGAGCGTTTCCGCACGACGAATCTGCGGGTTTTTGGCTCGGTTTTGCACGGGACAGACCGCGAAGGTAGTGAAATCGATTTGCTGGTCGACGCTTTACCGGGCGCGACGCTGTTTGACTTGGGGGGCCTGCAAATTGAGCTGGAATCCTTACTTGGATTGCAGGTAGATTTGCTGACTCCCGGCGATCTGCCCGCAAAGTTCCGCGCCAAGATTCTTGCCGAGGCGCGCCCCATATGAGCGATAAACGGTTTGCTGACTACCTGGCGCTAGCTATGCGCTTCGAGCATGGCGAATTGTTCGTGTCGTCGCCGTTGCCCGATTTTGATGAGGATGCGGACCTGGTCAGCAACTTCGCCTGTCTATCCTAACGCCCGCCACGCCTGTGCAGTTCTTCCGCCACCAGCGACAGGATCTGTTGCAAGATGCCGCCGATGGCATGCATGTCGGGCGCTTCGTCGCCGAACAGGGGATCGATGCTGCGCTTGAGTGCATCGAGCGCGGCCAATGCCAGGGTCAATGCGTCGCGCTGCGCCAGGTGAAACTCGGTGGGCGTGGCGGCGATGGCGGCGTTGATCACGCTGCAGCTCAGATCAGCGTCATGCTCGGGCAAGGCCTTGTCGTACCGGCCTGGTTGGGCCGCCTTTCTGATTTGCTCCAGCCGTCGCGCCATTTCCCAGTCGCCCCAGCAGAATGGACGCTGCCCATCCGCCGCCGTGAGCGGCACCATACGAATGGCATGTAAGAGTTTTTCATTGACCCATCGGAAAATATTAGCGCGGTACTCGAGGTAATCCTCGCCCGCTGCGGGATGGAGGTCGTTCCAGAAGTCCAGGCATAGCCGCTGCATCAGGTAAAGGCCTGGGCCGATGCCCGCCATGCCGGACTGGTGGATCTGCGCCTCCATCAGCCAGGCCGCCAGTTGCAAATCCTTGCTCTGCTTGGCCAGGGTCGTTGCACACAGCCAGCCCGCCTTGCGCCAGTCGGCGCGCTTTAGCTCATGCGCCCAGGCGCCCATGGGCAGGCTGGTGTCGTCGTGGCGCCGCGCCTCGTTGATCGCGCCGTAATAGCGTGTGCCCCGCAGCCAGGGGCCGGCCGGCTGGCGGCTGTCGATGGGCGCCAGCAAGTCCGCCAGGCTCAGCTGTAACTGCGCCTGAAAATAAGCGTCGCTGGCCGTTTCAAATTCCGTTTGCTCGGACATGTGTTTCCTTTCAAGATACATATTGATGACTGATTTATTGAAGTGGTCGATACGTGAAAAAGACGAGGGCATCAACCCGGAAAATTGACGACCAATCGTATCGAGGTGGTCAATTCTTCCAGTTGGAAGTGCGGCTTCAGGAACAGCGTGGCACGGTAGCTGCCCGGCTGACCAGGCACGTCGTTGACCACCACTGACGCGCTGCGCAGCGGGTAAGCGGCCTTGGTCGATTGTGTTGCGTTGTCGTCGAGCAAAACGTAACTGGAAATCCAGCCGTTGAGGAAAGTTTCCACGTCCGCGCGTGTGATAAAACTGTCGATCTTGTCGCGCATGATCACTTTGATGTAGTGAGCAAAGCGCGAGGCGGCCAGGATGCAGGGTAGCGTGAACGCCATTCGGGCATTGGCGCTGTCGCTGACTGGAGACAACAGTTCGCTGCCGCCGCTGGCGGTGATATAGCTGTACAGCGGCAGACCTTCCACCAGGCCGCCGCCGTCCTCGCCGCGGATGGCCGCAGGCCAGTGGTAGAGCGAAAACGCATTGGTGATGCGTTCCGCCAGCGCGTAGGCCGGATTGCCCCATAAAAACTTCTGCTTGTCGGGTTTCGGATAGCCGGTGATCTCGCCGCCAGGCGTGCTGCTGCGCTTGGCGGGATGGCCGTATGGCAGGCGCAGCATGAAGCGTGGCAGCGCCAGGGCGACATAGCGCGATTCTTCCAGATCGCGGAATTCGCGCCACGCTTCCAGTTCCGCGTTGTCGTATACAGCGGCCTGGTCGCCCGGTTTATCCAGCTTGTTGAAGCCGAATATGTCGGACGAGGCAGCTGCAATGAACGGTGCATGCGCGGCGGCAGCCACTGCCGAAATTTTTTTCAGGAACGCGATGTCTGCCCCGCCGGCCCCCATTTCATAGCCGCCCACCAGCAGGCTGTACGGTAGGCTGCCGCTGGCTCCGTGTGCGGTTTCATGGACCAGCTTGAACAAGATGCTGCGGTCGAATTCGACCGCCTGCTCCATGTCCTTGCTCAGCTCGCTCTGGGTGGCGTTAAACACCTTGAGCTTGAGCATGGTATTCGTTTCAGTGTTGAACACTAGGTGCGCCAGGCCGCGCCAGGTCGCTTCGATCTGCCTGAAGCCGGGACTATGCAGGATGGCCGTCAGCGCAATGCTCAGTTGCTCGTCGGTGTGCGTGGCCAGTTCGTCGACAACGGCCGCGACGTCGCCGCTGTTGTCGGCCAAGGAGCTCTGCAGGCTGCGCGATTCGTACTTGCTTTTCAGGGCAGGCAACTTGCTGAGGATCTGCATCGGATCGAAGTCGTTGATATTCTCGAAGACGATCTGCCTGTCGTTCGGGGTCGCCAGCAATGCGGCGACAGCCGGTGTGTTCTGGAGCACCTTGCCCAGGTCCACCCGCGGACGGATGGCTTTCATGATGTCGTTAAAATTGTCGCGGTCGATGTCGGCCATCTTCCGCTCTTTTAACGGCGGCAGGATCAGTGCTTGATCTGGATCGCGATCTCCGGACAGGTCGGCGAATATCCCCACGATAAACGGCAGTTCCCTTTTTTCGATGGCGCCGCCAGTTTCCACATCGAAGGTAATTTCTACACGCGGTGGCCGTACCCGCGATAACTTCTTTTGTATGCTTTCGTTCATGTCCTCGCCTGGTCTCAAAGCCACCAAAAAAGTAAACAGCCATCTGAATCGTTAACAGATGCTTTACCATCGCGATTATCCATGTTTCCCGTAGAAAAATGCACTCAATCGCAAACGATCAGTGCCTTACAGAAATTCATAAACTAGCGGTCTGGCCGTTTTGGTGTTGACAGGTGAGAAACTCGAAACCTATGTTCATCAGGAGCGGGAAGCCATACTCGGCCTCCGGCTCCTTTTCCATCATGCTGCGCTTCATCCATCACGCAGCCATATCACACGCCTACTGACAACTGAAGCTTGCAGCATCCTCGATGCTGCCGCTGCCGCGATACTGCGCGGTTTTTGGATAAGGGCACAGTGGGCGCGTGCGGTTTGGCGACCAGTTGGCTGGTACGCTGGCGTTGCCGCCGCCGGCGTTGCCGGCGCCGCGCGCACTGGCAGTGATGCTGTCGGGCGCCTGGCCGCGTTCCACCCAGTTGACCAGCGGCGTGAGCATGTCGAATTGCTCGGCCGATGGGCCGCCCGAGCAGTGGTTCATGCCAGGTACCTGGTAGTAGCGGGCAAAATCGGCAGCCTCGCCGCCGCTGGCCGTGCGCAGGCCGTCATACCATGCGGCGGTGTCGTCGCTGGAAAAGATCGGGTCGCTGGTGCCATGGTAGGCCAGCAGCTTGGCGCCGCGGTTTTTCAGCGTAGCCAGATTGGTGGGATTGGGCGGCAGCATGAACGACAGCGCGCTTTCCGTGAAGGTGGCGTTGGTGGCGCCCACCCTGGCCAGCATGGTGGCCAGGTCGCCGTTTTGCACGAAGGCTACGCCGTTGAACGTGGCGGCATTCTCTGGCGGCACCTGCCACACCAGGCCGATGGCGCCGGCATCGCGGGTGGACGGTGAGCTGAACTTCCAGTTGGCCCAGTCGCTGGTGGCCAGGCCGGCGTCGTAAGGGAAGCTGGTGTAGATCTTTGTGCCGCTAGCCGTGGTTGCGCCGGCAAACAGTCCACCGATGGCGGTTTTTTGCGCCGCGCTCAGGCAACTGCCATTGCGCTCGCCGGTGCAGGTGGCGACGTCGCGGTTAAGATCGAACGCTGCCTGGCAGGCCTTGGTGTTCTGGATCAGGCCATCGGTAGCGCCATCAAGGGCATCGCATTTGGCCAGCACGGCGTTCGACACCAGCGCGCGTTCAGCCTGGGTAAAGCCGGTCGAGGGATCGCCCGGTGTGCTCGCCAGTGCGTTGTAAGCCTTGCCACCGGCGACATTGGCAATGGCGGCCAGCGGCAGGCGGTAGCCGGGGTTACCGACCAGTACACCGTCGTACTGATCGGCATAGCGCGCCGCCGCCACCATGGCGTGGCGACCACCGTTGGAGCAGCCGCCGATGTAGGAGCGGTCCGGCCGCTTGCCATAGGCGGTTTCGATCAGGCTCTTGGCCATGGGCGTCAGCTTGCCTACCGCCTGGTAGCCATAGTCGTAGCGTGCCTGCGGATCGCTGCCGAAGAATGGCGTGGGGGCGGCGTGGCCGGCGTCGGAACTGATCACGGCAAAGCCCTGGTTCAGCGCATTGTCCAGCGGGCCGCCACCGCCCACCGGGCCGGTGGCGGGGACCACCGCGCCATCGAGGCCGCCGTTGGCCTGGTAAAAGAAGCGGCCGTTCCAGTTGTTGGGCAGCCGCATTTCAAAGCCGATGGCATAGTTCTGGCCATCGACGGTACTGGTGCGCTCGAACATGCGTCCGGTGACCTGGCAGTGCGCCGGTACAGGCTTGCCGGCGATCGTCAGCGTGCCGGCGGCGATGGGATTGGCGCCGGTGATGGTGGTGTTGGCCAGCCGCAGGCGCGTGACCAGATCGGCGCACGATCCCAGCGGGGCGCCGCTGGCGGCAGACAGTTGCGGCAGGGCGCTGGCGCTGGACACCGGTGCGTTGCCGCCCGAGCAGGCCGTCAGCAGCATGGCGGTGCCGATCAAGGTCGCTAGCGGTGTTTTTTGTAGCGTGTTCATGGTGTCTCCTCTATTATCTTCAGATGTGCGGAAGCAACCGCAGCGCGCAGCATCTGCGGCTGCGTCGTTGCGGCTGTTGAAAGAATCAGGCGGGGCTTACTGCGGCGGTACGTCCTTGAGCGTGCCGATCGGTTGGTTCAGCAGCTTGCCGTTGACTTTACGGACTTCGCGGATGTACATGTTTTGTACGATGTCGCGGGTGGCGGGGTCGATGCTGATCGGGCCTCGTGGGCTGTCGAGCTTCATGCCGCTTAATACCTTGACGGCTTCGTCGCCGCTGATCTTGCCATTGAGCTTGCGCGCCGTTTCATAGATCATGGCCATGGTGTCGTAGGCGGCCACGGTGACAAAGGTCGGTGGCGGGCGGTTTGGCAGGGCGGCGGCATAGGCGGTAAGGAAGCTCTTGTTGGCGGCGTTGTCGAGCGCCGTGGAATAGTTCAGCACCGTGATGGCGCCGAGTGCGCGGTCACCGAGTGCTTCCAGTGTTGGCGAATCGCTGGTCATGTCGCCCACACCGAGGAACTTGATGCCGGCCTTGTCCAGACCCTTGTCGCTGAACGCTTTCAGCAGCGCCGTGCCATCCTCGGAACCGGGCGCGAAGAAGAACAGCGCATCGGGTTTTTCATCCTTGATGCGCTGGATGAACGGCGAATAATCGGGATTGGCCAGCGGCGAACGCGCCGAGCCGATCACCTTGCCGCCAGCGGCCGTAAAACCCTTGATAAACTTTTCCTGGGCATCGTGGCCGGTGCTGTAGTCGCTCACCAGCGTGTACACCTTGCCGACCTTGTTCTGGCCCGACCAGGTGCCGAACGGTTCGGTCATCTGGTGCATGGTCATGCTGGTGCGCAGCATGTACGGCGATTTGGACGTAATGCCGGTGGTGACCGCATTCATGACGATCATCGGAATCTTGGCCTTGGTGGCGATGGGTGCCACGGCCAGTGCGCTCGGGGTCAGCGAAAAGCCGACCAGAAAATCGACCTTGTCGCGGGCGATCAGTTCCTGGGCGGCGCGCTTGGACAGGTCGGCATTGCTGCCGCCGTCGTCGCGATAGATGATTTCCACTTTTTTGCCGGCCACGGTGGCGCCGTACTGCTGCATATAGGTCTTGATGCCGTCCTCGAATGGCTTGCCGATATTGGCAAACGGGCCGGTCAAAGCGGCGATCACGCCGACCTTGATGGTGTCCTGCGCCTGGGCTGCGCTCATGCTCAACAGGGCTACGCTCACCATCATCCCCGTACGGGCCAGCTTATTGATTGTCATGATTTTCATGGTGTCTCCTATATTGTGGTGTTTTTGATTTATGCTGCTGCAACGATTACCTGTGGATCGGTTCCTTCATACAAAGCGTTGACGGTGGCGGCGCGCCGGGTCAGTACGGCGGCCTGGTTGATCGAGCCCTTGTCGGTCAGCTCGCGGTGATCGATCGATGGTGGTTCCGCCTGCAGCAGCAGACGATCGATGCGCATCGACGAACCGCTGGCGTCCTGGTTCA
>JBEVNE010000408.1:0-3705 GCA_040508275.1 Duganella sp.
AACATGCTAATAGTTGCTTAAATATTGGGCAGTGCACACTATTGATTTCCCCATAAGCTTCTCCCATAATGCCAGTCGGGCTTTTTTATGGGAAAAATCCTATAAAAAAGGAGGATTTGCAGTTTTTTGTGACGACCATCACAAGATGCTCTGTTGCCTTCTGCCATTATGGCTACCGTAGTACTGCGCCTCTTCAAAGGCTATGCAGAATCTCATCAATCTCTAGGAGTTACACTCAATGGCTACTACCACCGCCGCTACTACCGCCGAAATTCAAACCCTGTACGTAGCGTACTTCAATCGTCCAGCAGATCCGCTGGGACTGCAGGTTCTGCAAAACTCGGGCGCGTCGCAGGCGCAACTCGCCGCTGGTTTCTCCGCTTCGGCCGAATTCACCGCCACCTACGCTGGCAAGTCGCCATTCGACCTGGTTAACTCGATCTACCTGAACCTGTTCGGCCGTCCTGCGGAAACCGCTGGCCTGCTGTTCTGGGCTTCGCGCCTGCAAGCTGGTCAGGAGACCTTCCAGAGCCTGGTGCTGACCATCGCCGGCGCTGCACAAAATGAAGACAAAATCGCTATCGACAGCAAAGTAGCTGCCGCTACCGCTTTCACCGAGTCGCTGACCACCGAACGTGAGCTGCTGGGCTACGACGGCTCCGCCGCCAACGCTGTTGTTAAAACCTGGCTGTCCGGCGTTACCAGCGAAGCTACCCTGGCTTCCAGCACTACCGAGGCTGCACTGAACGCCACCGCTGAAGCTGCTGCTGTTGCGCGCGATGTCGTCGTGAACCCACCAACCACCATCGCCCTGACCACTGGTACCGACGCGATCGTTGGCACCGCTGGCAATGACATCATCAACGCTGTGTTGAACAACACCGGCGTCGGCCAGGCGCAAACCCTGAACGCCTTCGATTCGATCGACGGCGGCCTGGGCAACAACACCCTGAACATCAACGACTTCAGCACCGGTGGCACCACCACCGCGCTGAACAGCGTTACCGTTAAAAACGTTCAGACCCTGAACCTGGGCAGCCAGCAAGCAGTGAACCTCGACACCACCGCTGTAACCGGCCTGACCAGTCTGTCGGTATCCGCTATCGGCGCGGAAAGCATCACCGCTGCCAACACCACCGCGATCACCGCCAACGCTTCGCAAGTTGCTGCCGCTAACGTGGCCATCGCCGGCGGCTCGTCGATCAACGCTACCGTTGCTGGTGTGACCACCGGCGGCACCATCAATGTCGGCAGCAGCACCACCGCTGGCGCCATCAACCTGGTCGTGTCCGATCGCGCTCCTGCCATCGACACCAACAGCACCGGCAGCAACATCACCGTTACTGGCGGCACCACCGTCAACGTGACCCAGAACATCGCCGCCGGTACCACCAGCGCCGGCGCCGTCGGCAGCTTCGTTGCAACCGGTGGTGACATCGTTGTCAACGGCGGCGCCGCTACCACCGCTGTGACCGTGAACCAGACCGCTGCCGCCGCTGCAACCGCTGGCGTTGCTGCTGTTACCGCTGTCCCTGGCGTGACCGAAAACAACGTTTACACCTGGAACAATTTTGCCACCGCTTCGGCAGGCAGCCAGACCGTTGGCGGTGTGACCGTCACCAGCGATGGCGTTACCACCCATAGCGCTGCTGATGTAGCAACTGTTGCCGCAGGCGGCCTCGTTACGGGCCTGTCCGTGACGAATTCGCCACTGTGGACCGTTTCGCTCAACGGCACTCCTGGTCAGACCGTATTGACCAGCACCACCCCTAACACCAACGTCACCAACATCACCGCCCCAACCGCGAGCGGTAGCGGTACGCCTCCCGTGTTTGTTTCGGCAACGCAAGGTGCCCCAGCTGTTCCCCAAGTTGCAGCGGTTGCCGCAGTTGCCGGCGTTGCCGTTGGTAACATCGTCATCACCGACGCTAACTCGGCCAACACCGACGGCACCAAAGCCAACACCATCACCTCGGTAACCCTGAACAACTACGCTGGCGCCACCATCAACAGCAACGCGCTGTCGACCCTGTCGCTGACCAATGGTTCGGGCGTTGTGAACGTGAACGACAACTCGGCCACCGCTACCGCGCTGACCCTGGGTCTGACCGTGAACGGCCTGAAATCGGGTGCTGGCCTGGTCGATGCCAAAGCCACCACGCTGAACATCGCTGCGACCGGCGCCAACTCGGCACTGAGCGTGACCGGCGCTGCGCTGACCACCATCAACGTGACCGGCGACAAGTCGCTGAACCTGACCGGTTCGATCATCGGTGCCGCTACCTCGATCACTTCGTCGAACAGCGCTGGCGTGACCACCAGCCTGAACGTTGGCCAGTCGGGCACGTTCAATGCCGGTAACAACACCGTGACCGTGGCTGGCGGCGCAACCAAGGCCGTTACCTTTGGTGGTGGCAATGACACCGTGATCTTCACCAACCTGGGTACCGGTGGCTCGATCACTGGCGGTGCTGGTACCGATACCCTGCAAACGACCGCAGCTAACGCTGTGACCGTTTCGGGTGCTCAACTGACTGGCGTAACTGGCTTCGAAGTGCTGAGCATTGGCGCGGTGAGTGCAGCATCGACCATCAACCTGACCAACCTGAACAATGCTGGCGCAAACGCCTTCACCAAGGTAGTGGTTGCTGGCGCTACCGATGCGCTGACCCTGAATGGCCTGACCGCCAACAACACCGTTGAACTGACGGCTGCTGCAACCGGCCAGACCATCACCACCAACCTGCTGGACAACACCGGTACCTCCGACGTGCTGAACATCAGTGTGAAAAACGCTGCTGGTATCAACGCTGGCACCATCGCTGCTGCTGGTGTTGAAACCGTGCGTTTCGCTACCGATGACACGGCAAGCACCGCTACTGGCATCCAGCACACCGCTACCCTGACCGATGCTGCTGCCAAGACCATCTCGGTCGCCGGCGATGCTGGCCTGGCGCTGACCTTCACCGGTACCGCGCTGACCTCGTTCGACGCCAGCGGCGTGACCAAAGGTGCTGTAAGCTGGACCTCGGGTAACCTGGACGCAGCTGTCACCGTCACCGGTGGTGCTGGCGCCAACACCATCAACCTCGGTGCCACCAGCAAGGCAGTGACCTACACCGGCGGTGCTGGCGTAGACACCATCACCACTGGTAGCGGCACTGCAACCGTGACCACCGGCGCTGGCGCTGACGTCATCACCCTGGGTTCGGGCGCGGCTACCGTGAACGCTGGTGCCGGCAACGACATCATCAACCTGGGTACGGGCCTGAACATCGTTACCGGCGGCGCTGGCAACGACACGTTCAGCCTGGCAGGTGTAACGTTGATCAACAACAACACCTACTCGACCATCACCGACTTCGCAGCTGGTGACCGCATTGTCTTCACCGACGCTGGTGATTACGTTGGTTCGGCAACCCTGGGCGCACGCCTGAACCTGGCTGCTACCGCCGCCTTCGCCGACTTCCTGCAAGCAGCAGCAGCAGGCACCACCGCCGGTGAAATCAAGTGGTTCCAGTTCGGTGGCGACACCTATGTGGTTAACGACACTTCGACCGCAGTTACTTTCCAAGCCGCCGATCAGGTTATTAAACTGACGGGCCTGCTGGATCTGTCGGCAAGCACCACGTCGGCAGCCGGCATCGTTACTTTCGTTGCAGCTTAATTTCTTCATGAAATAACACCGGACTCCGGTCCGGTATA
>JBEVNE010000414.1:0-8524 GCA_040508275.1 Duganella sp.
CTACGAACCAAGGGGTCGTGGGTTCGATTCCTGCCAGCCGCACCAGAATTACTGCAAAAACCTTTGCTGTAAAAAAGGACTTAGAGGATTTATCCCCTACGTCCTGTTTTTTTCGTCCAAGTACCGCTTCGTATCTTCACACTGGTCTTTGATTTGCCTGATGTGTTGGGCGGAGTTTCCTGTACTCCGGATAAAAAAGTTTTTTCCACCATCGCCGCCATGCCCAGCGTGGCAATAGCACCGCTATGGGCTGATTCCACCGCTGCATACAGCAGGTAATCGTAGGACTTCACCAGCCACTTGGCGGGCATGTCGATGCGGAACACGCCGGCGCGCTGACCGCGCAGAAAAAATTCTTCCAGTGCCTCGCCGTAAAAAGACGGCATCAGGCTTTCGTCGGCGTCGTCAGGCATGTCGAGCATGCGCACCCACTGGGCCGCGTGCCAGAACAGGTAAAACGCCCCGCCGCGGATCACATTGGTGGTCAGCCGGCTCAAGGCTGCGTCGAATGGTGGCTCGGCCAGATCGGCCTTGACCAGTGCCTCCTGCAAATGATCGGCGGCGCGTTCCATCAGTAAATCAATCAATCCCTCGCGGGTAGGCGCAATGCGGTAGAGCGTGGCTTTGCTGATGCCGGCGCGTTTGGCAATTTGCTGGAGGTTGGCCCGGGGCTGCTGGGCAATGGCGATTGCCAGGGCGCTGGCCAACTTGTCGTCGATGGTGCTCGACATAACTATCACTCCCACAAAAGATTCCAGGGAATCGGTTCAAAAGAATCGAAACGGTGTCATCACGTTCCAGCGAACGATGATAGCAGACGAGGTGAAACGATAAAAGATAAAATGAATCATAGTTGACTCATTTAATTTTAAGTCGTACCATTCGATTCCTTGATGATCCGGCCGACAGGGCCGATCCCGTACCCCGAAGGACTACCATGACCTTGTTACGAGTCAGTTCACTGATGCTTTCCCTGCCTCTATGTATCGTTCTACTTTCCGGCTGTAACGCCGGTGGCGACCAGACCTCCGCCCTGGCAGCTCCTCCACCCGTACCGGTGGAGCCGCTGGTGGTTGCCGCGCGTGCGCAGACGCTGACCGAAAACCTGCCCGGCCGTATCGTGCCGGTACGCGTGGCCGAGGTGCGAGCGCGGGTGGCCGGCATTGTGCAAAAGCGTCATTTCACTGAAGGCGCGGTGGTCAGCAAAGGCGACTTGCTGTTCAGCATCGATCCGGCACCGCTGGAAGCCGCATTGGCGCGTGCCACCGCCGCCCAGGCGCGTACCCAGGCCGCGGTCAAGCAAGCGCAGTCGTTGTTGCGCCGTTACCAACCGTTGGTGCAGCAAGACGCCGTCAGCCAGCAGGAATACGACGACGCTGTCGCCGCGCTGGCGACTGCGCAGGCAAACCAGGTGGTGGCCGAAGCCGATATCCGTACCGCCAGGCTCGACCTTGGCTATGCCACCGTGCGCGCACCGTTGAGCGGACGCATCGGCAAAAGCCTGGTCAGCGAAGGCAGCCTGGTGGGGCAGGGCGAAACCACGCCGATGGCGTTGATCCAGCAGACCGATCCGGTCTACGCCGACTTTACCCAGCCCGCCAACACCGTGTTGCACCTGCGCGAAGCGCTGGCTGACGGCAAACTGGTGCGCGGTGAAAAAGACGCTGCGGCAGTGAGTATCACGGTCGATGGCAGCCGTCATGTAAAACACGGCAAGCTGCTGTTTTCCGACATTACCGTGGACCCCGGCACTGGTCAGGTGACGCTGCGCGCCGAGTTTGCCAATGCCGACGGCATGCTGCTGCCCGGCATGTATGTACGCGGCAATGCCGAGATGGGCATGGACAAGCAAGCCATCTTCGTGCCGCAACGCGCTATTTTGCGCGGCACCGACGGCGCCGCCAAGGTCATGCTGGTCTCCAGCAAAAATCTGGTCGAAGAACGCCTGGTACAGACCGGCGTGATGCAGGCCGGCGAATGGCAGATTATCAGCGGTCTGAAACCGGGCGAGCGCCTGATCGTCCATGGCGTGGACAAGATTGCGCCGGGCACCGCCATCACCGTGACGGCGCCGGCCAAGGTGCCAGCAGCAGCCACGCCAGCCCCAGCCGCAGCCTTAGCCCCATAACGATGACCACCGTGTTGACCGGGCGCCGTGGCGCCCCCATTTTTCAGCCTGCGGGCTGATACAGACGGACTGAATCATGCCGAATTTCTTTATTCACCGACCCAACTTTGCCTGGGTCGTCGCGATCTTCATCGCGCTGGCAGGCTTGCTTGCCATGTCGTCGTTGCCGGTCTCCCAATACCCCAACGTGGCGCCGCCCCAGATCGTCGTCACGGCCATTTACCCGGGCGCGTCTGCCGATGTGATCAACAGCAGCGTTACCGGACTGATCGAAGAAGAGCTCAATGGCACCAAGGGCTTGCTGTACTACGAGTCCCAAAGCAATAGTGCGGGCGTGGCAGAAACCACGGTCACGTTCGAGCCGGGCACCAACCCCGACCTGGCCCAGGTGGACGTGCAGAATCGCCTGAAGCGGGTGGAATCGCGGCTGCCGGCGGTGGTGATGCGCCAGGGGCTGCAGGTGGAGCAGGCCAGTTCAAACTTTCTGCTGATTTTTGCGCTGACTTACACCAGCGAGGGCAAGGATGAAGTCGGCCTGGCCGATTACGCTGCGCGCAACGTCAACAACGAGATCCGCCGTGTGCCCGGCGTGGGCCGCGTGCAGATGTTTGCTGCCGAGCGCGCATTGCGCGTGTGGATCGATCCGGCCAAGCTGCTCGGCTACGATCTGTCGGTGGCCGATGTTGACCGCGCGATTGCCGCGCAAAACGCCCAGGTATCGGGCGGTAGCATCGGCGAACAACCCAACCTGGCAGGATAGGAAATCACCGCCACCATCGTGGTGCAGGGACAACTGCAGTCGATCGCGGAATTCTCGCGCATTGTGCTGCGCGCCAACCGCGACGGCTCTGCCGTGCACCTGGGCGACGTTGCCCGTATTGAAATGGGCCGCCAGGATTACCGCTTTTCGTCGCGCCTGAACGGCCAGTCGGCCGCCGGTATCGCGGTGCAGCTGGCGCCCGGCGCCAACGCGCTGAAAACAGCGGAAGAGGTCAAGGTACGGCTGGCGGAGCTGTCCAAAACCTTCCCGAAGGACATTGCGTATAGCGTGCCCTACGATACGTCGAGGTTTGTCGATGTCGCCATCAAAAAAGTGCTGATGACGCTGGTCGAGGCGGTGGTGCTGGTGTTCCTGGTGATTTTGCTGTTCCTGCAAAACATGCGCTACACGCTGATCCCCACCATCGTGGTGCCGGTGTGCCTGCTCGGTACGCTGGCGGTGATGCTGCCGTTAGGCTTCTCTGTCAACATGATGACCATGTTCGGCATGGTGCTGGCAATCGGTATTCTGGTCGATGACGCCATCGTGGTGGTGGAAAACGTCGAGCGCCTGATGGCTGAAGAGGGCTTGTCGCCGCTGGAAGCCACCATCAAGGCCATGGGCCAGATCAGCGGCGCCATTGTCGGCATTACGCTGGTACTGGTGGCGGTATTCCTGCCGCTGGCCTTCATGAGCGGTTCGGTCGGCGTGATCTATCGTCAGTTTTCGGTGTCGCTGGCGGTGTCTATCCTGTTCTCGGGCTTTTTGGCGCTGACGCTGACGCCGGCGCTGTGCGCTACGCTGATCAAACCTATCCCCAAGGGCCACCATGTCGAGCGCAAGGGCCGTTTGGCTGGTTCAATCGCCGCTTTGGCCGCCTGATCGACGGTTATTCGTCACTGACGACGCGCCTGGTGGCGCGTGGCGGCCGCATGATGCTGGCCTACGCCGCGATTCTGATAGCGCTGGTGTTTGCCTACCTGCGCCTGCCGTCGGCCTTTCTGCCGGTGGAAGATCAGGGCTATGTGATGACCGACGTGCAGCTGGCGCCGGGCGCCACCCAGCAGCGCACGCTGGCCACCACCAAGCAGATGGAACAGTATTTTGCCGACCGCCCGGCGGTGGCTGACGTGCTGTCGCTGCAGGGGTTCAGCTTCTCGGGTTCGGGCCAGAATGCCGGCCTGGCGTTCGTGATGTTCAAGGACTGGTCTGAGCGTGGCAAAGACCAGTCGGCCATGGCCGAAGCCGATCAGTCGAATGGCGTATTTGCCGGCTACCAGGACGGCGCGCTGATGTCGGTGGTGCCGCCATCGGTCGAAGGCATGGGTAACTCGAGCGGCTTTGCGCTGCGCCTGCAGGACCGCGCCGGCCTGGGCCGGGAAGCGCTGCTGGCCGCTGGCGACCAGTTGATGGGCATGGTCTACGGATCGCAAAAGTTCGCCTATATCATGGTCGAAGGGTTGAAGGACGGCCCGCAGCTGGACTTGCGCATCGACCGCGAAAAAGCCCAGACGCTCGGTGTGTCGTTTGACGCCATCAACGCCGCCCTGTCCACCGCCTTCGGTTCGGCGCTGGTCAACGAGTTTCCCAACCAGGGCCGGATGCAGCGCGTGATCGTGCAGTCCGAGGCCGGCAGCCGCGCCACGCCTGAGTCGATCGGCAAGCTCAATGTGCGCAACAGCGCCGGCCAGATGGTGGCGTTCGATTCGTTCTCGCAGGTCGGCTGGAAGCATGGGGCGATGCAGATCGTCCGCTACAACGGCTACCCGAGCCTGAAACTCAGTGGCGACGTGCTGCCCGGCTTGAGCAGCGGCGATGGCATGGCGGAAATTGAACGCCTGGCAGCGCAACTGCCGGCCGGCATCGCCATCGACTGGACCGGCCTGTCCTACCAGGAAAAAGCCGCCGGTTCGCAAGCGCCATTGTTGCTGGGCCTGGCGATGGTGGTGGTGTTCCTGGTGCTGGTGGCCTTGTACGAAAGCTGGAAAATTCCAATGTCGGTGCTGCTGATCGTACCGATAGGCGCGCTCGGCTCGGTGCTGGCGGTGATGGTGGTGGGCATGCCCAATGATGTGTACTTCAAGGTCGGCTTGATCACGATCATCGGACTGGCCGCCAAGAACGCCATCCTGATCATCGAGTTTGCCAAGGACTTGCATGCCCAGGGCAAGCCGCTGGTGGAATCAGCGCTTGAGGCGGCGCGCCTGCGCTTCCGTCCCATCGTCATGACCTCGCTGGCCTTCATGCTGGGCGTGGTGCCGCTGGCAATTGCCACCGGCGCCGGCGCCACCAGCCAGCGCGCGATTGGCACCGGCGTACTGGGTGGCATGTTCAGCGCCACCGTGCTGGGTGTGCTGTTTGTGCCGGTGTTTTATGTCACCGTCATGTCGCTGTTTGAGCGCAGGCAGCGCAACAAGCACAATAAGGATGCAACGTAATGACTAAACAATCCTACCCCCGCCTGGTGCTGACCGCGCTGGCGGCGGCGATCCTGTTGGGCGGGTGCTCACTGGCGCCCACCTACCAGACGCCGCCGGCGCCGTTGCCGGTGCAATGGACGGCGCCGATTGCCGACGCAGCAACGCCAACGCCAACATCGGCCGCTACGCTCGACTGGCAGCAGTTCGTCGCCGACGAAACGCTACGCAATCTGATAGCCCAAGCCCTGGCCAACAACCGCGATCTGCGCCAGACGCTGCTGAACGTTGACGCGTCGCGCGCCCAGTTTCGCATTCAGCGCGCCGACCGCCTGCCTGGTATCGACGCCCAACTGGGTGGCACGCGGCAAAGGTCGCCGGCCAATATGAACGCGAGCGGGCAGCCGCAATTGCAAAGCACATGGCAGGCCGGCGCCGGTCTGGCTGCCTTCGAGCTCGACCTGTTCGGCCGCGTGCGCAGCCTGTCCGATGCCGCCATGGAGGATTTTCTGGCCACCGAAGGCACGGCCAACGCCGCGCGAATCACGCTGGTGGCGGAAGTGATACAAACCTATCTGACACGCGATGGCGCCTTGCAGCGCCGCCAACTGACCGAACAGACGCTGCGCTCACGCGAGGCGTCGTTGCAGCTGATTGGCGCCCGCCGTGAACGCGGGGTGGGCTCTGCACTGGACTACCAGGAGGCGCTGGGCCTGGCCGAACAGGCCAGGGCCCAACTGGAACGTATCGAGCGCGAGATTCGCCAGTCCGGCAACGCCCTGATCCTGCTGATCGGTGCCGGTAGCGCTGTCATCAGCCTGCCCGCCACACCGGCCAGCGCGCCCTTGCTGGTGCAGGAGATAGGCGCTGGCGTGCCGTCCGAACTGCTGGCGCAGCGGCCCGACATTCGCGCCGCCGAACACCGGCTGCGCGCGCGCGACGCCGACATCGGCGCGGCCCGTGCGGCGTTCTTCCCGCGTATTTCCCTGACCGGCATGTTCGGCAGTTCCAGCCCCGAACTATCGGGCTTGTTCGAGTCCGGCCAGCGCGCCTGGTCGTTTGCGCCGCAACTGACGCTGCCGATCTTTAACGGCGGGCGCAATACGGCCAACCTGGAGCTGAGCCGCGTGCGCAAGGAAATCGCCGTGACCGCGTACGAGCAAAGCATCGAAACGGCGTTCCGCGAGGTCAACGATGCACTGGCCGCCACCGACACGCTGCGCCGCGAGGAATTGGCCCAGCGCGGGCTGGCGCAAAGCGGCCGCGCCGCCGAGCGCTTGTCCGAGGTGCGCTACAAGGGCGGCATCGACAGCCACCTGCGTTACCTGGACGCCCAGCGCAACGCCTTTGCCAGCCAGATTGCGCTGACCGACGTTGCCACCCAGCGCCAGATCGCACTGGCCACGCTGTTCCGCAGTCTCGGTGGCGGCTGGGGAACTGCAGCACCTGGCGCCGAAAATCGTGGCAGCACCGCACAGGCAAAGTAGACGCAACACCGACGGTAACGGCGTTTCAGCGTCTGCGCCCGGTCATCAGCATTTTTATCCTCGTCACATCATCAGGAGACACACCATGTCCAGCAATCTCGTTCTCGTCATCGGCGCTACCGGCAAGACCGGCAAGCGCGTCGCCGCCAATCTCGCCCAACAAGGCATCGCCGTGCGTGCAGTCTCGCGCCATTCTGCCCTGTGTTTCGACTGGGACGACGCCGCCACCTGGGCGCCCGTGCTGGAAGGCGTGCATGCAGTCTATCTGGTGCACCCCGGCCTTGGTTTCGGCGGCGCTACCGAGCAGGTGGCAGCATTTGCCAGCGCTGCCGCTGCGGCCGGAGTCAAGAAAGTGGTGCTGGCATCCACTCCAGACGACGGCAGCGAGTTTTCGCAAGCGATGCGCGCTGCCGAAGCGCATATCGTCAACGCCGGGTTGGGCTTGACCAGCCTGCGCCTGCGCTGGTTTTTCCAGAATTTCAGCGAGGATTTCCTGCTCGACCCGGTACGTTCCGGCACGTTGCGCCTGCCAGCAGGCGACGGCAAGGAAGCGTTTGTTGACGCTGACGACATCGCCGACGTTGCCGTGGCGGCGCTGACCGATGACCGTCACCTGGGCCGTCATTACGATCTGACCGGCCCACGCGCTCTGAGCTTTGCCGACGTGGCACAGGAAATTTCCAATGGCGCCAACCATCCGCTGTCGTATGTGGCCGTCGATGCAGACACCTACATTGCGGAGCAGGTCGCCCAGCACGTACCGGAAGAGTGGGCCAGTTCCTTGGCTGCGCTGTACCAGGATATCGCCAGCGGCAAGCTGGCGCAGGTGTCTGGCGATATCGAGACGGTACTGGGCAAGCCGGCACGCGATTTTTCGGCTTTTGTGACGGCGGCGAAATCTGGTGTGTGGCGATAACATCGGGCCGCGTACTCAAAACACCGCATTAAAAACAGCACATCATGCACGGTTGCTGCCTGATCCTGCGCAGCACCGTGCATCACTTCAGCAGATATTAAAGCGCCACGACTTGCTCGGTCGGTTCCCCGGCCTTGTCTTCATCACCGCGATGCACCAGGCGATACAGCAGCGGCAGGACCAGCAGGGTCAATATCGTGGAAGAGATGATGCCGCCAATCACCACCGTTGCCAGTGGCCGCTGTACCTCGGCGCCGGTGCCGGTGGCCAGCGCCATCGGCACGAAGCCGAGCGACGCCACTAGCGCTGTCATCAGGACCGGCCGCAGGCGCGTGAGGGCGCCGAAGTTGATGGCTTTATCGAGCGACATGCCGTCCTCGCGCAGCGTGCGGATATACGAAATCATCACCAGGCCATTGAGCACCGCCACCCCGCACAGCGCGATGAAACCTACCGCGGCAGAAATCGACAGCGGAATGCCGCGCATGGACAGGGCGACGATACCGCCGGTCAGGGCGAACGGAATACCGGTGAACACCAGCAATCCATCCTTGACGTTGTTGAACATCACAAACAGCAGCACGAAGACCATGAACAGCGCCAGTGGCACGACGATCTGCAGGCGCTTGGTGGCCGATTGCAACTGCTCGAAGGTGCCGCCCCAGCTCGTCCAGTAACCGGCAGGTATCTGCACGTTGTCGGCGATGGCCTGTGCTGCTTCCGGCACAAACGTGCCGATATCGCGGCCACGCACATTGGCGCTGACAACAATCCGGCGCTTGCCGTTTTCGCGGCTGATCTGGTTGGGACCGGGCG
>JBEVNE010000024.1:0-11775 GCA_040508275.1 Duganella sp.
AGGGTGCGGCGGCGGCGTCGACGATCTGCTCGGCGCGAAACTCCACCTGGCGGCGTGCGCAAATGCTGGCGATGCCACCGAGGACATCGCGCACGGCCGCCAGCCTCACGGCGTCGTCAGCCGCGCGGATATCGAGCGACAGCTTGCAGGCGCCCGGAATCACGTTGACCGAGCCGCCCGGCACCTCCAATTGTCCGACCGTGCCCACCAGCGAAGGCTGCTGCGCGCAGCGCTGCTCGACCAGCAAAATGATTTCGGCCGCCGCCGCTGCTGCATCCTTGCGCATGGTCATCGGCGTGGTGCCGGCGTGGCTGGCCAGGCCGGTCAGCTCGACCAGGTAGCGCGAGCTGCCGGCAATCGCCGTCACCACGCCCAGCGCCAGGTCGCGCTGCAGCAGCACCGGTCCCTGCTCGATATGCACCTCGACAAAGCCCAGCAGGTCGGCCGGGTTGCGGGCGATGGCGGCGATGTTGTTCACATCGTGGCCGGCTGATGCCAGCGCTGCGCGCATGGTCACGCCGTCGGCGTCGGTCTGATCGAGCAGGGCCGGATCGAAGCGGCCGGTGATGGCGTTACTGCCCAAAAAGGTGCTCCTGAAGCGCACACCTTCTTCTTCGGCAAAGCCGACCACCTCGAGGTGAAACGGCAGCGTTTCGCCGCGCTGGTGCAGGTGGCGCACGATGGCGATCGGCAGCAGGATGCCGAGGCGGCCGTCGTACTTGCCGCCATTGCGTACGGTGTCGTAGTGGGAGCCGGTCATCAGGGTTTTGGCGGCAGCATCGGCTGAGCGGTAGACGCCGACGACATTGCCGACTGCGTCGATGTGGGCCTGCATGCCGGCTTCCTCCATCCAGGCGCGTAGCTGGGCGGCGGTCTGGCGGTGCGCCAGCGTCATGTAGGCGCAGGTCAGGTCGTGATCGAGGGCGGCGCTGTTGTCGGCATCGCTCCAGGCGCCGATGGTTTCGGCCCATTGCATGATGGTGGGGCCAAACTCGAGCGTTACCCCGAGCAGGTCGTTCAGGCGGATCTCGGCGATGCGCTTGATCTGCCGCAGGCACTCGGCAATTTCGTCGGGGCGCTGGTTTTTCAGGCGGCGGCTGAAGGCGGCAATGATCTGGCGCCGCGTCAAGCCCTTGCCGGTCGGGCCCTTGACGGCCAGGATGAAGGGAAAGCCGAACCTGGCGTTGTAGTCGGCGTTGAGTTGCTGCAGCGTGGCGAATTCCTCCGGGCTGCACAGGTTCAGGCCGGACGCCGCCTGCTCGCCGCGCGATTCGGCGGTCAGCTCTCCCGCCACGGCAGCCTTGCCGGCCAGCTCGGGGTGGGCGCGGATCAGGCCAAGCTGCTCGTCGAGCGTGGCGGCGCTGACCACGTCCTGCAAGGCCAGCTTGAGCGCCGTCTCGCTGGCGAAGGGCCGCTGCGCCGCTGCGCGTTCCGGTATCCAGGGCGAGTGCTCGTAAATGCCGTGCAGGTGGTTGACGAAGGCGGCGACGTCGCAGTGATTGAGGGCGGAGAGGTTGGTCATGGCGTGGTACCCGTTATCGGAGCCCCATCATAACGCGCCAACGCCGCACCGACATACGGCCAATGGCGTAAAAGGTATAGCGCCTGGCTTACTTCAGGCCCTTGGCCGCCGCCGCCACTTGCTCGCGCAGCCATTTGTGCTCGGGCGCCTGGTGCACGCGTTCGTGCCACAGCTGGTAAAAGCGCATGGCCGGAAACTTGACCGGGAGCGTGAAGGTTTTCAGTGGCAGCTGCTTTTCGTACTGGCGCACGAACTGGCGGCCGGTGGTCAGCACCAGATCGGTCTGCGCCAGCATATTGGGGATCAGGCCAAAGTAGGCCGATTCCACCACCACGTTGCGCTGCAAGCCCTGGCGGTCGAGGAAATCGTCGATCACACCGAGGTAGCCGGGCAGCAGCTGGGTGGGCGCCACGTGCGGCAGCGACAGGTAATCGTCGAGCGTCATGGCATCGCTGGGGGTGCGCAGCGCGTAAGGGCAATCGGCCCGCATCACGCAGGTGATCGGGTCTTCGAACAGCTTGGACATGTGCAGGTGTTCGGGCGGCTCGTCCCAGTTGGCGATCACCAGGTCCATATCGCCGTCCGACAGCAGGCGCACATAATCGACGCGCGGCCCCAGGCTGTGGATTTTGATGCGGCTGTTGGGCGAGCCGCGTCGCAGCAGCGCAACAAGATTGGGCAAAAACTGGCTGTCGAGATAATCGGGTGCGGCCAGGTGGAAGGTGCGCGCCTCCACTTGCGGCACGAACGGCGACTTTTTCAGGAACAGGTTTTCGGTCTCGTCGAGGATGCGCTTGGCCGGCAGCAGCAGGCTTTCGCCGTGCTGGGTGGGTACCATGCCGCGCGCACCGCGCACCAGCAGCGGGTCGCCCGTGAGCTCGCGCAGCTTGCGCAGCGAAGCGGAAATCGACGGCTGCGGCTGATTGAGCTTGAGCGCCACGCGCGAGACGTTTTTTTCCACGAGCAGCAGATACAGAATACGGATAAGGTGCAGGTCCAGGTGTTGCGGCAGGGCGGCCATGGGAAGACTTTGACGAGACGTATCCAGAATAAAGACGAATAAAATAAGCGGATACGAGGGTTATACGAAAAACGATATGTTTAATATACTCGATAACTCATGCGTGAGGAAACGATTACGTTTATCTTCTGTAAATTAGCCACAGCCTTGACTCGAAGCCAGCCATGGAATTATTCACGTACCTGATCCCTTATGGCCTTGAGTGGCTCAACCTGCTGGTACGCTGGCTGCACGTGATCACCGGCATCGCCTGGATCGGTGCATCGTTCTATTTCGTCTGGCTCGATAACTCGATCCGCCCGCCCGCAGCAGGATCGGAACTGGCCAAAAAAGGCGTGGCCGGCGACCTGTGGGCCGTGCACGGCGGCGGCTTTTACAACCCGCAAAAATACCTGGTGGCGCCGGCCGAGCTGCCCAAGGAACTGCACTGGTTCAAATGGGAAGCGTATTCCACCTGGATCTCGGGCATCGCGCTGCTGACCATCGCCTACTACTTCAACGCCCAGGCCATGATGATCGACAAATCGGTGGCCGATATCAGCAGCCTGCAGGCGATCGGCATCGGCGTCGGCACGCTGGTGGTCGGCTGGACCGTGTACGACCTGCTGTGCCGCTCACCACTGGGCAAGCACGACCTGTGGTTCGGTATCGTGATCTTTGTGCTGATCGTCGCAGCTGCCTATGGCCTGACCCATGTGCTGAGCGGCCGCGCCGCCTACATCCACGTTGGTGCGCTGATCGGCACTATCATGGTGGGCAATGTGCTGATGCTGATCATTCCCGGCCAGCGCAAGATGGTCGAGGCCATGTCCGCCGGCCGCATGCCCGATCCGGTGCACGGCATCAAGGCCAAGCAGCGCAGTGTGCACAATAACTATTTCACGCTGCCGGTGCTGTTCATCATGATCAGCAACCACTACGCCATGACCTACCGCCACGAACATGGCTGGCTGGTGCTGGCGCTGATCATGGCAGCCGGCGTGTTCATCCGCCACTTCTTCAATCTGCGCCACAAGGGCCGCGTCGAGTGGCGCTATCCGCTGATCGGCGTGGCGCTGCTGGCTGCGGTGGCGGTATGGATTGCGCCGGCCAGGCCCGTCAGCCAGCCGGCTGCTGCATCGGCATCGGCAAGCAATGCAGCCGATACTGCGGCGCAGTTCCAGCAGGTGCAGGCCATCATCGTGCAGCGCTGCGCCTCGTGCCACGCCGCGCAACCGAAGCAGCCCGGCTTTGCTGCCGCACCGGCCGGCATCATGCTGGAAAATGAAGCAGAGATCCGTCAGAACGCCGAAAAAATCTACAAGCAAACCGTCCAGCTGAAAGCCATGCCGCTGGCGAACCTGACCCAGATGACCGACGCCGAGCGCGCGCAGGTCGGCGCCTGGTACGACGCTGGTGCAAAATAGTCTGGTGCAAAATAAAGGAAGCACGATGAGCAAACAGAAAGAACAACTGGCGCAGTGGATCGACGATCACTTCGATGAACAGGTAGCGCTGCTCCAGCAACTGCTGCGCGTACCGACCGACACCCCGCCCGGCAACAACGCGCCGCACGCCGAACTGGTGGCGCAACTGGTCGCCGCCTATGGCTGGGAAGCCGAGCAGCACGTCGTGCCGCGGCAACAGGTGCATGACTACGGCATGGAGAGCATTACCAACCTGATCGTGCGCCGGCCTTATGCCGCCGGCGGTCCCACGCTGGCCCTGAACGCCCACGGCGACGTGGTGCCGCCGGGTGACAACTGGACCTATCCACCGTACGGTGCAGTGATCGACCAGGGCTTTATTTATGGCCGCGCCGCCGCCGTCTCCAAGGGCGACTTTGCCACCTACATCTTTGCCGTGCGCGCGCTGGAAGCGCTGGCGGCAGCATCGGGTGAAGGCACGCCGCTCAAGGGCGCGCTGGAACTCCACTTTACCTACGATGAAGAATTTGGCGGCCTGCTGGGCCCCGGCTGGCTGCTCGAACAAAAACTCACGCGGCCCGATTACGTGATTGCCGCAGGCTTCAGCTACAACATCGTCACCGCCCACAATGCCTGTCTGCAGCTGGAAGTGACCGTGCACGGCAAGTCCGGCCACGGCGCCATGCCGGAAACCGGCCACGATGCGCTGCAGGCAGCTACGCGCATTCTCAACGCCATCTACGATGAACTGCCGGCGCTGAAAGAGATCAAATCGGCGGTGGCCGGCATCGATTCGCCCACCATGCTGGTGGGGCGCATCGACGGCGGCACCAATACCAATGTGGTACCGGGCAAGGTGGTGCTCAAGCTTGATCGCCGCATGATTCCCGAAGAAGACCCGGTGCAGGTGGAGGCGCAGGTGCGTGCGCTGATCGAAGCCGCGGTGCAGGGCCTGCCCGGCATCACGCTCGAGATCCGCCGCCTGCTGCTGTCGCACGCGCTGCGCGAGCAGCCCGGCACTGCGCAGCTGGTGGAGAGCCTGCAGCGCAACGCGCAAACCTACCTGGGCGAGACCATCCCGGCCCAGGGCACGCCGCTGTACGCCGATGCCCGCCTGTACGGTGAACACGGCATCCCGGCCGTGCTGTACGGCGCCGGCCCGCGTACGGTGCCCGAATCGAATGCCAAGAAGGCCGATGAGCGGCTGAACCTGGAAGATTTGCGCAAGGCCACCAAGGTGGTGGCGGCGACGTTGTTCGATTTTTTGGGGAATGGCTGAAACGCCGTTTGCTGCGGCGACCTCCAAGACTATCGATATACCTCGCGCCGGTTACCAACCTGGATGACCAGCACGCGTAAAGCGCCGTCCTGTATGTCGCAGATTACGCGGTAGTCTCCTACGCGGTAACGCTAAAGGCCCCCAAGTGGGCCGGTCAGCGCTTTGCCGGCGTTGCGTGGGTTCTCCTGTCCGGCAACGCGTTGATCCATATAGTCGACAATCCGTTTTGCCGTTTGCTTGTCGAGTTTCCGAAGCTGGCTCTTGGCCGTATCGGTGTAATCAATCGCCCAGGCGAAGGTCTTTCCTCAGGTCAGCAGCAGAGTGTACCTGCTCCTGCCCCTTACGGACGCGCTCTAATACCTCGGCTGCAAGGTAGTAGTCCTCCATGTGCTCAATGCCATGTTCGATGATTTCTCGAAGGTAGTAATCCTTGGTGCGACCAGTTTGCAAAACGAGAAAATCAAGCCGTTGCTCCGCATCTGGAGTAAGACGTACAGAAGTAGCCATAATAAAATCTCCCGTTGAATACACCGATTCATACTATCACCATAAAAATGGTACGGTCCTGGTTCTGGAAAGTCTGCTGACGACCATCGTGGCTGAGCCGCCCCAGCCGCACAGTTACGCGCGCCAGTATTGCCGTATGATATGTATGATATCCAAACTACTATCATCCCCACCGGCCCGTGTATCGCTACCAATTAATCAGCTGTCACGACTGCGGCGTGCTGCACCAGCAGCAGCCGCTGCGAGCGCGCGACAAGGCGCGCTGCGTGCGTTGCGGCGCGATTTTGTACCGGGGCATCCGCCACGATCCGCGCAGCATGGCGGCCATTACGCTGGCGGCGATATTCGTGTTCCTGATTGCCCAGCTGTTTCCCATCGTCGAACTGTCGGTGGGCGGCTACAGCATCAGCGCCACGCTGCTGGGCGCCATCCACGTGCTGTGGAAGGAAAAAATGGAGTTGGTGGCGGCGGTGGTGACCTTGTTTACCATCGTGCTGCCGGCCGTCGAACTGGGATCGCTGTTCTATGTCACGCTGGCGTTGAGCCGTGGCCGCCGTCCGCCGGGCTTTGATTCGATGCTGCGGGCGCTGGGCACGGCGCGGCGCTGGGGCATGACCGAGGTGCTGTTGATCGGCATCCTGATCACCATCATCAAGATGACCAGCCTGGCCCAGGTGATTTTCCATCCGGGCCTGTTCGCCTTTGCCGCGCTGACGATCATGCTGGCACTGGTGATGTCGTTCGATCCGAAAATCCTGTGGAATATCGGCGAGCACCTGCCAGGCCCGCAAGGCATGCGGCCGGCGCAGTCGCAGCGTAATTACACGGCGCTGGCAGCCGGTGCGCCGCTGGTCGATTGCCATAGCTGCGGCCTGGTGGCGCCGGCGCGCGGCCGCCATCAGCGCTGTGAGCGTTGCCAGGCGGCGCTGCACCAGCGTCGTCCCGACAGCGTTGGCCGCACCTGGGCTTTCCTGCTGGCCGCCACCATTCTGTACATTCCGTCGATGCTGCTGCCGGTGATGTACACCAATTCGCTGTTCGGCAAGGAAGAGGACACCATCATCAGCGGCGTCCTGCTGTTCTGGAACAGCGGTTCCGAAGGCCTGGCCATCATTATTTTTGTCGCCAGCATCGTCGTGCCGGTGATGAAGCTGGTAGCGCTGGCGATCCTGGCGCTGACGGCGCAGCGGCGCTCGCGCTGGCGTCCGCAGCAGCGCACCGTGCTGTACCGCATCGTTGAATTTGTCGGCCGCTGGTCGATGCTCGATATTTTTGTCATTACCCTGACGGTGGCGCTGGTGCGCTTCCAGACGCTGGCGGTGATCACCGCCGGCCCCGGCGCACTGGCGTTTTGCGCCGTGGTGGTGCTGACCATGATGGCGTCGATGCAGTTCGACCCGCGCCTGATCTGGGACCCCGTCGATACCCATGGAGAGAAGCATGTCTGACAATCTGGATGGCCAGCAGCCCCCACAGCAGCAGGCCAAGCTGTTATCCGAGCCTCCCGCCGCCGGGCTACATGCGCCGGAGGTCGAAAAAGCCCAGCGCTGGCTGCCCTCGCTGGTGTGGCTGATACCGCTGCTGGCGGCGCTGATCGGCGTGGGCCTGGTGATCAAGACTTTCGTCGATCAGGGCCCGACCGTAACGGTCAGTTTTCGCAGCGGCGATGGCCTGGAGCCTGGCAAGACCAAGGTCAAGTTCAAGGACGTGGACATCGGCATCGTGCGCAGCATGTCGATTTCCCGCGACCTGTCCAAGGTGCTGGTGAAGATCGACATGAGCAAGGAGGCGGCGCAATTTACCGCCACCGACACGCGCTTCTGGGTGGTGCGCCCGCGCGTGGGCGCCACCGGTGTATCGGGCCTGGGCACGCTGCTGTCGGGCGCCTACATCGGCGTGGATGCCGGCAAGTCGGAAGACACCACCAGCGAATTTACGGGACTGGAAGAAGCGCCGCAGGTGGCCGCCGATGAAAAAGGCAGCCTGTACACGCTGCATGCCGAAAGTCTCGGCTCGGTCGATGTCGGCTCGCCGATTTACTACCGCCGCATTGCGGTCGGCCGGGTGTCCGCCTTCGACCTCGAAGAAAAGGGACGCGGCGTGAAAATGAAGGTGTTCATCCGGGCGCCCTACGACCAGTACGTCGGCAAGAACACGCGCTGGTGGCATGCCAGCGGCGTCGATGTGCGGCTCGATTCGGCCGGCTTCAAGCTCAATACGCAGTCGCTGGCAGCGCTGCTGGTGGGCGGCATCGCTTTCGAAAGTGCGACCGGCCAGAAACCCGATGCGGTGGCGCCTAGCGGCAGCCAGTTCCTGCTGGCGGCCGATCAGGCCAGCGCGCTGCGCGATCCGGACGGCCCGGCGATTACCACCGTGCTGTATTTCGACCAGTCGCTGCGCGGCCTGTCGCAGGGCGCGCCGGTGGATTTCCGCGGCATCGTGCTGGGCGAGGTGCGTTCGGTCGGCGTGGAGTATGACCGCGTCAAGAAGAACTTCCGCATGCCGGTCACGGTGGACATGTATCCGGCACGCCTGGGGCGCGCCTTCCAGCGCAGCATCGACGAGCAGGACGGCAACGCCGGTCCGCAACTGATGGAGCGCATGGTGGCGCGCGGCTTGCGCGGCCAGCTGCGCACCGGTAATCTGCTGACCGGCCAGCTGTACGTGGCGCTCGATTTCTTCCCCAACGCCAAATCGGTCAAGCTGGACATGAACAAGGATCCGCTGGAAATCCCGACGGTGCCCAACAGCCTCGATGAACTGCAAACCCAGCTTGCCAGCATCGCCCGCAAACTCGACAAGGTGCCGTTCGATGAAATCGGCGCCAACCTGCGCGATACCCTGAAGAGCGCCGACATCCTGCTCAAGCAGCTCGACGCCCAGGTGGTGCCGGAAATGAAGGACACACTGGGCGCCGCCCGCAAAACCTTCAGTACCGCCGACGAACTGCTGCAAAAGGATTCGCCGGTGCAGTCGGACCTGCGCGAAGCACTGCAGCAGCTGACCCAGACCATGCAGTCGCTCAATGCGCTGTCGGACTACCTCGAACGCCATCCCGAGTCGCTGTTGCGTGGCAAGCCGGAGAAAAAAGGAGAGCAGAAATGATGTACCGTTTGCAGCACCTTGCCATGACTGCCGGCGCTGGCCTGGCGGCCTTGCTGCTGGCCGGCTGCGCCAGTTCGCCGCCCGAGCGGTTTTACAGTCTCAGCACCGGCATGGGCGCGCCAGCGGCGCGGCCGGCGGCGGCAATGCCTGCCAACTATTTCATTGAAGTGTCGGCAGTCAACGTTCCCAAGCAGGTAGCGCGCCATCAGTTGGTGGTCAGCACCGGCGAGGGGCGCATGGATTTGCTGGAGCAGGAGCGCTGGACTTCGCAGCCCGATGCGGAAATCGGCCAGGCGCTGTCGCAGGTGGTCAGTGGCGCCCTGGGCGTGGCGGACGTGTTCCGCACCGCCACGCCGGAAGGCGCCACCATCTACCGCATCAGCACCAATGTGCAGCGTTTTGAATCGGCGCCGGGCCGCTACGCGCTGATCGACGCCACCTGGAGCGTGCGCAAGGTGGGCAGTAAAGATACGCTGACCTGCCGCACCATTGCCAACGAAACGGTGGGGGCGGGCTATGATGCGCTGGTGGCGGGGCACCGCCGCGCTGTGGCGCGCCTGGGCACGGACATCGCCGCCGCCGTCACGGCGCTGGCCGCCGGCGGCAGCGCCAGTTGCCAGTCATAACAGCGCAGCGGAGAAAAACATGGGAAAAATTTACCTGGTGCGCAGCGGCCAGGCTTCTTTTGGCAGCAGCAATTACGACCAGTTGTCGCCGCTGGGCCATGAGCAGGCGCGCCTGCTGGGGCAATGGCTGGCCACCCGTGGGCAACCGGTGCACCGGGTGATCACCGGCGGCATGGCGCGCCATGTGCAGACTGCCACGGCCTGCCTCGCGCAGTTGCCGGTGCAGACGGAAGCAGCCACCGAGGCCGGCTTTGCCGAATTCGATCACCACGAGGTGATGCTGCGCCATTGCCCGGACTTCAGCGATCCCACGGCATTCGGGCAGCGCCTCGCCGCCAGCCACGCCGATCCGCTGCGCGTGCAGGAAAACCTGTTTCGCGCCGCCATGGAGCGCTGGATGACCGGCTGGCACGATGACCAGTACCGTGAAACCTGGCCCGATTTTCGCAGCCGCGTGCTGGCGGCGCTGGAGCGTCTTGACCAGCCGGATAGCAGGCAGTCCACGCTGGTGTTCACGTCCAGCGGCGTGATCGCCACGCTGCTCCAGCACGTGTTGGGCCTGCAGGATTACCAGGTCATGGAAATGACCTGGAAGCTGGCCAACTGCTCGGTAACGCGGCTGCTGCATCGTCCCGGAGAATTCGGCCTCAGCTATCTGAACAACTATGCCCACCTCGAATGGCTGGGCGGATCGGATAGCGTTACTTATCGCTGATAACGCGGTCGGCCCGGTATGGGTAAAGACCAAGCGCTGACTGTATGTGCGTACAGTATAATTCTCGCATGACAAGCACCGGCTTCATCCTCACCCGCCACTGGCGCGACACCGCTCACGGCACGGAAATCGAATTCTGGCTGGCCACCGACCACGGCCCCAGGAAAATCCGCCTGAACGCACAGGCGTCGGTTGCCTTTGCCCAGGCAGGCCAGCGTGCGGCCATCGAGGCGCTGCTGGATCCGGCCAGCGGCATGGCGCTGCGTGAGCTTGAGCTCAAGACCTTCCAGCAGCAAGCCGTGATCGGGATTTACGCTTCGCGCTACAAGGCGCTGACCGCGTTCGAGCGCACGCTGCGCGACCATGGCATCAAATTGTACGAGGCCGACATCCGCCCGCCCGAGCGCTACCTGATGGAGCGCTTCATCACCGCCGGCGTGTGCATCGAGGGTGGCCGCACCGACGGCGCCACCATCCACGACTGCAAGCTCAAGCCGGCACCCGATTACCGCCCGCCACTGCGCATGGTGTCGCTCGATATCGAAACCAGCGCCTATGGCGAGCTGTATTCGATTGCCCTCGAAGGCTGCGGCCAGCGCCAGGTCTACATGCTCGGTGAGGCAGCGCCGGCGCCAGAGCCAGCGCCGGACTTTGCGCTCGACTACTGCGCCACCCGGCGCCAGCTGATCGAAAAGCTCAACGCCTGGTTTGCCCGCCACGATCCCGACGTGATCATCGGCTGGAACGTGGTGCAGTTCGACCTGCAGGTGCTGCAGAAAAACGCCGACAAATGCCGCATTGCGCTCACGCTGGGACGGGAAGGCAAAACCATCGAGTGGCGCGAACATCCGGGCAAGCAGGGCTATATGTTTGCGCCGGTGGTCGGGCGCATCGTCCTCGACGGCATCGATGCGCTCAAGGCGGCGTCGTGGATGTTTGCCTCCTACAGCCTGGAAAACGTCGCGCAGGAGATGCTGGGCGAGGGCAAGGATATCGGCAGCGATGACGACAAGATGGCCGAGATCGAGCGCCGCTTCCAGCACGACAAGCCGGCGCTGGCGCACTACAACCTGAAGGACTGCGAGCTGGTCACGCGCATTTTCGACAAGGCCAACCTGCTGGCCTTCATGATCGAGCGCGCCACCGTAACCGGCTTGCAGGCCGACCACCTCGGCGGTTCGATTGCCGCCTTCAGCCACCATTATCTGCCGCGCATGCACCGCGCCGGCTACGTGGCGCCGAGCGTCGGCGATATCAGCGGCGGCGCTTCGCCGGGCGGCTTTGTCATGGATTCCAGGCCCGGCCTGTACGATTCGGTGGTGGTGCTCGACTACAAAAGCTTGTACCCGTCAATTATCCGCACCTTCCTGGTCGATCCGGTCGGCCTGATCGAAGGCGAGGCGGCCACCGATCCGGCTGCCGTGGTGGAGGGCGTGAATGGCACGGTATTTTCGCGCACCGCACACTGCCTGCCCGAGATCACCACCAGCATCTGGCAGCAGCGCGACGCCGCCAAGCGGGCCAAAAATGAGCCGCTGTCGCAAGCGCTCAAGTTATTGATGAATTCCTTTTGCGGCGTGCTGGGCGCCACCGA
>JBEVNE010000046.1:0-31970 GCA_040508275.1 Duganella sp.
CAGCCGCACCACGCCGAGTTGCTGCAAACGCGGCTGCTGGCCGGTGTGCTCGAAGCACTGAGCGCCCATTACGACGTGGTGCTCATCACCGCGCCGCCGGTGCTGGCGGCAGCCGACGCGCTGGCGGTCGGCGCGCTGTCCGGCGCCGTGTTCCTGGTCACGCGCGCCGGCGTGACCACCGAAGACCAGCTTCAGCAGGCCATCAAGCGCCTGCATCATGCCGGCATTGCACCGCATGGCGTGGTCTACAACGACGCTTGATGGCCGCCTGCCAGCGGTGCCTGCGCACATCAGTACACAAATTGCCCGCGCACATCTTCTGCTGACGCAACTAAATCTTGTCAGAATTTTTTTCTAAAAGAATTGAACTATAGAATTTGACGCAGATCAAACCTCGCTCATTCACTTAATGAAAGCGAGGAACGGCTGATGAATTCTCCAGTCAATTATCTGTCTCACCCTAACCTTGGTTTGAAACTGGGCGCCGGCGCTTGCGCGGTCCTGCTGGCAGCTTGTGGCGGCAGCAATGGCGGCGGCGATGGTGCACAAAAAGCCACGCAAGCGTCGCAGATCACGCTGTCGCCCGAAGTGCAGTACAACGATGCGGCTGTGGCGACCGAATTGTACGTGGCCACCACCGGTTCCGACAGCAACCCGGGCAGCAAGGCGGCGCCGTTTCTGACGATTGCGCGGGCGGCCCAGGCCGCCACGGCGGGTACGGTGGTGCATGTGGCGCCCGGCGTGTATGCAGGTGGTTTCCGTACCGACAGCAGCGGCACGCCGGCGGCGCGCATCCGTTATGTGTCGGACAGCAAATGGGGGGCGAAAATCGTTCCCCCGGCAAACTCGAGCACGGCGATTGCCTGGGATAACCGTGGCAGCTATGTCGATATCGATGGCTTCGAGGTTGATGGCAGCAATTATCGCGCCGGTACGCGCTGGACCGTGGGCTTGTACACGGGTGGCTCGTTCGGCGTGGTCAGCAACAGCCATGTGCACCATATCGGCCAGGGGGCTTGCGTTTCGGGCGGCGGCATCGGTGCCGACAGTTATTACAAGGGAACCGACAACGATGTACTGGCCAACGTTGTGCATGATATCGGCGCCAGCGGTTGCGCCACCATGTATGGCGTGTTCGTCAACAGCCCCAACAGCGATGTGAAGAACAACCTCGTGTATGGCGTGTCGGATACGGCCGTGCGCCTGTGGCATGACGCTGCCCGCGTTACCGTCAGCAATAACACGATTTTTGCGGCCCGTACCGGCATCGTGGTCGGCAGCGGCAATCCATATTTTTCGAGCGGGCCCAACGATTATTCACGCATCTCGAACAACATCGTCTACGACACCGCGTATGGCGTGGTGGAGCAGGGCAATATCGGCAGCAACAATACTTACACCCATAACCTGATGTATCAACAATCGGCCTATGCTTTCCTGCTGACCAAGGGCGTTGCCGTGGCTACCATTGCAGCGGCGCCGCAGTTCGTCAACTACGTGCGCACGGGCGGCGGCAATTACCAGTTACAAGCAAGCTCGCCCGCCGTGGACAAGGCGCTGCCGGCCGACGCGCCAGCCACTGACCTGAACGGCAAAGCGCGGCCGTCCGGCGCCGGTCCCGATGTCGGCGCCTACGAACTCAATGGCGGCAATGCACCGCCCACGCCTGGCCCCACCCCAACGCCGACACCGGTGCCATCCACGCCGAACAAACTGTACGTGTCCACCACGGGTTCGGACAGCAACGCCGGCACGCAAGCATCGCCGCTGCGCACGATTGCCCGTGCATCAGCGCTGGCCAAGCCGAACACTACCGTGTTCGTGGCGCCCGGCACCTATGCCGGCGGCTTTACCACCTCCAGTAGCGGCACCGCCAATGCCCGCATCTATTACTACTCGACCGCGCGCTTGGGCGCAAAAATTGTGCCGCCAGCCAGTTCCAGCAATGACACAGGCTGGGATAACCGTGGCGACTACGTCGATATCATCGGCTTCGAAATCGATGGCAGCAAGCCGCAAGGCGGCACCGTGTGGCGGCATGGAATTTACAACGGTGGCTCTTACGACGCCATCCGCAACAACCATGTGCACCACATCGCTACCAGCATCGCCTGCAACGGCGGCGGCGGTGCGGCCATCGGCGTCGATTCGTATTACAACGGCGTGCAGGGCGATGTGATTGGCAATCTCGTGCATGACATCGGGCCGGCCGGTTGCCAGTACGTACAGGGCATTTATGTCAGTACCAGTGGCAGCGTGGTCAGCAATGTCGTGTATCGGGTGGCGGAAGCGGCGATCCACCTGTGGCATGACGCCAACAACGTCATCATCGCCAACAACACGGTGGCCAGTTCCGGCACCGGCATTATTGTCGGCGCCGGCGACTTTTACCACCGCAACGCGCCCAACGACTATACCCACGTGGTCAACAACATCGTCTACGATAATCGTTATGGTATTTCCGAGCAGGGCTCAACCGGCACCCACAATACCTACAGAAACAACCTGGTGTATCAAAACACCAGTTACGACTTCAGCCTGAAGAACGGGCTCAAGGCGACCGGTACCGTGGCTGCCGATCCGCAGTTTGTCGCCTATACCCGCAGCGGCACGCCGGACTTCCACCTGCGGGCCAGCTCGCCGGCCAAGGCTGCCGGCACCACGGCCTATGCACCGGCGGTGGATTTCGACGGTACGCCGATGACGGCGCCTGTCACCATCGGCGCCTACAAATAAGGCGCTTTGGTGTTGCCTGCAGCGTCCTTTTGCCGCTGCAGGCGCTGACGTATTGCCTGGCGCAGGCGCGTGGTCTGCGCCTCGAACGGCAGGTGGAATAAATACGCCAGCGCCACCACCACGGCCAGCATGGCGCCATACACGGCCAGGCTGGTCGGATCGTGCGGCGACAATTGGGCGCCATCGCGATAGGTCCACAGCATGCGCTGCAGCGGTATATGCAGCACATACAGCGTGAATGAAAAACTGGCCAGAAAGGTGGAGCAGCGCGCCAGCAGCGGCGCCACCGGGCCCAGGGTTTTCATACTGCACAGGCAGACCAGGAACAGCACGCTGTACAGCAGGTCCGGGCCGAGCGACAGGTGATTGAAGTCGCCATCCTGGCCGCGCAGGCGCAGCAGCACGGCCAGCGCGCCAAAAACGCCCCAGCACAGCCACTGCTGCCAGGGGGGCAGCGTGAGGCGCAGGCGCGCAGCGGCCATGCCCAGCAGCCACACCAGGAAATACAGCACGATGTCCGTGCTCAGGCACAGGGCCAGTACCAGAGCAGCGGCGGCGCAGATCAGCCGCATCGGCGCGGCGCCGGCGCGCAGGCTCACCAGCAGCAGCGCCCACAGCACGTAGTACCAGCTTTCATAGGCCAGGCTCCACAACGGGAAATTGGCGCCGAACACCGGCACCAGCATGGTTTGCAGGCCGACCAGGTTGCCCAGCGCTGTGCTCAGGCGCCAGGAATCAGCGTTGGCGGCAGCGTTGCTGTCGGCCGGCACGATGGCGCCGGCCCAGACCAGCAGCAACATCAGCGCGAAGGCCGGCAGCAGTACCATCCACAAGCGCGTGATACGGTCGATGGCGTAGTCGCGCAGCGCATGCGGCCGGCCGATACGATCGAGCAGAGCGCCGCCCACCAGCCAGCCGCTGATCAGGAAAAACACTACCACGGCCTGGTGCGCAAACCCGGTGAAGAACGACAGCCCCAGGTACCACAGCGGTGCATCGCTGACCGTGCTCAGGCCGGGAAACGCCTGCGCGCGCAAATGGGCAGCCGCCACCTGCAGCGCCGCCAGCCCGCGCAGCAGGGTGATCAGCACCGACTGGCTTTCTTGCGCTGCCAGCCGGCTGGCCCCCAGCCAGCGTATCGACGGTGGCTGGGGCGCGCTGGCGTTGGACGCTGCCGTTGCCATTGTCGGCGCCCGTGCCCGCCGTCCTGGCAGGCCCAGCAGCACACCCACCGTGCAGAACAGGATCCGCAGGTCGCCGCCAAAACTGCGCGTGCGCACGTAGTGCTGGTAATAGCGCAGCTTGACCGGCAGCACCTGCTGTAAATAGGCGTGTTCGGGATCGGCGGCGCGGGCGAGAATGTCGCCTTCGTGGCGAAAACGCAGCGCTGCCCAGTCGGTGACGCCGGGCCGCAGCGACAGCACGCGCTCGCGCACGGCGACCGGATAGCAGGCCACGTAGCGCGGTACCTCGGGGCGCGGACCGACCAGGCTCATGTCGCCGCGTGCCACGTTGAACAGCTGCGGCAGCTCGTCGAGCTTGAGGCGCCGCAGCACACGGCCGGCACGGGTGGCGCGATTGTCGTCGGCCACCGACAACTGGCCTTGCGCCTGCGCGCCCGGGCGCATGGTGCGGAATTTATAGATGTGGAACGGTATGCCGCGGCGTCCCACGCGCAACTGGCGAAACAACACGGGGCCGCCGCTGTCCCAGCGTATCCAGGCGGCCAGCGCCAGCAGCAATGGCGCCAGCAACAGCAGTCCGGTGATGGCGGCCAGCAGGTCGAACAGGCGTTTGGCTAGCATAGCAGCTCCTGCAGGGTGGCGATCACGCGGGCCTGGGCAGCGTCGCTCAGGCACGTGTACAAGGGCAAGGTAAGCTGGGCGTGGTAGCTGGCTTCGGCCTGGGGAAAGCGTTGCGGGTCCAGTGCGTAGCGCTGGCGCCAGTAGGGCTGGCGGTGCAGCGGAATGTAATGGACGCTGGTACCGATGCCGTGTTCGGCCAGCCGCTTGATCAGGTCATCGCGCGTGAGCGGCGCCTCCGCTGTCAGCCGCACCGGGTAGAGATGCCAGGCGTGCTGGCTGCCCGGCGCGGCGTCGGCCGGCAGTTGCAGCGGCAGATCGCGCAGGCCGTCGGCATAGCGCTGCGCCAGCAACTGGCGACGCTCCAGAAAGCGGCCGATCTTGCGCAACTGCTGGCGGCCGATGGCGGCGGCAATGTCGGTCAGGTTGTACTTGTAGCCCGGCGCCACCACCTGGTAGCGCCAGGCCGGCTTGCGGGAGACAAAACGGTCGAACGCATCCTCGCTGATGCCGTGCAGGCGCATCACGCGCACGCGGCGGGCAATCGCTTCATCGCGGCACACCAGCATGCCGCCTTCGCCGGTGGTCATGGTCTTGTTTGCGTAAAAACTGAACACCGTGACGTCGCTATCGAGCGTGCCGACCAGGCGCCCGCGCAGCGTTGTGGGAAACGCGTGGGCGGCGTCTTCCACCACGCGCAGGCCGTGGCGCCGCGCCACCGCCATGATGGCCTCCATATCGCAGGCCAGGCCGCCGTAATGGACGGGAATGATGGCGCGCGTGCGCGGCGTGATGGCCGCAGCGATGGCCTCGGCCTGCACGCACAGCGTGGCGTGGTCGATATCGACCAGCACCGGATCGGCGCCCAGGTAGCGCACCACCTCGGCGGTGGCGGTAAAGGTCATGGTGGGCACAACTACTTCGTCGCCAGGCCCCACGCCGACCGCTTCCAGCGCCAGGTGCAGGCCGGCGGTGGCGGAGTTGACCGCAATCGCGTGCAGTCTGCCGCTGCTGCGGGTGCTGGCGGTGCCGGGTTCCAGGTAGTCGGCAAACTCCTGTTCGAACTGGCGGCTTACCGGGCCACTGGTGATCCAGCCCGAGTGCAGGCATTCGAGCACGGCGGCGGCTTCTTCCTCGCCCAGGTCGGGCAGGGCGAAGGGGATAAAGTCCTCGCTGGCGGCGGCGGGCGTGAGGATGGTTGTAGTGGCGGGTGGCGTCGGCATGGCGGCTCTCCTGGCGGGCGGATCAAGACGGTATCAAGGGGATGTCAAGGTGATGTCAAGGTGCTATCAAGGTTTTTTCAAAACATGGCGCACGCTTGCAGGAAGCGCTGCGCCAGCAGTGTGTAGTCGAGGTGGCGCCGTGCGTAGGCGACGCCGCGCTGGCCCAGCGCCAGCCGTGCGCCCGGTGGCATGGCGGCCAGTTGGGCGATGGCGCGTGCCAGTGCGGCCGGGTTCTCGGGCGCGATACTGAGGCCGCAGCCGGCGTCGGCCACCGGGTCGTTGGCGGCATCGACGGCATGGATCACCGGGCGGCCCGCCATCAGGTAGTCGCCCAGCTTGTTCGGTGAAATGCCATAGCGGTATAGGGGCTGGCGTCGCCAGCCGAGATAGGCGATATCGAAGCAGCGCAGCAGCGCCGGCATGCAGGTCTTGGGCAGCGGCGCCACAAAGTGCACATGATGCAGACCGGCCGCGCGCGCACGCCGCTGCAACTGCGCCTTGTCCGGACCTGCGCCGGCCAGCACAAAGGCCAGCGGCTGGCTGCGTAGCAGCTCGGCGGCGTCGATCAGCGTGTCGAGTGCATTGGCGGCGCCGTGGCTGCCGGCGTAGCCGACCAGCAGCCGGCCATTGGCGCGCAGGCTCGCCAGCAGTGCCGCCAGCGGGGCAGGCAGGGGCGCAGAGGGAGCATCCCACTCGTCCAGGTCCACGCCGTTGGGCACCACGTGCAGCTTGTGCGCGGCCATGCCATGCGCCACCAGGTGCTCGCCGGCGTGCGGCAGGATGGAAATGACGGTGTCGGCGTGGCGACAGGCGTAATCTTCTGCGGCCTGCATCAGGCGGATAAACGGATGGCGGCGCGACATGCCGCCCAGTTCCACTGGCGACAGCGGCCACAGGTCGTGCAGCTCGAACACCAGCCGCGCCCCGGCCATGCAGGCGATGCGGCGCGCCGGCCAGATATCGGCCGGATAGGTGCTCGAGGCGATCACCAGCGCTGGCCGTGCTGGTTCCTGCGCCAGCGTGCGCGCGTGGCGGTACAGGCTGGCCACAAAGGCCGTGATGTTGGCGGCGCGGCCAATGCCGTTGCCGCGGTAGGGCGGGGTGGCGTGCCAGCGGTAGTCGATGCCGTCGATGGTTTCCTCGCGCATGGCGTGGCCATCAAGCGCCGGGCCATGCGCGCGCAGGTGGCTATGCGAGGCGGCGACTATCTTTACCCGATGGCCGGCGCGCACCCAGGCGCGCGCCAGGTAGTAGGGCCGGTATTCCATGCCATGCCTTAGCGAGCCGGCGTAGTGATTGATCAGCAAAATATCCATGGCGTCCCCTTGTTTTTATCCACTGCTGCTGCCATCGTCAAGCGTGGCAACTTGTGCTGCCTGCGCTACCAGCGCCACGCCTCCAGCAGCCGTTCGAGATTCTTGCGGCTGTTGGCCGGCCAGCTGGCGTGCCACTGCGATGGATGGGTCAGCAGGCAGATGCGACGGTGCTTGCCGAGCGCTTGCTGCGGCGCCAGCGGTGTGAAATACTGCGGCGCCGGCTGGTCGCTGATGTACAGGTCGAAGCTGGACATCAGCGCAGCGTCGTAGCACTCGACGTCGATGCCGCAGCGCGCGCGCAGCGCGGCATCGTGCAGCAGTTCGCAGTTGATGATGCCCAGCTGGCGGTTGGCAAAGTCGCCGTGGCTGGCCACCGTGCGCAGCTTGTGGCCCAGTGCAGTTTCGATGCGCTGAAAATTCTGCTCGAAAGCGGCGCGGATCTGCGCCATGTGCGCGCGTACAGCCTGCGGCTGCTTCAGGTGCTGCTGCTTGGCGTAGGTGGCCAGTTCTTCGTAGTGGTAGCTCGCTTCGCTGCCAAAATTCTCGATCTCGCGCATCAGGCCAAAGTCCAGCGTGGACAGGCGGAAGTAATAGCTGGCACGCACGCCGTGTTTTTGCTCGATGGCGAACATGCGCCGCGTGGTGCGCAGGTCGGTGTCGATGTCGTGCCGGTGCACCAGCAGCGGGCGTTTGTCGGCGCGGCCGCTGCGCAGCGTGTGCAGCCAGTTGCGCACCGAGGTTTGCCGGTATCCCTGGTCGCGCGCCTGCTGCAGCAGGGCTTCGTACAGGTGCAGCCGGGACGGCATCAGGTAGTCGGCGTAGAGCCGGTTGATCAGTGTTTTCATGCCGGTGGTTTCCTGTTTTCGGTTTTATACAGTCATGCCAGCGTGTAGCGGGCGCGGTAGGGGGAAAATCCGAGCATGGTCTTGAACTGGCGCAGACCGGGCTGGGCGCCAAAAAAAGTGTCATACATCAGGTAGTCGGGGCCGTCGCCGGACTGCGCCTCGCGCAGCAGCAGGGCGACCACTTCGGCGATCATCAAATGCATCACGCCATCGTTGTTGCGGTAGCCGAGCAACTGTGCCAGCACCGAAAAATTCCCATAACGCCCGAGGTTGCAGTAAGCCACCAGCTTGCCGTGACGGTCGAACATGCCGAAGTAGCGGTAGTGCGACAGCGCCGTAAAATGGCTCTGCCGGTCCTGGTAGCGCGCGTCCATCGGCCGGCCCTGGCGGCTTGCCAGGCTGGTATTGATGGCGTGGATCGCATCGATTTGGTCGTTACGCTCGATTGGGGCCAGCCGGTAGCCGCGCCGCCGCGCGCGCTTCACATAGCAGGCGGCGGCCTGTGGCGGATAGCTGGCCGGCGGCGCCAGGCGGCGCAGGTCGATCAGCGCCACGCCCAGCTGCTTGTGACCGAAAATCCGGTAGCGCGGGTGCGGACTGGTAAAACGGCGGTGGGCTTCGCGCACATCGTCAGGGTGATGGCGGGTATCGAAGTGCAGCCTGGCCACCGGCAGTACGGCCACTTCGTGCAACAGGCGGCAGGGGCGGACCAGGCTGGCCCAACTGCTTGAACTGGCCAGCTGGGTGAGCGCGATAACGCGGGCAAGGACGGCGTGCATGGTCAACCTCGGTCGATGGCGTAGTGGACGCGGTAGGGACGGAATCCCAGCTTGCGCTTGAACTCGCGCAGGCCGCTCTGGGCGCCCAGGTAGGTGTCGTACATCAGGTAGTGCAGGCGCTGCTCGTCGATCAGGCGGCAGGCAATGTCGGCCAGCAGCAGGTACATCACGCCGTCGCTGTTCTTGTAGCCCAGCAGGCGGTCGGTGGCGGCAAAGTCGCCATAGACGCCGAGGTCGCAGTAAGCGGCCAGCCTGCCGTCGCCATCGAGCACGCCGTAGTAGCGGAAGCTGGCTTCATCCTCGAAGTGCTCGCAGCGTTCGGCGTAGCCCTGGTCCATCGGCCGGCCCTGGCGCACGGCCAGCGAGGTGTTGATGCAATGGATGTCGTCGAGGTAGGCGTTGCGGTCGATTTCGGCCACCGTGTAGCCGCGCGCACGGGCGCGCCGCGCCTGGTAGCCGCCGTAATCCTTTTGCCGCACCGAATGCAGATAGGCGGCGCCGTCGGCAAAGGCGCGCAGGTCGATCAGCGCCACCCCCAGCGTTTTGTGGCGCACGATGCGATAGCGAGGGTGCGCCATGGTAAACAGCGCGTGGGTGCGGCAGATCAGCGCCGGATTGAGCGCCGCCACAAAGCGCAGCTGCGCCAGTGGCAGGCCGGCGATCTGCACCAGCAGGTGCAATTGGTCAGCTCCGGCGGCGGCAATGCGCAAGAGTTCAGCGCCCAGATCGGCAATGCGTAGCATGTCAGTCTCCCGAGCGGTAGCGTGCATAAGCGCCCAGTGCAGCGCCGATCAGCATGTCGCTGAAAAAATGCGACATGCACAGCAATAGCAGGGTCATCGCCAGCAGGCTCCAGGCCAGCAGGTAGCGCGGGCTGCGGCTGGCGCGTCCGCCCAGCAGATAACCGTGAATGGCCATCTGCAGCAGCGGGTAGAGCAGCAGCGCCAGCAGCGCGACAAAGCCGAGCAGGCCCAGATCGACCCAGGCCGAGATGATATTGTGCGCATATTTTCCACTCGGATAGCTGCCGTAAGCGCCCAGCAACGGGTGCTCGCTGATGGTGGACAGTGCGTGCAAGGTCAGCTCGTGGCGGGCGTTGGCCGAGCTGGAATGGGACAGGTCGAGCAGTTCCAGCGTACGGTTGCCGGGTACGGCGGCAATCAGTGCATCGAGATTGAGCTGCAACAGCAGCGCAGCCAGCACCAGCGCAGCCAGCACCAGCATGCGCTGGCGCGCCGCGTGGAATTCGATCAGCGGCACCAGGAACAGCAGCGCGCCAAATTCGCTGCGGGCGGTGTTGAGGTAGAGCGTGGGCAGGCCGATCGCGTACAGGAGCCAGCGCAGCGGCGCCTGCCGCACACAGGCCAGCATGACCGCCAGCGGCAGCAGGTAGGAGCGCGAGAAACCCTGGTAAGTCGCCACGCTGTCGGGGTCGCGCGCGGTACCCAGCGCCGCCAGGTAAAACGCCCCATCGACCGCATACACGAACACCACGGCCGACATGGCGGCCAGGCTGACGAATTGCGTACGGCGAAAGCGCGGGCGCTCGAAGTCCAGGGTTTTGAAGATGATGAACAGTAAAAAAATGTACAGCAGCCCGAGCACATGGTGGCCGGTGTGGCCGCCGCTGGCATACGGTGCATTGCAGGCAATGATGACGGCGTAGTACAGCAGGAAACCCAGCATGGCGGCGTCGCTAAGGTGCAGGCGGTAATGCTGTACGCGCAGGCGCAGCAGGTAGGACAGCAGCAGCGGCGGCAGCATCAACAGCGACATCCAGGCAAAATAGCCGCCCAGGTAGGCGCGGATCAGGCCCAGGCCGAGCAGGGTCTGGTAGGCGAAAAAGCCGGGAAACAGCAGGAAGAACGCCAGCTCGGCCCAGGCTGGCCCCAGCAGACTGAGTCGGCCGGGTTGGCCGGGTTGGGGTGACTGGCTCGCCGGCGCCACAGCGGCCGGCGCCATGTGGTCAGCCGGCTGCATGGGAGCTCCGTTGGGCCGGGGTGCTGCGCGCGTAGCGGTAGGACATGTGCAGGTACAGCAGGTAGAGCAGCGAGTAGGCAATGCTGTAGGCCAGCACGTTCTGTTTGAGCGTGAGCGGGGCGGCAAAGGCGGCGATGGTGGTCAGGAACAGCGCCACCTGCCACAGCAGCTCGATTTTCTGGCGGCCGGCGACAAAAAACACGTAGCTGAGCGGGCTGGCGACAAAATTCAGGAAAAACAGCGGCGCCAGCAACTGCGCCAGTTCGCCGGCGCCGCGCCAGTCCGCGCCAAACGCCACGCGGAACAGCATCGGCGAAGCGACCAGCAGCACCAGCGCCGGGACAATGCCCAGCGCCAGCAGCACGCGCAGCGCATGCAGGTAGGCCGGGCGGCAGTCGCCTTGCTGCTGGTACTGGCGTACCGACTCGCGTTTGAACACTTCCAGTACCGACGACGCCAGCAGGGAAATCGGTGCTGCCAGCACGCGCTGCGTGAGTGCGAACAGGCCGGCCGCCATGACGCCGTGGCGTGCACCGATGATCAGCAGCGGCAACTGGCCGACTGCTGCATTGAGCAGGTTGGACGGCAGCGAAAAATACCAGAACGCGCGGTGACGTTGCAGGTAGCGGCGCTGCACGGGCGTGGGCAGCAAGGCGCGCCAGTGGCGCCGTTGCAAGCGTTGCCAGCATTGTTGCCAGCGCTGGAGAAGATGCCGCGCTGGCTTGGACGCAGACGCTGGCGTTTCAGTGATCGTTGGCGTTGGCGTCCATGCCGCAGCGTGCCCCGCTGGCAGCCGCCCCGCCGGCGCCGGTAGCAAGCGGTGCGCCGCCAGCAGACCGGCGGCAAGGCCCAGCAGGTGGCCGGCCAGCAGTGCATCCACCGCCGTGGCCTGGCCGGGCAGCGCCGCCAATGTCGGCCCGGCCAGCAGGGACAGCAGCACCAGCAGCATCAACTGTGCAGCGGCAACGCCGCCGGCCGCGACGATGCGCGCCCGGGCTGCCGGCGCAAAAGCGTTATGCGACGCTGCATACGCCAGCATGGTCTGCATGCTGGCAGTGAGCCAGGCGGCCGCGCCCAGTGTCAACACGCCAGTCCACGACATGGTAATCCAGCCGGCCAGGCGGGCGCCGGCCAGCGCCATGGTCAGCAGCAGCGCCAGCCAGGTGGCCGACCAGCGCACCACGCCCAAGCAGAGGAGCTGGCGGCCCGGCCCGTGGTCGATGATCATGGCGTTTTCCATGCGCAGCGTGGCCGCCACGGCGGCAATCGCCACCACGCCGAACCAGAGGCTGAAGGCGCCCAGCTCGGCCGGTGTGCATAGTCGCGTGATCAGCGGCGCGGCCAGGATGGGCAGCGCCTGCGCGGCCAGCGAGCCGCCCAGCACCGTGAGCAGGTGACGCCAGAAGGCCGGCAGTGGCGGCAGCGTGGGCAGGATGGCCATGGCGGTGGATGATGAGAGTGAAGTGGCGCAGGTGGCAGGGCGGACCGTCAGCCGACGGCAGCCAGCACCACGGCGGCCACGCGGGCAATGTCGGCGTCGCGCATGTAGGGACCGATGGGCAGGCTCAGCACGTGGTGGGCCAGCAGCTCGGCCACCGGGCAGGCTGCCTGGTCGAAGTGGGCATAGGCAGGCTGCAGGTGGATGGGCAGCGGGTAGTGGACGGCGCAGGGAATTGCCGCCGCCGCCAGTGCTGCCTGCATACTGGCGCGCTGGGGCGCCACGATGGTGTACTGGGCGTAGGCGCTGCTGCGCCCGACCGGCGCCGGCATGCTGGTCACGCGGCCGGCAAACAGTGCATCGTAGGTGGCGGCCACCCTCTGGCGCGCAGCGATTTCGTTCTCGAACACCGCCAGCTTGGCCAGCACCACCGCGCATTGCAGCGTATCCATGCGCCCGCCGACGCCGATGCGCGTGTGGTGGTAGCGGCGCGACTGGCCGTGCACGCGGATTTCGCGCATGGCGCCGGCCAGCGCCGCATCGCTGGTAAAAATGGCGCCGCCGTCGCCATAGCAGCCCAGTGGTTTGCTGGGGAAAAAGCTGGTGCAGCCGATGGTGGAGAGATTGCCGCTGCGCCGGCCCTGGTAGCTGGCGCCAAAACTCTGTGCGCCGTCTTCGATCACGGCCAGGCCATGGCGTGCGGCGATGGCGTTGATGGCGTCCATGTCGGCCGGCTGGCCGTACAGCGATACCGGCAGGATGGCGCGCGTGCGCGGTCCGATGCGCGCTGCCAGTTGCGCCGGATCGAGATTGCCGCTGGCGTGTTCGACATCGACAAACACGGGCCGCGCGCCGGCCAGCACGATGGCCTCGGTCGAGGCGATGAAGGAAAACGGCGTGGTGATCACTTCGTCGCCGGGTTCGAGGCCGAGCGCCATCAGGGCGATCACCAGCGCCTCGGTGCCGGAAGCGACGGTGATGCAGTGCGCCGCGCCGCTGAACTGCGCCAGCTGTTCTTCGAGTTGGGCTACCTCGGGACCCAGAATATACTGGCCATGATCGAGCACGCGTTCGATGCCGGCGGTGATGTCGGCGCGCAGCAGATGGTACTGGCTTTTCAGGTCGGTGAATTCCATGATCGTCCCCTTGTTCCACTCATTCCCACGCATTGGCCAGCAGGCTGCAGACGCCATCGACGACGGCATAGGTTTCGCCCGTGTGCGGGCAGCGCGCACGGCCGTTGCCGCGCAGCGGCAGGTTGAGCATCTCGCCATGGCGGCTGATCCAGCCGATGCGGCGCGCCGGCACGCCGGCCATCACGGAAAATTCGGCGACGTCGCGCGTGACCACCGCGCCGGCGCCGATCAGCGCATAAGCGCCAATGGTCACGCCGCACACCACGGTGGCATTGGCGCCGATGCTGGCGCCGCGCTGGACCAGGGTGGCGCGGTACTGGTCCTTGCGCACCACCGCTGCGCGCGGGTTATGCACATTGGTAAACACCATGCTGGGTCCGCAGAACACATCGTCCTCGATAGTGACGGCGTCGTACACCGAGACATTGTTCTGGATTTTGACGTTGTTGCCGATGACGGCGTGGTTGCCGACATAGACGTTCTGGCCCAGCGCACAGCCGGCGCCTATGCGCGCGCCGGCGCAGACATGGCTGAAGTGCCAGACCCGGGTGCCGGCGCCCAGCGTGGCGCCGCGGTCGATGATGGCGCTCGGGTGAATCTGCAGATCGGTGGCTTCCATGATTGCTCCCTGTGGCAGGTGAAGGTAATCGAACGAGGTTAAGGTAATCGAACGAGGGTTCAGTAGTCGAGCGGCAGCGCCACACGGCGGCCGTCGCGCGCCGAGCGGTAGGCGGCGATCAGCACTTCCAGCGATTTCAATCCTTCGCGCCCATCCGTTTCCGGCTCGGCCTCGCCGCGCAGCACAGCGATCACGTTGTCGTAATACAGCGGGTGGCCAAAGCCATACACGGAGCGGGTGGCGTAGCTGGCCTCGTGCACGCGGGCGTCGTCGTCATCGGCGTCGGCAAACTCCCATTGCTGCACCTCGTTGACGGCCACGCCGCCGATGCGCGCCGTGCCTTTTTCACCGAGCACGGTAATGCTGCCTTCGAGGTTGTGCGGGTAAGCCAGCATGGTCACGTTCATCGAACCGAGCGCGCCGTTGCGCCAGCGCAGGCTGATCACGCCGGTGTCTTCCACCTCGATATCGCGCGCCAGCGTGGCCGTGTAGGCTTGCAGGCTTTCGACCGGGCCGATGATCCAGTCGATCAGGTCGATGTAGTGGCTGGCCTGGTTCATGAAGGCGCCGCCATCGAATTCCCAGGTGCCGCGCCAGGGAGCGCTGTTGTAATAGGCTTGTGGGCGGGTCCAGAACACGTTGAGATTGACCATGTAGATGCGGCCGAAGCGCTTTTTATCGACGGCGCGCTTGAGCAGCTGCAGCGTGGCGTTGCGGCGGTTCTGCTTGACCACGAACATGCGCACACCCGCGTCGTCGCAGGCACTCACCATGCGCTTGGCGTCTTCCCAGCGCGTGGCCATCGGCTTTTCGGTGATCACATGGCGGCCGGCCTGGGCCACGCGCACTGCCTGCGCCGGGTGCAGGCCGGACGGCGTGGTAATGATGCAGGCGTCGATGTCGCTGGCGGCCAGCATGGCGTCCAGGTTATCGAACGGTACGGCGCCGGTTTCCGTAGCCGCACGCGCCAGGGCGGCGCGGTCAACGTCGCACACGGCCACCAGCTCGCAGCGCTCGGCATGCTGGGCCAGCGCGCCGAAATGGTTATGGGCGATGCGCCCGCACCCCACCAGGGCAAAGCGCAGCTTGCGGTTGGTGATGGCGGGCGGGAAGTGGCGCATGGCGGTTCTCCTTGCGAAGGTGAGGTATCAGGAAGCGTGCACCGGCTGCAGCCGGGCTCCGGCCAACTGGCCGGGAGCGTCCGTAGCGGCGGCGCTGTGCGGGGTAAATTCATGCATGATGGTCTTGAGCATGGCTTCGATCAGCCAGCGGTCGCCGCTGTTGCAGGCGGCCAGCAGCTGTTCCAGGTAGTGATCGAGCAATGCGGGCGCTGGCGCCTGCTCGGTCATGTGCAGAATGCGCGGGTGGTGGCTAGGGGTAGCGCCCTCGGAGACCAGCAATTCCTCCTGCAGCTTTTCACCGGGGAACAGGCCGACATAACGGATGTCGATATCGCCGTGGGGATTGGCGGCGGTGCGTTCGGTCAGCCCGGCCAGCGCGATCATGCGCCGCGCCAGATCGACGATGCGCAGCGGCGCGCCCATGTCGAGCACGAAGACTTCGCCGCCGGAGGCCATGGCGCCGGCCTGTATCACCAGTTGCGCGGCCTCGGGGATCAGCATGAAATAGCGTTCCATGGCGGCGTCGGTGATGGTCAGCGGCCCGCCCTGCTGCAACTGGCGGCGGAACAGCGGCACCACTGAGCCCGATGAGCCGAGCACATTGCCGAAGCGGACCATGCTGAAGCGGGTAGCGCCGGTCGCTTCGCTGTCTGCTGTTGGCTGAGCCGCCTGCGCCGCCTGAAAGATCAGCTCCGACAGGCGCTTGCTGGCGCCCATGATGGTGCTGGGCCGTACCGCCTTGTCGCTGGAGACCAGCACGCAGGTGGCGACGCCGTGGCGGGCCGCAGCGCTGGCCACGGCGCGCGCGCCGACCACGTTGTTGCGCAAGCCTTCCACCACATTGGTTTCGACGATCGACACATGCTTGTAGGCGGCGGCGTGATAGATGGTGGCGATGGCGTCTTCCTGCAGCACGCGATCAAGCAACTGCGCATTGCAGACCGAACCGAGATGGGCGCGCAGCGCCAGTTGCGGCCAGCTGGCCTGCAGTTCCTGGGCGATGGTATAGAGCGCGAACTCGCTGTGGTCGAGCAGGTGCAGGCGCGTTGGCGACAGGCTGGCGATTTGCCGGCACAACTCGCTGCCGATGGAGCCGCCGGCGCCGGTCACCAGCACGCTTTTGCCGCGTACGCACAGGGCGAACAGCGCGGCGTCCGGTTGCACCGGCACGCGGCCGAGCAGTTGTTCGAGCGGGAAATCGTCGGCAGAAGACGCCGCAGCCCTGCTTGCCGGCGTCGGCCAGGTGTAGTGCTGCAGGAAGGCGCGCAGTGCTGCGCGCGAGGCGATCAGGTACAGCATGGCGATCAGCCAGAACACGGTCAGTGCGGGAGCGGGAATGCGCTGCGCCTCAGTGCCCAGACTGAGCAGGTGCAGCGCCAGCACGGCGCCGGCCAGCGCCACGCAGGCAATGGTCAGCACTGCCTGGTCGAGCTGGCGCACGGCGTCCTGGTACAGCGAAGCCATCGACAGCGTGGATATGCACAGCGCCGTCAGCAGCAGCGTGGTCTGCCACGCCGGCGCCGTGTGCGCGCCGACCATGATGGCCAGCGCCATGGTCAGGCACAAGGGCAGCGCCAGGCAATCGATGGCGCACATCAGCAGGCGCTTGCTGCTGCGCGGCAGGGCGATCAACTGCCGGCACAGTGCGCGCAACTGCTGGTGGAGATGGTGAATGGTGAGGATGAAAGCAGACATTGCGCAGACCCTGGTGGCGCCGTAGCGACCCAGATGGCCGCCCGCGATGCACCGATTGTCTGCTGATCAGCACTTTCGGGCTTGATGGTGATCAAAAGCCCCGCCGTGAGTGCTTTGCGGCACTTGACAACTAATTTCCTATTCCTATTTATTTTCCATTTTCAACTCTGCCAGGCCGGGTGCCGCGCCGGCTTCAGCTTGCGCCATGCTGGCGTGCCAGTGCTGCATGCGCCACGCAGCCCAGGCGCTGAGCGCGGAGCCCAGCAGCAGGATCAGGCGCGTGTCGATCAGCGTGAGCACGGCGCCGGCCAGCGCCATCAGGATGTTAGCCAGGCAGAAGGTGGTGGAAATCAGGCCCATGACGGCGCCCTGGCCATGGACGCCAAATTTTTCTGCGCACCAGTTGGGCAGGATGCCGTTGTAGAAGGCATGCGGTATGCCGAACAGCACGATGACTGCCAGGCCGATGCTGGCGTTGCTCGCTGCCAGCAGCGCGATCAGGCTGGCCGTGACAAAGGCGAAGCGGCGCGCGGTAAGCAGCGGCGGGCCGGCATGCGGGCGGCCTGCCACCAGCGAGGTGGCGGTCATGACCGCGCACATGGCGGCCGTGGTCCAGGCGATGCCTTGTGGCCCGTAGCCCGGCACCTCCACCAGCCACAAGGGATAGAATTCGTAAAAGGCGGTCACGCCGCTGTTGTAGGCCAGCGTAATGATGAACAGCTGGCGCAGGTCGGGCTGCTGCAGCAGATTCAGGGCATGGCGCTGGCGCGCCACCTGCCACCACGACAGCTTGCTGGCCGGTGGCGCTTCCGGCGGCAGCGCCATGGCGATCAGCAGCGCCGTCATCAGCAGCATGGCCACAGCAATCAGGAACGGCGTGGTCACACCCCAGCCCAGCGTCAGGCCGGCCATCAGCGGCCCCACCAGCCAGCCCAGGTAGAACGCGCCGTTCAGCCACGACAGCGCATGGCGCCGCAGATCGCCATCAAGACGGTCGGCCAGCAGGGCGCGCACCACCGAGCCATTGCCTTCGAGCAGACCGGTGACAAAGCGCGCCAGCATAAACAGCGGATACGATTCGGCCAGCAGGGCAAGCGCGGTCATCGCGTGTCCCACTGCCGCGCCCACCGCCGTGACCAGCAGCACGGGACGGCGGCCATAGCGATCCGACATGGGGCCGAGCAGGGCGGAGCCGATCAGCAGGCCCAGCGGGTTGATCGCCAATGCCAGGCCCAGCAGCAATTTGGGCTGCAGGCCGAGAAAGGTGTTCAAGCCATTGGCGGCGCCGTCGGCGAACAGCGGGGCGAGAATCGGGTAGGGCAGAGCGACGCCCACGGTGGACAACAGGGCCAGCAGGCAGGAGGAACTGATCAGGAGAGGATGTTTCATCAGCGTTATCTTATAGACGATGGATATTTTGGCAAGCAGTAAAAGGCATTGCGCCTTGCGGCGGCTGCTGCCAGGCGCGGTATCATGGCGGCCGGTAGAAGATTATGCATCTGGCGGAGCATCATGAATAAATGGTTACAAGGCAGGCGTGGCGCGCTGTTCTTTCTGTTGCTGGGCATCGGCCTGGTGGCGGTGTTCATGGCAATGGAATGGCGCTTTCCCGCCAGCTCCCAGCTGCAAACGGCCAGCGGCCGGGTCGAGTGGACGCATGAAGGGCGCGGCGCCATCTATTTTGCGCTGCGCGGCACGCCGCAGCAGTTTGTCGTCCACACCAAGATCGATGGCGGCGGCAAGCTGCGCGCGGCGCTGGCGTCGGCCAGCGGCGTATATGGCGTGAGCGTGCGCTACCACCCGGGCCAGACTAACCACCCCGGCTACCTGCCTGGCGATTTTTACGTGGCCTATGGGCTGGCGGTGGGCGGCAAGGAGGTCAGCAGCCTGGCCGAAGTCCGTGCCAGCTACCGGCGCGACAACCTGGTGGCGCTGGTGCTGGGACTGGTGTTTGCCGTGATGGGCGGCTTGCGACTACGCCTGAAACCCTTTAGCGCAGGTCGCGCTGGCGGCGGAACACCAGCCAGCCGGCGATCGCGGTAAAGCTGGCGACGATCACCACCACCACCAAAAAGCCATGCGGCGCATCGGCCAGCGGTATGCCGCCGACGTTCATGCCCAGCAGACCGGCGATGATATTGATCGGCAGCGCCAGCACGGTAACGATGGTCAGCACGAACAGGCTGTGATTATTGCCTTCGTTGACCAGCGCGGCAATCTCCTCCTGTATCAGCTTGATGCGTTCCTGTAGCGAGGCCATGTCGGCCAGCACCAGCGAAAACTCCTCGGTGGACTGGCGCAGCTCCTGGGCATCGATCTCGGCCACCCAGCTGGGCGGGCGTTGCAGCAGCCGGAACAGCGCTGCCGGTTCCGGCGCCAGCAAGCGCCGCAGGCGTACCAGCACGCGCCGCAGCTCGCCCAGGCTGGCGCGCTTGGTGGTCAGTTTGCCGGCCAGCAGATGGTCTTCGATGGCATCGACGGTGGTAATGGCATGGCGCACGATCTTGATCAGGGCGTCGGCCTGGTCGCGCAGCAGGTGGGTCAGCAGTTCCACCGGCGAGCGGATCGGTTCGCCGCCGCGCACGGCATTACGCAGGCTGTCCACCGCGCGCAGCGGCTTGCGGCGCGCGCTGATGACCACTTGCTGGTCCACGCTCAGCCACAGCGTGGAAATGTCGGACGGGTCAAACGAAAAATCGTGCAGCACATCGTTGACCACGGCGATCAGGGTATTGTCGGCCACCTCGATGCGGGTGGAACGCGGCCCCTCGTGCAGGCTGTCGTAAAATTCCTCGGGCAGGTCGAGGTGCTCGTGCAGCCATTTTTCACTGGCGGTGTTGGCCAGGTTGTAGTGCAACCAGATAAATTCATCGGCATGGTCGCTGCGCTGCGCCAGCCACTGGCAAGCCTGGTCGGCGTCGAGCGGCACGCCGCGTCCCTCGGCGACACGGCCGAAGACATAGCCGCACACCAGACCGGAGGCGTCCGAGCCGTAGGACAGGGGCGCGCCGTGCATCGTTACACCAGCAGGGCTGCGCTCATTTCGGCAGCGTCGCTGCGGGCCTGTTCCAGCAGGCGCTTGAGGCGGTCCTGGTCGATGAACAGGTCGATTGCCGAATCGGTATGCGGCGGCAGCTCGCGCTGCGGCGCCTGCAATGGCGAACTGACGGGCGTCAGGTGATTGGCCAGCAGCAGGGTGTCGAGCAGGGTATCGGGCGGGATCGACATGAAGCTGTCGCGCAGCCCTTCGATGGCTTCGGCCACCGGTTCTGGTATGCAGAGTTTGCGCATCACTTCGCGGGTGATGATTTCCTCGCTGGCCGAATGCCAGTTTTCCGGGTCTTCCTCAAGCAGGCCGGGAAACTCGTCGGCGCGCGAGAGCAGGTAAAAGCCGCCCACCTCGTGCACGATGCCGGCAAACAGCGCGGTATCGGGGTTGACGCCGGTGACTTCGCGGGCGATCAGGCGCGCCAGCGCGGACACCGCAATCGTGTGGTCCCACAGCAGTTCCGCCTTCTGGCGCAAACGCGGGTCGGTCAGCTTGCTGCCGAACTGGCGCACCACCATGGCGGCGGCCAGCGCAAACAGGTTCTGGTAACCGATGCGCATGATGGCGCCGCGCACATTGGTGATGACCGGGGCGCCGGCGCGGGCGAACATGGCCGAGTTGGAAATGGCCACGGTGCGCGCGGCCAGCGTGGGTTCTGCCAGCACCAGGCTGATGGCCTTATCGACCGGACAGTCGGGATCGTCCAGCGCCAGCTGCACGCGCAGGGCGGCGTTGACACTGGTAGGGAATACCAGTTCGCCACGAATGGCGAGGGCCGCAATATGGCCGAATGCTTCGAGTTTATTCATGCACAAAATTATACGCACGCTACCGCCCAAGCTCAACGCACTGTTGCCGTGCATAGTGTCAGAAGCACGAATAGTGTAGTGAATAGAGGCGGGGATGCGACACAAGCGGTGTTTTTACTGGCGCGGCAGGCAATCTCACCCGGCGCCAGCGCGCCGCTGGCGCCTGGCCGCCGCCGGACCGGCCTCAGGCGCTGGCCAGGCGCGGCGCGCGCACAGGCTGCCCGGCACTGTAACGCGCGACCGACAGGTCATCGGCCAGGATGGCAGGCCGCCGCGCCGACAGCAGGTCGGCCAGCAGTTGGGCCGAGCCGCAGGACATGGTCCAGCCCAGCGTGCCGTGACCGGTGTTCAGGTACAGGTTGCGCAGGCTGGTGCGGCCGACAATCGGCGTGCCGTCCGGCGTCATCGGGCGCAGTCCGGTCCAGAAGCTGGCGTTGGCGGTGGCGCCGGCGCCGGGGAACAGGTCGTTGACCACCATCTCGAGCGTGGCGCGGCGGCGCGGGTTCAGGCGCTGGTCGAAGCCGGCGATTTCGGCCATGCCGCCCACGCGGATACGGTCGTCAAAGCGGGTGACGGCGATCTTGTAGGTTTCATCGAGGATGGTGGACACCGGCGCTTGCGCGGCATTGACGATCGGTACCGTGATCGAATAGCCCTTGAGCGGATACACCGGAATATCGACCAGGCCCTTGAGCAGCGAGGTCGAATAGGCGCCCAGCGCCACCACATAGGCGTCGGCCGTGACGACCTCGGCGCCGCATTGCACGCCACGGATCTGATCACCGTCCGCCAGCAGGCCGCGGATGTCGGCGTTGTAGCGGAACTTGACGCCCAGCGCCTCGGCCATGGCCGCCAGCCGCGTGGTAAACAACTGGCAGTCGCCGGTTTCATCGTTGGGCAGGCGCAGGCCGCCCACCAGCCGTTCGCTGGCGATGCCTGGCTCCGCATTGCGCAGCTGCTCGCGGCCCAGCAATTCGTAGGGTACGCCGGTTTCTTCCAGCACGGCGATGTCCTTGGCGGCGTCGTCGAGCTGCTTCTGGGTGCGGAATAATTGCGTCGTGCCGCGCTGGCGGCCCTGGTATTCGATGCCGGTGGCGGCGCGCAGGGTTTTAAAGCAGTCGCGGCTGTACTCGGCCAGCCGCACCATGCGCTCCTTGTTGACGGCGTAGCGCTCGGGCGTGCAATTTTGCAGCATCTGCCACATCCATTGCAGCTGGAACAGCGTGCCATCGGGCCGGATCGACAGTGGCGCGTGGCGTTGCAGCATCCATTTGGCGGCCTTCAGCGGAATGCCGGGTGCGGCCCAGGGCGAGGCATAGCCGGGCGAAATCTGCCCGGCGTTGGCAAAACTGGTTTCCAGCGCCGGGCCGGGTTGGCGGTCCAGCACGGTCACGTCATGGCCAGCCTGGGCCAGATAATAAGCGCTGGTGACACCGATGACGCCACTGCCGAGTATAAGTACGCGCATATATCCCCCCATTGTTGAGCTACCCTATAATTCACTATGGTATTCTCGTATATCCAGTAATTGTTACTGTATAAATCGATAAATTCAGTGGATTTTCATGCGTACCAAGACAGAATCGGTCCGGGCTCTGGACAAGCTTGACAGAAAAATATTACATATCCTGCAGACGGACGGCCGCATCTCGATGAAGGACCTGAGCGAGCAGGTCGGTTTGTCGATCACCCCGGCCATCGAGCGCGTCAAGCGCATGGAGCGCGACGGCGTGATCACCGGCTATCATGCGCGCATCGATCCGCCGGCGCTGGGCGCCAAGCTGCTGGTGTTCGTGGAAATCACCCTCAACACCAAGTCGGGCCCCGTGTTCGAACAGTTCCGGCGCGAGGTGCTGCGCATCCCCGAAGTGCAGGAATGCCACCTGGTGTCCGGCGATTTCGACTACCTGATCAAGGCGCGCATCCACGAAATGGCCGAGTACCGCAAGCTGCTCGGCGACATGCTGCTCAGCCTGCCGGGCGCGGCGCAGTCGAAGAGCTATGTGGTGATGGAGGAAATCAAGGAGACGCTGTTTCTATCCACCGGCGCGCCTTAACCTCGATAAACCTACTGCGCGGTTTCTCGAGGTTACCTTAATTGAAGCGCCAAGCGCCAAGCTGGCGCATCCGCTAGAATACCGGGCATGGAAATACAACGAACTGGAGCAAGCGTGACCACTGAACACGGTACACCGTCCAACATCAGCGCCAGCGCCATTCACGTCCGCACGCTGGACGAGCATCTCTCTTCCGATCAAAGTTTCAGCTCGGCCTATGCGCGCGCCGTCGGCGCCATCGCGGGCCGTGACGGCAAGCTTACCCTGGCCCAATTTGCCGCCGTGACCGAGCTGGCCGGCGACGGCCAGTCGTCGGCCGTATTCACTGCCCTGGTCCTCAACGCCATCGAATCGGGTGTCGATGTCGATTGGGCCTTCAATGCGCTGGCGCGCAGCGCCGGCACGGTAGAGCAGTCGCTGCGCGAAAATGCGCTCAGCACGGCAGTGCCGCTGCTGGCCCTGCACGGCGCCGACGCCCGCACGCTGGCCCAGCGCCTGGCCAAGGCGCTGGCGGTGCGGCTGTCGCCTGACGATTTGCAGCGCCTGCCGGCCGTCGAAGAACGCGGCCTGCTGGCCAACCTCGGGCAGCAGGCGCGCCGGTTGGTGCGCGGGCGCTCGCTGGCCGACGCCGTCGCCGATTTCGGCCGCAGCGCCGGCCAGCCGGCCTTGATCGATCATGCGCGCAACTTCCAGAGCGGCGATATCGACCACGGCCAGTTGCAGGCGCTGGTGGGCAGCGTTACCGCCGCCATCAATCACGATATTGCCGCCTACCTCGAACAGGCGCGCCAGCTGACGGCCGACGAAGCCACCGCCGCCGCGCTGGCCAGCACCGCGCGCGACCTGAAAAGCCAGGTCATGCAGCGCATGGTGCTGGTGGAGCAGCGCATCGCCCACGAGCGCCGCCTGCTGGCCGAAGAAATCGACGATGCCGTCCACGACGCCGGCAACGCCATCGAACTGGCCATCGCCGACCGCCTCGCCACCGACCAGTGGAAAGAGGGCGAGGTATGGGAAAGCATCGGCCGTCACCAGTTTGGCCAGGAAATGGCGCGCCGGCTGGACCGCGTGGTGCGGCGTCAGGAGCAGGCGCTGCACCTGCTGCAGGAAGACCTGCGCCTGTTCCAGTCCGGCATGCGGCTGGGGCAGACCTCGGTGTTCCAGCGCCAGCACCATTCCACGCTGGCCCGGCTGATGCCGCGCCTGCGCCTGGGCACGCGGCTGGCCAACAGCGTCGACACGGCCGCCAACGTCACGCTGATGAGCGGCGCCGTGGTCGCTGCCGGCACCGGCACTGCCGCCTACCTGATCGGCGCGGCCGTGGTGCTGCCGGTGGTGGCGCCGGCCGCGCCATTTGTCGGCGGCGCGGTGCTGCTGGCGGGCGCCTTTAAATGGTTTGCCGATGGCGGCAAGCGCAAGCGCACCGAAATCCGCGACAAGCGCGCCGCCTTCGAGGCCGAACTGCGCAAGCAGCTGGAGACAGCCGGGCATACCTTCAACGCCCAGCTGGACCTGGTGGCGCAGGGTTTTTGCGCCTCGGCCGAGCAGATGCTGATGCCTCTGCTGCTGGAAGCGGAAGCGGCGGGACGCGTGCCGGGCATGCGCCAGCGCATCGCCGACCGCGTGATCACCCAGGCGCAAGCCGCCATCGGCCAGCTCAATACCGAATTACGCAATCCTGCAAGCTGATATGTTGACAAGGAGAAGCCTTTGCATAGCAAAATCGTGATCGTCGGAGGTGGGGCAGGCGGCCTGGAACTGGCCTGCAAGCTGGGCCGCAAGCTGGGCCCCGGCTCGGTGATGCTGGTCGATAGCCGCCTGTACCATATCTGGAAGCCGTCGCTGCACGAAGTGGCGGCCGGCACGCTCGACGTGCACCAGGAGGGTTTGTCTTACCAGATGCTGGCGCACGATAACGGCTTTACCTTTGCCTACGGCCCCATGCTGGCGCTGGATGCCGAGCGGCGCCAGCTGACGGTGGGCGCGATTACCGCCGGCGATGCCCGTGACGAAGTGGTGCTGCCCGAGCGCCAGGTCAGCTTTGATTCGCTGGTCATCGCCGTCGGCAGCACCTCCAATTATTTTGGCGTGCCGGGCGCCGCCGAACACACGATTTCGCTCAACGCCACCGAGGATGCCGAACGCTTCCGCCTGACGCTGCTCAAGCTGCTGGTGCTGGCCTCGCTCAAAAAAGACACCGATCCCGGCGCCGGCGTCGATGTGGTCATCATCGGCGGCGGCGCCACCGGCGTTGAACTCGCTGCCGAGCTGCGCGAGGCCAGCGGCGTCTACGCCACCTACGGCTACGGCGCATTGCAGGCCGAGCGCGATGTGCGCATCACGCTGCTGGAAGGGGCGCCGCGCATCCTCGCGCCGCTGCCCGAAAAAGTCTCGAGCGCGGCGTTGGAACTGTTGCAAAAGCGCGCCGTCAAGGTGGTCACCGCGACCCGCGTCACCTCGATCGCCGCCGACAGCGTATGCGCCGGCGATACCGTGCATCCGGCTCAACTGGTGGTATGGGCGGCCGGCATCAAGGCGCCCGATTTCCTGCGCGAGCTGGGACTGCCCACCGTCAAATCAGGCCAGCTCGATGTGGACCAGCATTTGCGCGTGAAGGGTTTCGACAATATTTATGCGCTGGGCGACTGCGCCGCCTGTGTGGGCCCTGACGGCAAAATGGTGCCGCCACGCGCCCAGGCCGCGCACCAGCAGGCCGATTACCTGCTCGAGACCTTTGTGCGCCAGCACACCGGCAAGGCGCCGCAGGACAAGCCGTACGTGTATCGCGACTACGGTTCGCTGGTGTCTTTCGGGCAAACCACCTCGGTTGGTAGCCTGATGGGATCGCTCAAGGGCCTGAGCTGGTTTGTCGAAGGTTTTGTGGCGCGCCTGATGTATGTCAGCCTGCACCTGCTGCATCACAAGGCGGTACTGGGTACGGTGCGCACGGGTGTGCTGGCGGTGGCGCGCTTCCTGATCAAGCGCTCCACTCCGCTGGTAAAACTACACTAGGCGATCAACCCGCAGCGTTGGTGCTGCCGGGTTTCGGCAGCACCATGGTCAGCGTGGTGCCACCGGCGCTGCCCGGCGTGATGGTCAGCGTGCCGCCCAGGTAGGCGGCGCGTTCGCGCGCCATGCGCAGGCCGAACTTGCCCGCCATCTTGCCATCGGCAGCCTGGTCGGGCGCTCCAGTATCTGGCGGCTGCGTCAGGCCGGCGCCGTTATCCTTCACCGTCATCATCACTTCATCTTCGTTATCGTCGACGATAACGTCCACCTGCGTGGCCTGCGCATGGGCGACGATATTGCGCAGCGCTTCTTCCAGCGTGTGCAGCAGCACGATGCCATGGCTGCGCGGGCAGTCGAGTTCATCGTCGGGCAGGCTGCTGCGCGCCTGAATGCCATGCTGCTGGCCAAACTGTTCGACCAGCTCGCCCAACGCCACCCGCACGCCGAGGAATTCGAGCTTGTCGTTCCACAGCTTGATCTGCATCTGCCGGTTGGTTTCGACGATTTGCCCCAGCAACTGCTTCATGTGGGCGGCGCGGTTTTGCAGCGCTTCGTCGGCCGGCAGTTTTTGCATCAGCAGGCCCAGGTGCATGGTCAGCGCCGTCAGCGAGGAGCCGAGGCTGTCGTGCAACTGGCGCGACAGCGAGCGGCGTTCGTTATCCCAGCAGGTATGGACGTGGCCGAGCAGTTCGCTCAGGTCGGCGCTGCGCCGCGCATCGTGCTGGTCGTCTTGGGGTGGAACCGTTACGGACATATTGTTCTCTGTTTGAATAGAAAGACCTAATGTAAATAGTAAACAAGCGCTGTCCCCGATGATACCCGAGCTTTGCAACAGGCGGCGTTCGGCTTGCACGCCAGGGGTGCTGCGCCCCCCAATGTTTGCTTGCGCACAGACTGGCGGCGGCATGCCTGTCACAGTTGGTCCATCATTCGCAACGAAAGGAAGTCATCATGAATATCGATACTGTCGTGGACAAGGAATTTGTCGGCCATAACTTCCGCGCGTTGGCCAATGCCCCTGTCAGCGCCCTGCGCGGCATCAGCCCCAAGGACGCCAAGGCGCTGGCACAGGCCTTCAACGTGCATACGGTGCGCGACCTGGCCAGGCTGGAATTCGTCAAATGGGCCGAAGCGATCACCACGCTGGCCGACCTGGAGCAAGCCACGCCACAGGAGCAGGCGCGCGAAACCCTGCTGGACGACGGCCTGGAAATGACCTTCCCGGCCAGCGATCCGCTGTCGGTCGATGCCGGCATCACCCGCATCGAAGTACCGCCCGATATGGTCAATGCCAAGGACGATCACCAGCAGAGCTGCTCTGGCGATGAATGCAGTAAAAGCGCCAAAAAGGAAAAGACCGCAGCCTGACGCGGTCTGCTGACAAAAAAAGGGCGATTCCACACAGGGATCGCCCTTTTTTTCGCTTGTGATATCGGCTGCGCCGCTCAGGCAGCGCTGGTGGACATCGCCTCCTGCCGTGGCTCCGCATTGCGCAGCGTCTGCGCCGTGCAGCTGCGGTTCTTGCCCGAACGCTTGGCTTCGTACAGTGCGGCATCGGCCACTGCGATCACGGCCGCCACTTCATCGGCATCATCGGGGAAGATACCGATACCAATACTGGTCGACAGTTGCAAGGTATGGCCATTGACCAGGTAGGGCTCCGACACCGCTTCGATCAGCTTGCTGGCCGGCTCCTGGGTGTCGCCGACATGGGTGATATTGCCCATCACGATGACGAACTCGTCACCGCCCACGCGCGCCACGGTATCTTCCTTGCGTGCGCAGCTGACCAGCCGCTGCGCCACCATTTTCAGAATTTCGTCGCCGGCCGCATGGCCGTAGGTATCGTTGATCGGCTTGAAGCCGTCCAGGTCCAGGTACATTACCGCCGCCTTGTTCTGCTGGCGCGTGGCGTGCTGAATCGTGGTGGCAATGCGGTCTTCGAGCAGACGGCGGTTGGGCAGACCGGTCAGCGGATCGTGCAGCGCGAGTTCCTGCTGCTGGCGGCTGTACTGGGCCAGTTCCTTGTACAGCAGGCGTACTTCCAGCATGTTGTGGATGCGCTTGTGCACTTCGAGCAGATCGAAAGGCTTGCTGATGAAGTCGCGCGCACCGGCCTCCAGTGCGGCAATCTTGAAGCTCGGCTGCGCTGTCAGGGCCAGTACGGGCAGATAGCCGCCTTGTTCGATTTCCTTCAGGCCTTTCATGACCTGGAATCCATTCAGGCCCGGCATCTGCAAGTCCAGCAAAATCAGGTCGTAGCAATGCTGCCGGTGCAGGGGGCACACCTGCTCGGGCAGCATGGTCGATGACACGTCGGTATAACCTGCTTCGCGCAGAATTTCCAGCATCAGCTCGACGTTGTCGGCACTGTCATCTACCACCAAAATCTTGGCGTGCAGAATTTCGTCTCGGCTCGGCATAGTTGTCTCTGTCAATCTCATATAAGCGGCGGGGGCGTGGCCGCATCAATGCCCATAATAAATAAAGAATATCGCAAAGCTCTGTGCTGCGACGCACACATATGTAACTTATTTCCATGAGGAAATAATTGTACCTGCTTTTCCTTAATTTTCCAGTCTAACAAGCAGGTTTCAAATTGCTTGTAGGACATTGCCGCGTCTATGGGTAGGAATGCAATAAATATATTGTAGCAAGAATATTTACGTGTATTTGTTGCATGATATCGCGCTGCAGAGGGAAGAGGAGATGGCGGGCGACATGCAATGCCGGCCTCGGATGCACACACGGGCTGCTGGCGGTGCTGCCGAAATGTGTGCGAAAAAGCCACTTGACAACGGTTTCATCCAGTGTGCGGCGCAACATGAAGCTGCGCTACGGCAGTGCTGGACGCCGTCAGGAGCTGCTCGTCGTCTGCTGGCAGGCGCGGCAGGCGGACGGTGAAGCAGGCGCCTTGCCCGGCGCCCTCGCTGCTGGCGCTGATGGTGCCGCCATGTTGCTCGACCAGGTGCTTGGCAATCGATAATCCCAAGCCCAGCCCGCTGTGCTGGCGCGTGGTGCTGGGGTCGGCCTGGCGGAAGTGTTCGAATGCATGGTCGATAAAATCAGCGGCAATGCCAATGCCGTTGTCGCACACGGCAATGGCGACCTGTTCGTCCTCGCGCCGCACGCTCACCGTGACCGTACCGCCCTGGGGGGTAAATTTGAGGGCGTTGGACAGCAGATTCCAGATAATCTGCTGCAAACGGCTGGCGTCTCCCGAGACCATGCCGGTGGCGGCTTCGAACTCGGTAAGAATGGTGATGTGCTTGGCTTCGGCGGCGGGGCGCACGGTATCGATGGTGGCGCTGACGATGGCGGCCGGCGACAGCGGCAGCAAGGACAGCCTGACCTTGCCCGAAGCGATGCTGCTCATGTCGAGCAGGTCTTCGATCAGTTGCGCCTGGGCGCGCGCATTGCGTTCTATGGTCTGCAGGCCGCGCTGCAGGTTGGCTTCGTCGCGGTTGCCACGGCGTAGCACCTGCGACCAGCCAAGGATGGCCGTGAGCGGCGTGCGCAGCTCATGCGACAGCGTGGCGAGGAATTCGTCTTTGATGTGGCTGGTACGTTCGGCCTCGGCGCGTGCTGCGCGCTCGCGGTCGAGCAGCAGCTTGCGCTCTTCGGCGGCTTGCTGGCTGGCCTCGTACAGGCGGGCGTTGTCGATCGCAATCGCGGCCTGGGCAGCAATACCGCTGATGATGCGCTCGGTGCGCGCTGTAAACATGGCGGGCTCGGGGTGGCCGAAAAACAGGCAGCCGATGACCTTGCCGGTGTTCAGCGCCACCGGCACGGCCAGATAGCTGCGCACCAGCGCACGTCCGGGCGGCAAGCCCCGGTTGGGACTGCCGTGCTGTTCATCGATATCTTCGGGCAGGTCATCGCTGCGGATAGGCCCGCCGGGAGCGCTGCTGCTGTCGAGCATGGCGCTGGCGCGTGGCGCGCAAAAATCCACGAAGCTGGCACGGGCACCGCTGGACACCGTGTGCTGCATGGTGACGGCGCCATCGGCCCCACTGTCATGGTAAAAAAATGCACCGTAGCGGGCGCCGCTGATGCTGGTGGCGGCATCGGTGAGTTCCTGCAGCAGCGACGGCAGGTCGCGCCGCGAGGCCAGTGCGGTGCCGGTGCTGTTGACCAGTTCGAGCGCCGCAGTTTCGTCGCGCAAGGCTTCCTGGGCGCGCTTGACCTGGTCCACGTCGGTACTGGTGCCAAACCAGCGCAGCAGTTGGCCATTGTCATCGTGGACGGCATTGGCGCGCATCAGGAACCAGCGGAATTCGCCGCTGGCGCTGCGGATCGGCACTTCGAGCTCGAGCGGCTCACCGCTGGCGCGGCTGTGTTGCCACAGCTGGTCGAGCGCATCGACGCAGTCGGGGGCATACACCTGGCGCCAGCCATCGCCAGCCATTTGCGCCGGCGTGGCGCCCGTGTAGTCGTACCAGCGCTGGTTGTACCAGATCATGGAGCCGTCTTGTTCGGCGATCCAGGCCAGTTGCGGCATTGAATCGGCCAGGGCGCGCAGCTCGCGTTCGCTCTGGTGCAGGGCTTCGCGTGCGCTGTGCAGCACGTCCGGCGCTGGCGTCGGATCGCCCTGGGCAGCGTTATCCGCAGAGATGGCAGCAAGGTGGGCGTCGTGACGCTCGTTGGGTAAAATCATGGGTGGCTGCAGACCGCCGCGTTGCCAAGACCGCCGACAGGCGGACAGCACGCGTTGCTAAGACTGAACGGTTATCGGTTTGACCATTGTAGTCCCATCTCGCGCCAATGCGCCGCACGCTTGGTCGCTGCGCCAAGAAAGGCCGCTCAGGCCGCTCAGGCCGCTACCCGTTGCGAAATCTCCGCCAGTGCGCTCTGCAGCAAGTCGATATCGTACGGCTTTTGCAGCGAGTGGGCTGGAAACTCCAGGTGGCGCGTCAGTTCGTCGCCGTAGCCGGAGGCGAACAGCAATTCCAGTTGCGGCTTCAGCTGGCGTGCCTGGCGCGCCAGGTCCACGCCGGACATGCCAGGCAGGCTGACATCGGTAAACAACACATCGAACGACTGGTTGCGCAATTGCGGCAGCGCTTCCTCGCCGGTGGCCGCTGCTTCCACCTCGTGGCCGAGTGCGCGCAGCGTTTCGCAGACCAGATAGCGGGCGTCGGGATTGTCTTCCACCACCAGCAGGCGCAGCGCGCGTTCGGTGGTCTGCGCCGGCACGGACTGGGCCGGGCTCAGGCAGCACAGCACGCCGGCCACGCCGTGCTGTCCGTCGCGTATCGGCGTGTAGTACAAATCGAGCGACTTTTCGGTAAAGGCGTCGTCGCGCCACACCGGCAGGTTGCGGGCGCGGTAGCTGGCGCTATGGCCCTGGCGCGCGTGCTCGAGCGCGTGCGGATTCCAGGTCCATGCCGATGGCTGTAGCGAAGGGATATCGCCGCCTGGCGCCTGCAGGCTGGGCAAACCGATCAGCGTGGCATACGCTTCATTAAACACCATGATGCCTTGCTCGCCCCATTGCAGCAGCATGGGCACGGGAGCATTGAGCAGGATGTCGATCGTCAGTTGCAGGCTGGCGGGCCAGGTGCTGGAATCGCCGAGGGCGGTGCCAGACCAGTCCGGGGCGGGAGCGGCGATCGAATCGGTAAGCGGCATAGGATGTAACCTGAGTTGACTGGTTCGTAAGATGAACGCATCGTACACGGTAAAAAAAAAGCCCGCTACACTGAGCGGGCTAAATCTATTTCCTTGGAGGAGAATAGAGGAGACAGATGAATGATGCTGCATCGCGCCATCGAATGCAAATTTTTATTGATGATGACGGTGATAACGTGCGTGTATGATGCGGGAAAACCATGCAAGAACGCTCATGTTGCACTGCGGGGCGGCGTGTTGAACAACAAGGGGAGTGGGATGGCAACAATAGTACGGCACCGGGGCGTAAGGATTGTGGCGCTTGAATCCGGCGAGCAGCTTGCCGGCGTTTGCGGCGAAGGCGATATCGGTATTCTGGAAGACGCGCAAGGATGGTGGGTAAAGTTTGTCGGCGCCGATGGCGAGGTCGATTGTTATGGCGAACCATTCCCGTCGTATGAGCAGGCTTTATGGACAGCCAAGGCGGCGGCGGAATTTGGCGTTTGAACATTCGCCGGGTGGGACTGGACAAGCGCGGCGAGTCTCCCTATAATGCTGCTTCTTTTGCGGGGCATGCCTTGTGAAAGAGATGCAGCAAAGCATAAAAACAATGCGCAGAATAGTTTGTGCGGCTTCTTGGGAAGCCGGGCAAACAAAAATGATAGAAATATCGGATTTTGCAAAATAAAGTTTATGCGTTACAATGTTGCTTAAGCGGCTGTAGCTCAGCTGGATAGAGTACTTGG
>JBEVNE010000153.1:0-12358 GCA_040508275.1 Duganella sp.
GATGGCGGCGCCGTCGCCTTCTTCCAGCAGCCGTGCCAGGTGTCGCACCAGCATGCCGGTGGCGGGGCGCTGATCACCAGTTGGCGGCATGGCCGCGCTAGTGCAGGGCACCGCTGGCGTCACGGACGCCGACAATTCCACATCAATCGCCTTGATCAGACTGCGCAGGGCTTGCGCCAGCTGGGCCAGCGGGCCGATGCACTGAGCGGGCGGGCCGGCAAACAGCGGCTCCAGCGCCAGCGTGAGAAGGTACACCTGTTGGGCGCCGATCATGCCGGCCGCTCCCTTGAGCGTGTGCACGGTATGTCGGGCCGAGGCGCTGTCGCCGGCCAGCAGGCTGGTACGCGCCTGCTCGGCGCTATCGGCGTAGCGCTGGCGAAAGCGTTGCAGGATCTGGCGGTACAGCGCGTGATCGCCCATCAGCTGTTGCAGGCCGGTTTCCACTTGCAGAATCTGGCCTTCCAGGACCGGCGGGACGGGAGCGGGAGTCGTCATCATTCAAAAATAATGCCAATGGGAAAGTCCCACCATACCAGACTGGTGCGCTAACGGGTAGTGAACGACCAATCGCGCGCGACCGTCACGCCATGTACTGCGCCCCGGAAACTCACATCGTAGGTGGTGTTGGCGCGCAGCGGCGCCAGTGGCACGATGGCCGCCACTTTTTCCGGTGTGGCGGAATCGGTGGCATGGCTGAGCAGGCGTGTGCTCAGGGTTGCGCCGCCGCGCGGCGCAACGGTAAAGCTCTGCACGGTCAGGTCGCCATTAGGCCCGCTGTCGGCATGCACACTGATCGGATAGCCGACTTCGTTTTGATTGGGCACGGGATCGGGCGATTCGTTATCGCTGAAGAAATTGGTCGGTATGCCAGTCTGGCTGTTGACCGGATAGATGGCGATCCGGCCAAGCCCCAATCCCGCGCCCAGTCCGGTGTTGGTCGCCAGATCAGCGGTAAAGTAGGTGTAGTTGTTGCTGGTGGTTGCCGCGCCGGTGCCGATTTCCCTGAAAACCGGTTCGAACAGGACAAACCGGTGATAAATGGCGGTAATCAATTCTTCTGCGTGATAAAAGCCCGAGTTATTGGTGGCGGCCGAGATGACTTCTCCCACTGCCCAGCCTGGCGGCTGGCTGAGCGTGTAGCCGACGGCTGTCAGGCGGTTGGCCAGTGTTACGCCGGTAAAGCCGGGACGCCCTGATACCTGGTCATGGGTCACGGTATTGTTGCTGCGCTGATAGTCGGAATGCGATTGCGCTGCGCGGTCGATGATGTTGTTGCGCGTCAGCGTGGACAGGCCCAGCATATTGCGCCGGTAGTTAATCCAGTTGACGCCGTCGAGGGCGATATTGCCGCTCAGGGTGGGAGCGTTAGCCTCCACCGGTACCGTGATCACGGTTCCGCCACCGTTGCCGCTCAAGCCGGCGCCGGAAGTGCCACTATCGCCACTGCCGCCGCCGCATCCCGCCAGCATGGCGGCAAGCAGCAGGGTGGAGGTGGCAAGCTGCCGGCGATGATGGAAATACATGAAAAACCCTCCCTTGGGCTAAGCATAAGGCGGCCAAAACAAGGACGATTCTATGCCATATTTGCTTTATCGGGCACGCAACATGCTGCAGAGCGCTGACGTGCAGCGTGCCGTTGGCGGGGCCAACAATGGTAAGCTTCGTGCCATCCGCCGTTTGCGGCATTTCCATGATCTCAAGTTGAAACCTGCCAATCAAGCGCGCATGCAGCGCGCCAAATTCGCCCTGCCCAGCATGGTGACCCTGATGTCGATTGCCTGCGGCTTCGGCAGTATCGTCATTTCTGTCGACAATGCACTGGTCGGCTCGCCCCAGGATTACCGCCTGTCCGCGATACTGCTGGTGCTGGCCGGCGTCTTCGACGCGCTCGACGGCATGGTGGCGCGCGCCACCAACACCCAGTCCGCCTTTGGCATGCAGCTCGATTCGATTGCCGACGTGATGAACTTTGGCTGCGCTCCCGGCTTGCTGCTGTACTGCTATGGATTTGTGCAACTGGGCGCGTCGGAGCCAACGCTGCTGCGCGCCGGCGGCATTGCCAGCTTCTTCTTTGTGGCGTGCGGGGCATTGCGCCTGGCGCGCTTTAACGTCAGCGTCGGTCGTACCGATCCCCGTTATTTTGTCGGCATGCCGATCACGGCGGGCGCCGCCTGCGTGGCGGCGGTGGTGGTGGCCTGGCCGCAGCCGCCTGCCACTGGCTGGCAGGCCGTGCTGATCGTACTGCTGTTGTTTGCGGTGGGTAGCCTGATGGTGTCCACCGTGCGCTTCCCCAGCTCCAAGCAAAAGCTGGGCTGGGTGGCGTTGCTGGTGCTGCTGATCAATATCGGCCTGCTGGTGTGGCTGCAGGCCAAGTATTTCGTGCTGTTCTTCCTGCTGTACATCAGCGCCACGCTGTTGCTCAACATTGCGTGGCGCAGCGGCTGGACTGGCGTGGCGCCGCCAGTCGTCTACGGCGATGAAGACCAGGTGTGAGAGGGTGTGAGAGCTAGGCGACCTCGTGCCCGCGCGCTGCGCGCAGAATCTCAAACCACTGGCTGCGGCTCAGGCTGAACTCGGTCGCTTGCACGGCCTCGGCAATCGCCTCGATGCGGCCGGAGCCGGTCAGGCCGATCGGTCGGCAGGGCAATTGCATGATCCACGCGAACACCACGCTGGTGAACGGGCGTTGCAGCTCATCGGCCACTTGCTGAATCATGGCGCGCGTGCGCACGGCTGCCGCATCGCTGCTGCTGAACAGGCGGCCACCGGCCAGCGGCGACCAGATCATCGGCGCCACGCCCAGGTCTTGCAGGCCGTCGAAGGTTTCATCGAACATCGGCGCCATGCATAAAGGCGAAAACTCGACCTGATTGGTTGCCAGTGCAATGCGGCGGTTCAGGCTTTCGAACTGGTGGCGGCTAAAGTTGGACACGCCAAAATGCCGCACCTTGCCATCCTGGCGCAGGCGCTCGAAGGCGCCGGCGATCTCGTCAAAGTTCATCAACGGATCGGGACGGTGGATCAGCAGCAGGTCGAGGTGGTCGGTGCCGAGTGCACGCAGCGACTGTTCGGCCGAGGCGATGATGTGGCTGGCGCTGGTGTCGTAGTGCTGGATCGTGTGCTCGGGGCGGGCCTCGGCCAGCAGCTTGATGCCGCATTTGCTGACCAGTTGCATCTGCTGGCGCAGCGACGGCTTGAGCGCCAGTGCTTCGCCAAACGTGGCTTCGACCGCGTAGCCGCCGTAAATATCGGCATGGTCGAAGCTGGTCACGCCCAGTTCCAGGCATTGTTCAATCAGGGCCAGGCGCTGTTGCGGCGCCATGCCCCACTCATTCATGCGCCACATGCCGGCGACAATGCGCGAGAGCTGCAAACCACCATCGCCGGTTACGGTGGCGATGGCGGGACAGGACGGTTGGGACTGGGCCATTATTTCATCCACAGGCGGATCGAATCCCAGGCGCGGCCGAAGATCGAGGCTTCTTCCACGGCTTCCAGCGAGACCACCGGCAGGTCGAGCAGCGGTTTGCCGTCCACCATCATCTTGAGCGAGCCGACGTTGCTGTTTTGGGCCAGCGGCGCTACCAGCGGGTCTTTGCGTTCGAGCACCGGCTTGAGCTTGGCGGCCACGCCTTTCGGCACCGTCACCAGTACGTCATTGGTAAAGCCGATCTTGACTTCGTTCTTGGAGCCTTTCCAGATTTCCGGTGTGGCAATCGCCTGACCCTTCGAGTACAGCTTGACCGTGTCAAAGTTCTGGAAGCCCCAGTTCAGCAGCTTCTGGCTTTCCTGCGTACGGGTGGCGTCGGAATTGGTGCCCAGCACTACCGAAATCAGGCGGCGTTCGCCGGTGCCGTTGGGACGGCGCGCCGAGGCGATCATGCAATAGCCGGCCGCTTCCGTGTGGCCGGTTTTCATGCCATCGACGGTCGGGTCCAACCACAGCAGGCGGTTGCGGTTCTGCTGGGTGATCTTGTTATAGGTAAAGCTCTTGACCGAGTCGATCTTGTAAAACTCGGGGAAGTCGAGGATCACGCGCTTGGCCAGTACCGACAGGTCTTGCGCGGTCGAATAATTGTCCGGGCTGGGCAGGCCGTGCGGATTGCCGAAACGGGTGGACTTGAGGCCCATGCGTTCCGCTTCCTTGTTCATCATCACCACGAAGGCCGATTCGTCGCCGGCAACGGCTTCCGCCAGCGCCACGGCGGCATCGTTACCGGATTGCACCATCAAGCCATGCAGCAGGTCGCTGATGCTGACCGGGGTGGCCGGGTCGATGAACATCTTGGAGCTGCTCGAATCGACCTTCCACGCCTTGGTGGACACATTGACCATCTGTTTGATGTCGATCTTCTTGTCGCGCAGTGCGCCAAAGACCACGTAGGCAGTCATGACCTTGGTCAGCGAGGCGGGTTCGATGCGCAGATTGGGGTCTTGCGAAGCGATGATCTGGCCGCTGGTGGCGTCCAGCAGCAGCCACGATTTGGCAGCGATGGTTGGCGGCGGCAGGGTTTGCGCCACGGCGGCGGACATCATCAACACACTGGCAGCCAGGGCCGCGATAAATTTTTTCATGGGCGGTGTTCGGTAATAAGTTAAAAAAGCAGCAGAAGGGGACCAGAATTATAAAACCTTAGTTTGCCGTGACGGCGTCTGTTTCTGTTTGGGCAACTTCGCCGGGGCGGCGCCATAGCTGGGTCACCCAGCTTTTAATGTGGTGCAGCTTGCGGTGGAAAAAGTGGTCGGCGCCGGGAATGACGATCACGGGGATGTCCTGCGGGCGCACCCAGTCGAGCACGTCGGCCAGCGGAATGGTGTCGTCGTTTTCACCGTGGATCAGGATGGTGTCCGCAGGAATGTCGGCCATCTGCCATTTTTTGGCGGCGGCGCCCACCAGCACCAGCCGTTCGGCCGGCGTGCCGGCGGCGGCCAGGCGCTGCGCCAGTTGCGACTGTACATAGGTGCCAAACGAAAAGCCCGACAGCGTTACTGGCAGGCCGGGGAATTTCTCGATCATCCAGGCGTGCAGCAACGCCATGTCGTCGGTTTCGCCGTTGCCGTGGTCATGCACGCCTTCGGAGGTGCCGACGCCACGAAAGTTAATCCGCGCCACCACGTAGCCGAGTTTGACAAAGGTGCGCATCAGCGTGACGGCCACCTTGTTATCCATGGTGCCGCCAAACAGCGGATGCGGGTGGGCTACCAGGGCGATGCCGCGCGGCGCGCCTTCCGGGTGGTCGATCACGCCTTCCATCAGGCCGGCGGCGCCGGCCAGGGTGAATTTTTCTACACTCATGCTATCTGCCAATTAAATTTTAAGACGGTCAACGACCTTGCCCTGGACCAGGTGACTGTCGATGATTTCATCGATGTCTTCCTTGTCCACATAGGTGTACCAGGTTCCTTCTGGATAGACCACCAGCAGCGGGCCTTCCTCGCAGCGGTCGAGGCAGCCGGCCTGGTTGATGCGTACCTTGCCGTGGCCATTGATGTTGAGTTCCTTGCAGCGCTTCTTGGCGTGCTTTTGCGCCGTTTCGGCGCCGTGGTCGCCGCAGCTGTTGCGGCCGTCTTCCCGCTTGTTCATGCAGAAAAACACGTGATGCTTGAAATAGGGCGTGTCGCTCATGGCGGTCTCTCTTGTGACGCTAAGGGAAGCGGCTATGATACCCGCCCTTGACCGGCAGCGTTGAGCTTATGTGCAGGCAAACACAGGAACCATATGGCAAACAAGGGCCACAGCAGGCTGAGGAATTGCGCCGCGCCATTAAAGTTGAGGAACTTCCCCTGCACCCAGCCCTGCAGCGTGGCCACAAAATACGGATTGTCCGGGGTGGTATTGATGATCACCATGGCCAGCAGCAAGGTGGTAACAGCCAGCCGCCGCTGCGCCGCATGCGGGGCGAACATCAGGCCAGCCAGCATGATGGTGCCAATCAAAAAGCCGCCTTCGGCACCCGGCGTCACCCACACAAAAGCGTTTTCCGGTGCAAACAGCAGCGCCGAGGCCAGCGACTTGACGACGATGGCAGCGACGATCATGGCCGCCACCAGCAAGCCGCGCGGGGCCGGCTTGCGTAGCAGGCACAGCAGCGTGAGCGAAGCGCCCACCATGCCGCAGGCGGTGATGATGGTTTCGGACAGCCAGTATTGCTCGACTGTCAGCATGACGTCGGGCCGGATATAGCTGGCCAGGTCGATCTCGGCATCGGCCGCCCACGACAGCCAGTCCGACAGGATGGGCAGCAGCTGGCCCAGGCCGAACAGGAAGTTTTGCGGATAAATCTGCGCCAGCGGCCACAGCGCCAGCAGCACCAGGCCCTGGCTGGCGTGCGGCGCAAACCAGGCGCGTCGCAATCGCTGGAGCTCGCTATGGTCGAGCAGTCGGCGCACGCTCAGCACGCCGATCAGCGCGCCTATCGTGCAGCCCACCGAATTGGTCCAGAAGTCCAGGTTGGACGATACCCGCGTCGGCAGAAATGTCTGTACCGCTTCCATCGTGCCCGAGACCAGCACGCCCGTCAGTGCGCCCAGCAGCAGGGCCCAGATATTGCGCACATGCGGGTATAGCGCATACACGGCCAGCGTACCCAGCGGGATATAGCCGATGACATTGGTGACCGCGTCGAACATGGTCCAGTAACGCGGCATGGTGGTGGTGTGCAAAAAGATCCACGGCGACAGGCCCTGATTTTGCCAGCCGGTGAACGGAAACCAGCTGGCATAGACGATCAGGAACAGATAGGCCAGAAAAGCAGCGCGCGTGAAGGGCGATGCCTTCCGTGGCTGTGGTGGCTGTGGTGGCAGCGGCGTCTGCGATGGCGCTAGTGGCGTTGGCGCAGGCGCTGCGGAAGCCTCTGACGGCGCCACCGGCGGCATGGCCGGGGTGCCGTCCGTCATTGTGCTGCTGCCGGCAGGGTGGCCAGCCAGGCTAGTACATCGGTCGACAGCGCGTCGGCGGCATCGGCCAGCGCACGTGCGCCGCCGGCGGCGTTGGCGCTGGGGGCGGCAGCGCTGCGGGTAAAGGTTTTCTGGTCCAGCAGCTTGTGGGCGCGGAAGACTGAAGCGCGCAAGGTGATCACGCCATGGCTGCTGTCGGCGCTGTCGAAATTCTGTGCAAAATCGACCAGCTCCGTGCGCAGCACGGGAGCGCCGACGGCGGCATCGGTGGTGGACAGCACCTTCACGCCCGCCTGGGCAATGCGCGCTTTCAGGCGCTGGGTCATCAGTTGCAGCGGGGTGATGGTCCACTGGTTATACGCGTAGGGACGCGACTGGCGGGCGTCGGCATACAGCAGGCGATACTGCATGCGCTCGGAATCGAGCGAGGCCGGACCGCTGACATCGGCCACGATCAGCGGCGCCAGGGTGGCAGCGGCGGCAGCCTGGGCCGGGACAGGGGCGGCAGGGGGGATAGGGCCAAAATCGTAGTGCGCCTGGGACGGGCCCTTGCTGGCGCAGCCGCCCAGCAGGACGGCCATGGCGGCTATGGCAAGGTGGTGGCGGTAGCGGAGCATGGCGGTCATGGTGCGGGTCCTTATCGGGTCGGCGCTGCAAAACCTTCTTCGCCGGGGCCGGGCGGCGTGCCGGGGGCGCCGAAGATCAGGCTTTGCGGGCGGTCGTTAATCTTGTTCATGGTGCGGCGCAGTGCGCGCATCGAGGCGCGGGTATCGTCGGACAGGGAATTAACCTGCGGCAGCGTATCGAGTTCCAGACCGCTGGTGACCGATTCCACCGAGGTGGTGATGCGCTCGACCGAGTCGCTGACGCGCACGATCGGCCCATCGGGCGCTTGCAGGCTGCTGCTCAGGCGATTGAGGTCGGTGGCCAGCGCGTTGAACGAATCGAGCGTGGTTTGCGCCTGGCTGGCCAGTGCCGGCAGTTTGGCAATGGTCGGTTCGAGTTTTTCCGGCAGGTCGCGGTACTTGTTGGCGGTTTCGCTGACGTCGGCAAAGGCGGCCAGCATGACTTTCTGGTTGTCGGGGCTGAGCAGGGTATTCAGGCGGCGCGTGACTTCCTCGGTTTGCGACAGGATTTCGCGGCCGCGCTTTTCCACCTGGTCGAGGAAGCCGGCGCGCAGCGGAATGCGCGCCGGATGGTCGCTATTGGTGGCCAGCAAAGGTGAGCCCACCTGCTCATCATCGAGCGAAATAAAGGCGATGCCGGTCACGCCCTGGTAGCCCAGCGAGGCAAACGTGGTGCGGGTGATCGGGGCATCGGTATTGATGTTCAGCGTGACCAGGATCTGGCCGGCCGCCTGCGGATCGAAGGCGATGCTGGCCACCTTGCCCACTTCCAGCCCACGGTAGCGCACCGGCGCCTGCGGGTTCAGACCGGGCACCGCCTGGGTGGTGGCGATCACATACGGTACGCGTTCCACGCGGTCCTGGTTGAACCACAGGCCGAACACGATGGCGGCGATCAATAATGTGATGGTAAAAAAGCCGGTGGTCAGTGCATGCGATCGGTTTTCCATCAGTGCTCCTTATCCTTGTGAGTCTTTTCATCGAGGGCTTCCAGCGCGCGGCGTCCGCGGTCGCCGAGGAAGAACTCCTTGATGAACGGGTGATCGACCTTGAGCAAGTCCTGTAGCGGCCCCAGCGCGATCACGTGTTTTTCGGCCAGCACGGCAATGCGGGTGGACAGCGCAAACAGGGTGTCGAGGTCGTGTGTGACCATGACCACCGTCAGCCCCAGTTCGCGGTGCAGCGATTTGATCAGCGCCACGAAGGCCTCGGACAGGTCGGGGTCGAGACCGGCGGTGGGTTCATCGAGGAACAGCAGCTTGGGTTCGAGCGCCAGCGCCCGCGCCAGCGCCACCCGCTTGACCATGCCGCCTGACAGGTCGGACGGCATCTTGTTGGCGTGTTCCGGCCCCAGGCCCACCATATTCATTTTCAGCAGCACGGCGTCGCGTACCAGATCTTCGGGCAGCACTTTCAGTTCGCGCATGGGCTGGGCGACGTTGTCGAACACCGTCAGCGCCGAGTATAGCGCGCCCTGCTGGAACAGCATGCCCCAGTGGTTGCGCAGCTGCTGCAGCTGCGCGGCATTGATTTCGCTGATGTCTTCCCCAAAGACTTTCACACAGCCGCGCGCCGGCCGCTCCAGCCCCAGCATCTGGCGCAGCAGCGTGGTCTTGCCGGTGCCTGAGCCGCCGACGATGGAGAGGATTTCGCCCTGTTCGATTTCCAGATTCAGGTCCTGGTGCACCACGGTGCGGCCATACTTGGTCCACAGGCCGCTGATATCGACGATCGGCACGCTGCCGTCGAGCGTGAGTTCGCCGTTGCTGTGCAACGAAGCGGGACCGCAACTGTGTTCGTGCTCGCTCATCAGAACCCCACGCCGCTGAAGACAATCGCGAACACCGCGTCCGCCAGAATAACGGCCGTAATCGCGGTCACCACCGAAGTGGTGGTGCCGCGCCCCAGGCTTTCGGTATTGGGCTTGATGCGCATGCCAAAGTGACACGACACCAGCGCAATCAGCACGCCGAACACCACGCCCTTGCCAATGCCGATCAGGTAATTTGCCAGCGGTACGGCTTCGGGCAGCTTGAGCAGGAAGTACTGTGGCGACAGGTTCAGCTCTGCCTTGGCCGACAGCATGCCGCCGATCAGGGCCACGGTATCGGTCCAGATCACCAGCAGCGGCATGGCAATGGCCAGGGCCAGCACCTTGGGCATGATCAGGCGGAAGCCATGCGAGATACCCATCACCAGCATGGCGTCGAGTTCCTCGGTCACGCGCATCACGCCCAGTTGGGCGGTAATGGATGAGCCGGAGCGCCCCGCCACCAGGATGGCGGCCAGCAGCGGCCCCAGTTCGCGGATGATGCTCATGCCGAGCAGGTTGACGATAAAGGTATCGCCGCCAAAGTTGCGCAGCTGTTGCGCCGATAAAAACGAAAACACCACGCCGATCAAAAAGCCCACCAGCGCGGTGATGCCGAGCGCCTGGAAGCCAGCGTGATAGATATTGGCCGAGATTTCCTTCCACGGCCCGCGCTGCGGCGCGCGCAACAGGCGCCCCAGATCGAGCGTGAACTGGCCGACCATGCGGATAAAGGCGAACAGGTGCTCGAAGAACAGCAGCACCGCCATGCCCAGTTTCATCACCAGCGTCAGGCGGTGCTGGCGTGTGCGCGGCAGTTCGAGTGGGCCCGTGCTTTCCAGTCGGCTGAAAAATTCTTCCTGGCCTGGCGTCAGGGTCAAGCGTGCCGGCCGGGTTTTGCCCCAGGCATTCCACAGCAGTTGCGCACCTATGTGGTCCATGCTGTCGATGGCGCGCAAGTCCCAGTGCAACTGGTCGGCCCGGACCGCTTTGAGCGCGCCCGTGAGCGTTGCCATGGCCTTGCCCTGCGCCAGCGCATGCACCTGCCAGGTGCCGCCCGCCACCATGGAGGGGCCATGATCGGCGCCGGGGTTCAGGGTCAGGGTGGGCTCTTGGGCTGTAGGCATATCCGCCAGTTTAAGGGACTTTCGCCCGGCCCGCCACTTGTGTTCGTAGCTGGCAATGCGCGCCAGCTCACCCAAAAGCCATAGCCGTTAGCACTTCAAGCCGCCAACCGCCGCGCCTGCCGCTTGGGCGCTGGCGTTTCCGCCGCCTTGGCCTTCGGTCCGGAGTAATCGCTGGCCAGCAGCGTTTCCGCCTCTGCCTTGTCCATGCCGCCCACCTGCAGGTATTTGCCCACCAATGCGACCAAGCGCTCCAGTGCAATCCGGTGGGTGGCATCTGTATTCGCATACAGCCAGTCAGAAAATGCCATGAAGCGCTCAAATGCCGCATCGCCGAGCAGCACTGGCAAGGTGTTGGCAAAACGGCCAGAATTGGCCACCAGGTCCCAGTAGCGGGCAAAGCGCACCAGCCGCTGCATGGTGGCAAAGTCGATATCGCGGTTGGCCAGGATGGTATACGGCGGGTAGGGATCAAACACCATGCCATATTCTTCCGTATGGCGAATGATCGGCGTGCCGCGCAGGCGCTTGAGTATGCCGAACTGGATTTCGTGCGGGTTGAGCGCCCACAGCTTGTTAAACCCCTCGGCAAAGCTCTCCACCGTTTCACCAGGCAGGCCGGCGATCAGGTCCACGTGCATATGGGCGTGCGATTGCGTGGTCAGCCAGCGGATATTGTCGGCCGCCTTGGCGTTATCCTGCCGGCGGCTGACCAGCGCCTGCACCACCGGATTAAAACTCTGGATACCAATCTCGAACTGCAGCGCCCCATGCGGGAATTTGCTGATGCCCTCCTTGAGGGCGTCGGGCAGGTGGTCGGGCACCAGCTCAAAGTGGGCATACACGGGATCATCGGGATTGGCCTCGAGCTTATCGAGGAAGAACTGCATGATCTTCAGGCTGGTCTTGATATTGAGGTTGAATGTGCGGTCCACAAACTTGAACAGCCGCGCGCCGCGCGCATGCAGTGTTTCCATCTCGGCCAAAAAGGCATCGAGCGGAAACGGCCAGGCCGTCTTGTCCAGCGACGACAGGCAAAACTCGCATTTGAATGGACAGCCGCGCGAGGCCTCTACGTACAGCGTGCGGTTCTTGATGTCGTCGTCGGTATATAAAGCGTAGGGCAGGGCGATATCGTTCATCGGCGGCTGCACGCCCACGTGGGTTTTCATCAGCGGCTTGGGGCCGTTGAGTATCTCGCCGCACAGCTTGGGAAAGGTCACGTCGCCCCAGCCGGTGATCAGGTAGTCGGAGATTTTCACGATCTCCTGTTCATTGGCCTCATACGACACTTCCGGCCCACCCAGCACGACGGTCACCTGCGGCGCCACGCGCTTGAGCATGGCAATCACCCGCGTGCTTTCCTCGACGTTCCATATATAGATGCCGAAACCGACGATGCGCGGCTTGTGCGCCAGGATGCGCTCGACAATTTCAGTGGTCTTGGCGCCGATGACGAATTCCTGGATGCGCGTCTGCTCCTGCAACGGCCCCATATTCGCCAGGAGATAGCGCAAGCCCAGCGAGGCATGGGTGTAGCGGGCGTTAAGCGTCGTAAGCAGGATGGTCATGGTGAGCGGGGAAACGTGAAAGCGTGAAAGCGCTATTTTACCCTTGCCAGCCCGGCGGCCCTTTGCTATAGTTCTGTCCCTCGCAGAACACAGCACCGCAACGATAGACGCGATGCTGAATGAAGCGAGAAAAAAAGAAGGTTGACGAAAATAAGCTAAACGCTTCATACTCTTTCTTCTTCGCTGACGAACAAAACGCTTCGTAATACAGCAAGCAGTACCGAATAAAGTTCTTTAAAAATTAACAGTCGATAAGTGTGGACGTTTGATGGAAGTGCACGCGGAACTTGTTTCCGCGATACTTAAAACATTAAATGTTCACAAGAAGTA